>CAYPTH010000028.1:0-7990 GCA_964413635.1 uncultured Spirochaetaceae bacterium
CGACGGGGACGACGGGGACGACGGGGACACGGGTCGCCGGCCTGCGCCGCACACAGCCGGCCATATGCCGACCCCGTTCGCAGCGCCGGCGCGGCCGGCTATCGTATTCTGTCCAACTCGTGACGAGAGCGAGCGGACGGCGCGTCTCCTGCGGCTCCGCCTGCGCGACCCGGCCATCCGTTTCTATCACGCCGGCCTCGAACGCCACGAGAAAACGGCCCTCGAAGAGTGGTTCTTCGACAGCGACGACGGCGTTCTCTGCGCAACCAGCGCCTACGGCATGGGCGTCGACAAGTCAAACATCCGGACGGTTATCCACCGCGCCGCCCCCGCCACCGTGGAGAGCTACCTGCAGGAGAGTGGGCGCGGGGGCCGGGATGGGGCGCCTGCGCGGGCCGTGCTGTTGGTTGAGGAGGCGCTGCGGATTGGGTGGCCGTCGGGCCGCCGCCGGTCCGGCGTGGGTGGCACCGGTGCCGAGGCCAAGCCCCCGCCGCTCGAAGGCTACATCCACGCCCCCGGTTGCCGCCGGCGCTACCTCTTGGAGGCGATGGGCGCCGAGGGTGAATGCACGGGGTGTGATCACTGCGACGGCCATGCCGACCCCTGCGCCGAGGAGGCGCGGCTCGTGGAGCGCGTGCTGCGGCGGCCCTTCCGGATGGATGTGGACCGGCTCCCCCTGCGGGTGGCGATTGCCGGGCTGGATCGCGGCGTCCACGCCCCGCCGTGGCTCCGGAAGGACCTGGCGGCGGTGGTAAAGCGGGGCAACGCATGACTCGACCACGGTTGGATGGCTGAGTGAAGAACACCGCCGGCGGCGCCCCCGGACCGTACGAGAAGTGGGTCCGGCGTCCCGAAAAAGATTCCTGATCAAATGCAATGATCCGTCATCGTTCAAATGTGTCCGGGAGCCGGAGTCTGGATTTCGATGCTTCCCCTCATGTAGAGCGTCGCCAAGCCGCCAATCCGCACGCGGTCCCCGTCGACCTGACACTCGAGCACGCCACCCCTCGAAGAGAGCTGATGCGCCGTGAGCTCGCTCTTGCCGAGCCGCTCCGCCCAGAAGGGAGCCAGGGTGGCGTGGGCGGAGGCGGTGACGGGATCCTCGGCAATACCTTCCTGCGGCGCAAAGAAGCGGGAGCCGAAGTCAGGGACTGTGGCGGTCGTTGTAGGTTCCCCCTCGCCGCCGGCGCCGCCCCCCAACTCGCGAGAGCCACCCGGAGCCGCCGTGACAATGAGGCTCCGGGCTGGGAACTGGGAAATGATGCGAAAGTCCGGGCGCAACCGTTCTATTGCGCTATACCGTTCCATGAGCAAGAGAAGGCTCGAGGAGCTCTGATAAGCTGCTACGGGAATAGAGCCGACCGCCCGGGCTGCGCCCACGGGCACTTCGCATCTGTGTACCGGGTTCTTCGCGAGGTCAAGCACGATGCGTGCTCCATCTTCGCCGGCGAAGGTAACCGATAAATCGCCGCTTCGTGGGGAATGAAAGGTGATCGGACTGCGATCCCGGGCTCCATGAGGCTCGAGGAAACGTTGAATGACAAACGCGGCGGCGACGGTTGCATGGCCACAGAGGTCAACCTCGCGCTTTGGGTTGAACCAACGGACGGAGTAGCCCTCCTCGGCGCGCAAGAGAAACGCGGTCTCCGGGAGATTGTTTTCCCGGGCTATGTTCTGGAGAAGCTCGTCGGAAGGCCATTCGCCCCCAAGTGGAATGACCGCCGCGGGGTTGCCCCCAAAGGTTCGGTCCGTGTAGGCATTGACGTGAAAGATATCGAAAGAAACCATGGTCTGATTCATTGTAAAGGGTCCACTACTCGCTGTCACGAAATGCCGGTGCCGAAAACGGACGGGGGGCGGACCTCCCCTCGATGACGTGCTTGTGTGTTCCTCAAGAGGGCACACCTGCCGGTATTCGCCGATAACGAGCTGGTCGGCGTGATCTCAATTGAAGATGTCGTCAACGCGGTAATCCACCAACAGGCGATCGTGATCGACCAGCTCGAACACTACAGCTCAGGCAGCATCTGAGGGGCGGGTAGTCGGACCAGGGAATCTCGTGATTGATCTTTTCTGCGAGTGAGTCGAGATCTTCGTTCCCTGCAGCGGAACCTGAAGCGTGCCGTTACATGCACACACCTACCTATGTGCTGTTCGGGCTCTCGACTTTCACGAAGGAGGAAGTCTCGCGTACGCCGCCCACGGCGGTGGGGGTACGAATCTCGAAGCTGGGATTACTCCCACCAATCCGCTGAAGCCGCTCGAAAACCGCGGTGACACTACCTCGATCCAGGTCGATACCGGGCCGAATGATATCGCCGACGGCAACTTCGGTACCGATGTCGGCAAAGGCACCAATCGCGAAAAATGCGAGCGCAAGCAGCGTGATACGCAGTCCTCCTGCCGTCCATGCATAGAGGTTCGTGCGTACCCGCCGCCGGGAGCAGCTAGGACACGGCTCTTTTACACAATCGTTACCACCGAGGGAGGGCGTATTTCTGTTGACGTCGCCTCAGGACCGCGTTACCGTAAAAGCTGACCATTCCGATAGGGTAGGAGCGCCCAGTGTTCACTGTTTCGGCGAAGGGTGTATACGGATTGCTTGCGGTCGTTGAGCTTGCCGGAAACTTCAACGGGAAGAGCATCCAAATCCGTGATATTGCGCAGCGGCGCAAGGTGCCGCAGCACTATCTGGAACAGATATTGGTTGTGCTCAAAAAGGCGGGAATCGTTGAGAGTTTTCGCGGTGCCCAGGGAGGGTACGCCCTCTCGATCGATCCGCGACAGCTCACGGCGCGAGAGGTTCTCGTCGCCCTGGAGGGTCCGCTGGAGCTCATCTCCGAAGATCGACGCGGGTCTACCCTGGACTTCTTCTGGGAGAAGCTCCAAGGTCAGATGGCAACCATGCTCGATGTCTCGGTAGAGGAGATCCTCACCGAAGAACAACGTCGGCGGCAGAGTTTCGTCTACACCATCTAGCGCAGGCAGAATACGTCACCCGCCACCAAACCTGCAGTCTGAAAGAGTAGAGCGTCCATCCGTTGCGCCGCCCGCTCAAAGGTGCGGGGATGCTCCGCGAGGAACGCTTCTACGTAGTTATCACCGCGGCGCGCACTGAAACGGCGTGCGACGGTTCCCCGGAGATAGCCGCGAGCGCGGTCGACCCCCTGCTGGAGCAGATAGGCCTGGAACTCGTTGACCATCAGGTAGGAATCATTGGGGTCGTAGGTGAGGTAGGAGAGCATGCGGCGCCAGAATTCCCGCTCCGCTTCGCTCAACAGTTCCCACTGAGCGTTTACACCGCTGCGAAAGGCCCGATTTGCGTAGAACACCCCGTGATACGCCTCGTGCGAGAGGAGCAATTCACGAAGGACGGGATGGGACTCCTGCGATACGCTGAGGATACCGCCGCGCCCGGCCGTTAACTCTTTATTGCCCCCCCGACGGAGAACACCGTTGGCCAGGAGGATCTCGCGAAGCAGCCGCTCTTCCGCGTTCAGCGCAAGGCCCTCAACGTCGGCGACATTGTAGAATCCGGCCAAATCCTCCGGGCGGTAGTTGTGGGCGTTCCACCCGTGACGAGCGGCGAGCTCCGCATCACTCAGCATCTCTCCCCGAAAGCCGCGCTTCTCCACAAAGAATGCAAGCCGTTTGAAGAAGCGGGATTGAACCTCGTAGGAGCGCATGTCGAAGATCAAGATACTCGGATAGAGATTCCAGGCGAAAAGCTCGTAGTCCGACTGCCGCCACGCCGACCGGGGATAGTACGAGCCGACGAGTCCCAAGTCCGACGGGATTGGAGCGTGCTCAGCGCTGTTTACCGTCCCGAAGAGAATCTCCTCGACCTGCGCCCGACCGGGCACGCCCGTGAGCTCGACGGTGGTCGGCGTGCAGCCCAATACGGCGTCGTGGAGGTAGACCGCGTGTCTTCCCGGCCTCAGAGTAAGTTGAAAGTCTCGAGTTGACGCAGCCGAGCCGCAGCTCACGGAAACGGAAGCTGTCGGCAGCCGTCCGGCACGGTCTGTTGCCGGGGCGGCGTCTGCGTCGCCGGTGGGCGGGGCCAGAGTGTAGGCGAGCGATAGGAAGCGCGGATCCGCGGACGGCGGCTCGCGAAACGCAATTCTCACGTGTCGCCCGCTTGGAGGCGCCTGCTCCAAAGCGGGTGCCTGCAATTGCCCGGAAGCGCTGAGCGCACCAGCGCCCACAATGACCCTTTCTTCCTGCACCGACAAGCCGGCAGCGTGGTCGCGGAATCCAACGTAGGAAAATGGTGCTTTCTCGGTCTCTGCGACGTAGGAAAGGGAGAACCCCGTAACCGACGCTCCAGCCGGCAGTACAATGCGATACTCCCGCTGGTCCTCGAGCTGAGCAAAGTCGCTGAAGTCGCGCTCGCCGAGGATCTGCCCGTCCCTGCCCTCGATACGAGCAGTCCGCAATACGGCACCGTCGATCGGGCGAATTGCGAAATCCTGTGCCGTCGGAGGAACCTCGGTGTCCCGGGCCAGAACGTACTCAGATGTCGCGACCGACTCGCCGGTCCGGCCGTTCTCGAGCGTGTTCTCGTGAACTATCGCGACCGCGTCGGTATCACCAATGGAGAACGGCACATCCAGGCGATCGGCGCACGCAGCGAGCGAGACGAGGGAAGCGAGCGTAATCAGAAAAAGTGGCAAGCGCCTCACAATGCAACGATACTCCGGGCCAGCAGCTCCGCCACCTCGCCTTTCTGGCTCGGTGTCAAAGCCGGCTTGGTTCTTAGGAAGCTCTCAAAACGTCCCAGAAAGGAGTCGGGAAGCGTCCGGAGCTTCCGCGTCTCCTCCGCCAAAAGCCGTCCCGACGGCTCGAAGCGATGGTTGATCACGAAGAGGACGCTCGAGGCGGTGCGGATGAAGCCCGACGAAGAGAGAAGGTAGAAGAGCTCGTCGTCCCGGGCAATCGCCGCGTGGAGATCACCGAGGAAATGCTCCATTCGCGCTTGGAAGGCGGTGCGTAGCATGTTCCAGAACTCGTTGGTGAGGGCGTCGAGGTCCTTCCTGGCTTCATCGATCCAGTCACTGCGCTTGAATACGACGCGGCCGTGACGCAAACGATAGAGCATGTAGGTGCCGGTATCTCGGAAGGCGCCTTCGGGCGCCTCCCTTGTCTGGAGCAAGGCGTCGAAATAGTTGCGGTCCTTATACTCAATGCGGAATGGGACTTCGTGCAGGAGGAATCGATCTTTCCGTGATGCGTGGAGGCTCTCAAAAGCCACGGCGGCAGGAAATAGGTCACGCCGCGTGTTGCTGGGAGGAATGTCACCGTTGCAGTAGCAGTCAACACTTATGAAGAAGTAGGGATCGTAGAAGTCCTCCCCCGACTCGATAACGGCTATGGCATCGACATCTTCCCACTTGGACAAAACGCCGACGATTGTCTCAATGCTCTGCTCGATTTTGCGTTTCATGGGAGCCTCGTTTGGGTAGAGTATCGTATGTACCTTGCTCTTGCAATCTCGCGCCCGCCGGGCTAGGGTGACACGCAATGCAGATATACATGGCAGCCCTCAAGCCGCCGGGAAACGTAGACGCGCTGCTGCGTCCGACTCAAGACGCGCTCTTTCGCGACCGGGGCTGGGCGTCCGTGAGGGCCCTGCCGCCGATCCTGCCCGTCGCCTACGCGCTGGATGAAGGCGACCTTCCCCCGGCGCCGGTGGGTACGCGGGAGCTCGTAATCGGCGGGCTCGACATTGATTCTACTCATATCTCCGTATCGATTGCCGCCGGCGCGCGGGAAGCACTCGTCGGAGAAGACTCGGGGCGGAAGCTCGTCGCCATTGTTGGCCCCGGCTCTACCCTTCCCCGACCGGGAGCGCTCTTCCTGGCAGTAAACGAAGAGAGGCTGAGCGCTGAGCAATTATCGGACCTTCCGGAGCCGGCTGAAACGCGCGTGAGGCAGTGGTGGCACGTTGTTCTCGAGCTGGAATTTGAAGATGCCGCGCGATGGTGGCACTCACTGAACTGGAGGGAATGCGACTCCACACGTCTCAGAAAACGAGGATAGTCAAGGTCAGCCCGAAACTACCTGATCCCGACCGCTCTCCTTGGCGGTGTAGAGGGCTCGGTCTGCCGCCTCCGTGAGCTCGTTTGCATTGTCATAGGCCGGGTAGGAGGCCAGACCGCAGCTCAAGGTAACGTAAAAGTCGCGATTCTCAGCAGAGTGACGGATACGCGCAAAGCTCTGCCGGATCCGGTCCAGAATCTCGAAAGCGGCTTGAGGCGACGTATCCAAGAGAATGACGCCGAACTCCTCCCCGCCGTAGCGGCCGATAACATCCGTCTTTCGCAGGCGTTCACGCAGCAGCCGGGACAAGCTCTTCAGCACCCGGTCGCCGGTGAGGTGACCGTAGGTATCGTTGACCGACTTGAAATGGTCGAGATCGATCATGGCGTAGGTTAGACTCGACTCGATTCGACTGGCCCGCTGGATCTCGTACTCTACCTTCTCGAGGAGATTCGAGTGATTGAGGAGCCCCGTTAGCGAATCTCGCTCCATGAAAAAGCGCATGTCCCGGGTTCGCTGCGCCTTCATACGTACCGCGGTCACCAGGTATTCGGGCTGTACCGGCTTGGCAATGAAGTCGTCCCCGCCTTCGCTGATTGCTTGGAGTTGCTTTTCCCGGTCCTGCTCGACGGACAAAAAGATGATCGGAATGCCGATAAACGCTTCTTGCTGCCGGATGATCCGGGCGAGCTCTATGCCGCTGCACCCGGGCATGTACATGTCCATGAGGATGATCTCGGGCTTTGCCTCGGTGAGAACCTGGAACACGTTGTTCGCTTCGGTCACCACCGATGTGATCATCCCCGCCTGCTGCAGAATGAGGGCAAGAAATGAGACCTGTTCGTGATCGTCGTCGACGACAAGGACGTGGTATGGCTCGTATTGCGCAGTGCCAAAGAGCGTTTCGATCTTATCCACGAGACGAAGGACCTCAACCGGAGCCGGAAAGAAGGCGTCGCCGCCGCTTCTCACCGCCCGGAGGCGTTCGTCAAAGTTGTCTACGTTGGAGAAGAAGATGACCCCGGCTAGAGCGTTGCTCTCCGTGCGCAGCGCTTTGAGCCGCAGCGCCACATCCGCATCCTCCGGCATTACTCGAAGATCTGCTACGAGAATAACCAAACCACCGCGCTCTTCCACGAGAGCTTCCAATTCCGCGAGATCCGATACGGCGACCACGGAGAAGCCGAAGAAACCGAGCTGACTCGCAAGGTCGGTCGTAGTGTCGTCACCGCGGGCAAGAACCGCCACGGAGTGCCCGAGACCGTCGGTGCTCCTCCTGGGCTCGCGGTCACCCACGGGAAGCAACTGCCCCTCGTCCTCCGACGAGCCCTCTCCCTGCGACTCCTGTGAATGCTGATGGAAGGAGCGATCGAGGTTGTCGACCATCTCGCGAATCGCAGCCATGGAGGTGCGATCCACTGTCCCGCCCGAATCGAGACACTCGGCCACGAGATGCTCGAGCTCGCGCGATACGGTAGAGATGGTGTGATACCCGAACGTGCTTCCGGAACCCGCCAAACGGTGCGCGTGGGAGCGAATCTCGCGCAAGGCGTCGACGGAGCTCGGGTCTTCCTCGAGTTGTCCAAGGGCGCTGTGAATGGCCTGGAGACGAGATGGAAGCTGCTGAGTAAACTGCTTTGTCAGCTCCCGGAGCCGATCACGAACGTTGCGCGATAGCATGAGCTCTTCCTACTATACGTGCCGCATGACTGACACGCAAGACAGCCTCCATATTCGCCCTCACCGTCAGTCCGGCGGCAGCGCTGAGGGACAGATATCGTTCAGCACACACCGGGTACACGCCGGCTTCCGCGCCGTGCACGTATCGCGGCCGTGGAAGTTGAGCTCCATGGACAGCGGAGTCTGCAACTCCGCCGGGATCTCGACAGCGAGGGCACACGCAAGACAGCCTCCATATTCGCCCTCACCGTCAGTCCGGCGGCAGCGCTGA
>CAYPTH010000028.1:8090-28378 GCA_964413635.1 uncultured Spirochaetaceae bacterium
ACACGCAAGACAGCCTCCATATTCGCCCTCACCGTCAGTCCGGCGGCAGCGCTGAGGGACAGATATCGTTCAGCACACACCGGGTACACGCCGGCTTCCGCGCCGTGCACGTATCGCGGCCGTGGAAGTTGAGCTCCATGGACAGCGGAGTCTGCAACTCCGCCGGGATCTCGACAGCGAGGGCACGCTCAATCTTCAGCGGATCCTTCTCGTGCGTAAGGCCGAGACGCGACGCTACGCGCTTGAAGTGAGTGTCTACAATAACGGCGGGTAGACCGTGTATTGCCCCTCGAACGACGTTGGCGGATTTGCGGCCCACTCCGGGAATTGTAAGAAGCTCCTCCATCTCGACGGGAACCTCGTCCGCGAAGCGCTCGTGAATCGCTTTGGCGGCCGAAATGATGCTCTTCGTCTTGTTTCGGTAGAACCCTAGCGGATGAATGATTTCCTCCACTGCAGCTGGCGGCGCCCCTGCAAGATCGGCCGGTAGCGGAAAGGCCGCAAACAGCGCCGGTGTTACACGATTCACCTGGGCGTCCGTAGTCTGTGCGGAAAGGATGACCGCAATAAGAAGCTGGTAGGGTCCCGAATGCTCGAGAAGGGTCCGCGGGGCCTCGTAGAGCTCTTCGAGACGATCGTGGACGGCCACGGCGTGGTCGGCAATTGTCCCCATGCTAGTCGCCGGACTCCGGCGGCCTGTGTCGGTGGGCACGATATCCGTCACGAACGACGCGGAAAGAGAACGTATCCGGGACGGGATCGTAACCGCCGGAAAAGAGACCCGAGCACCGAAAGACGCGGGCAACTCCAAGGGCAAAGCCCTTCAGGGGGCCGTGCTTCATGATTGCCTGCTGCGCATAGGAGGAGCAGCTCGGGTGGTAGATGCAGGTCTGCGGAAAGAGCGGAGATATGAGATATCGATAGAGGAGAATCGGCAGCGTTGCCAGGAAACGAAGGGCACGCACGGCCGCTTGCCGATACTTTGGAGGTGTCATAGGTTTAAGGTAGTCACAGTGCAAAGGGTTCGGGAAGCAGATCCCGCAGGGTGACGGTGCGCTCGATCCCATCCACGGTCGCAAGATGGAGCTCAAAGTCGGGGGAGCAGAACTCCGAGAGCACCTGCAAGCAGATCGCACAGGGTACGGCTGCCGGCTTCGCGTCCGTAACGAGGACGAGAAACTCGAAGTCGGCCTCTCCACGCGCCGCAACGGCATTGAAGACGGCCACCCGCTCACCGCACACGCCGGCTCCGAAGCTTGCATTCTCAATGTTGCAGCCCCCGTAGATGGTGGCATCCTCTTTGACTTTCACGGCGGCGCCGACGTGAAACTTTGAGTACGGCGCGTAGGCCTTGTCCTTCATTGCTTTGGCTACGTCAAAAGCTGTTTGCACTGCGTCCATAGGGCACTCTACCATAAGACCTCGTACCGGCCTATCGGGTTTGGCGCGCCCGGGGCGCGTAGAAGAGGCTCTCTATCTGGCTCAAGCCCCAGTCGACAAGTAGTGCCAACAGCGCCGCGGTAACGGCGCCGGAGAAAACAAACGCAATGTTGTCGCGCACCAAGCCGGCAATAATGATGACACCGAGTCCGCCGGCTCCGACCACGGCGCCCACGGTCGCCGTGCCAATGTTTATGACGATCGAGGTTCGCACACCCGCCGCGATCACCCGCGCAGCAAGAGGTAACTCGGACAGGAGCAGCACCTGAAGCTTCGTCATGCCGATGCCTCGTGAGGCCTCCGTGAGGTCGGCGGGGATGGCCTCCATACCGGAGATGGTGTTGTTCAGCACGGGGAGGATACTGTAGATAAACAGCGCGACAACGGTCGGCTGGAATCCAAACCCGAGCGCCGGGACTGCCAGGGCAAGGACGGCTACCGGGGGAAAGGTCTGCGCCAAGGAGCTGATGTCCTGCACCACTGAGAGGAAGTCACGCCCAATTGGATGCGTTACCAATACGCCCAACGCAACTCCGACCACCGTCGCCGCAACGCTCGACACCAGGACTAAGACGAGGTGCTCACCAAGAAGTGTCCCGAGACTCGCCCGGGGATAGAGGTGCTGCTGGGCGTCGGGAAACAGCGCCTTGAGGAAGGCTTCGAGGCTCGTGTCGTTTGCCATGACCGCTGCGAAGGCTGCAATGACAAAGAGCAGAGGCAGGAGTCGCAGCAGGCGCTGCCCGAGGGAGAGACGCATCAGTCGAGCCCCTCCTGGTTCAGCTCTTCGAGATCGCTCAGGCGCACCTCCCCGAGGACGCGCCCATCGTCATCAACAACCGGCACGGCTTTCAGGCCCTGCCCGAGGATACGGGAGAGTGCCTCACGAAGGTCCGAGACGCTGCGCACCCCGACATCTTTGGGGCGTACGGGTGTTATCCGGTCCGGGTCGAGACCTTTTGACCCGTTGAGTTTGCGCTCGTCGAGCATGCCGACGAGGCGATCTTCATCGTCATGTATCCATATCATGCCAACGCCCTCGGTGAAGGCTTCGCGCTTCGCCCCGGCCACATCCTCGCGGCGCATGAGGACACCTTCGCGCATGTGGTCTTGCACCATAAAACAGGAGAGGCGTTTCAGGGCGCGATCATTCCCAACGAAGTCGCGGACGAATTGGTTTACAGGGTGGGCAAGGATCTCTTCCGGTGTGTCGTGCTGCACAATGTGGCCTGAGCGCATAATGACAATGCGGTCGCCGAGCCGAATGGCCTCATCCAAGTCGTGGGTCACAAAGATTACGGTCTTTCGCAGCTTTCGCTGCAGGTTGATGAACTCGTTTTGCAGTACTTCCCGGTTGAGCGGATCGACCGCGCCGAAGGGCTCGTCCATGAGGAGAATTGGCGGATTCGCCGCCAGCGCTCGGGCCACGCCAATTCGCTGCGCCTCACCGCCGGAGAGCTCGGAGGGGTGTTTTGTGCTGTACTGCTCCGGGTCGAGCCCAATCATTGAGAGGAGCTCGTTCGCGCGGTCATAGCGCTTTTCCTTGGTCCACCCGAGGAGCCTGGGCACAATGCCAATGTTGTCTCTGACCGACATATGCGGGAAAAGGCCAACGCTCTGGATGACGTAGCCAATACCGCGGCGAAGCGTCTCAACGGTGGCGCTTGTGATGCTCTCACCGTCAATGCGAATATCCCCGTGCGTGGGCTCGAGCATGCGGTTGGTCATGCGCAGGCTGGTGGTCTTGCCGCAGCCGGAAGGCCCAATCAACACGCAGACCTCTCCGTCGTTCACGGTGAAGTCAATATTGTCCACGGCAGTGAAATCGCCGTACTTCTTTGTTACCGATCGAAATTCAATCATGCTAGTTCCCTCTTCGATCCGCGCGGTGTGACGCGATCTATGACGAGGCCGAGGAATCGGTCCAAGGCAACCGCCAGGAATATGATGGGAAGCACCCCCATCACAATGAGGTCTGGAGCGGCCTGCCCGAGACCTTGGAAGACAAAGCGGCCGAGTCCACCCGCTCCAATGAGCGCCGCTACGGCGGTGTTGCCCACCGCCTGCACCGCGGAGGTGCGAATCCCGGAAAGCACAATGGGTATGGACAGTGGAAACTCCACGAAACGCAGGAGTTGCCGCCTGTTCATTCCCACACCGCTCCCGGCGTCAATGACGGCGTTTGGTATGACTGCAAGACTGGTATAGGCGTTTCTCACTATTGGAAGGAGCGCGTACAGCGTCAGTGCGATCAACGCCGGAGCGTTGCCGATACCTTGAATCCCCATCTCCCGCAAAACTGGGAAGCGCTGGGAAAGGTATGCCAGAGGCGCGATCATGAGCCCGAACAGGGCGAGGCTGGGAATGGTCTGGATCCCATTGACCACAACAAAAATGGGCTTCTCAAACCGACTTCGCTTCCACGCCATCAAACCAAGCGGCACGCCAATGACCACGGCCAGGGAGACCGCGACGCCGCTCAGGTAGATGTGATTGAAGAGCTCCCGAACGAACCGGTCCTGTCGATTGTGAAACTCCTTCAGGATGGCCAGGTCGTCCAGTCCACCGGCAAGCAGAAGCGCCGTCAATGCCGCGAATGGCGCAAGCGAGATGGCTGTACGCACCGTGCCGGAGACAGGGGCGTTTCGCAGCGAGCCGTCAATCAGGACGAAGCTCGAGATCATGAGGAGCCAGAAACCCACCGACGGCGTAATACGACCGAACTCGAAACCCTCCTGTTGCAGGATAGCGCCGGATTGCGACAGGGCGAGGAGCGCGCCGGCGAAGAGCAGGAGGCCGGCACCAACCTTGGTGTACCGGACCTTCATCCCTTCACCGAGACGAGAAAGGAGGAAGCTCGTCACAATAGCGGCCGCCACCAGACCAATCAGAAGCGGCACCGGGAGCTCCCAAATGAAGCGGGCAATCCCCTCTACGACGCGGTTCTCCTTCACGACGATGAAGGGCAAAAAAAAGGACACACCCCCGATGCATGCACCGAGGAGTGTGACCTTTTCGAATGACTCGTTACGGACAATCACTGCTACGTGTCCGATCTAAAGCACTAGTTCAAGAATCCGTTCTCTTGGAGGTACTCCTCCGCAACCTGAGAGGCGTCGCGTCCCTCGACGGCGATCTGCGAGTTGAGATTCTGAAGTGTCTCCAAGTCCAAGGATTGAAAGACGGAATTCAGCAGATCGGCCATCTCCGGATACTGATCCATGATCTCGGCGCGCACGAGTGGAGCGGGCTCATAGACCGGCATGACGCCCTTTGAGTCGCGCATGACCTTCAGGCCGAGTGCGGGCAGCTGGCCGTCGGTGCCGTAGGCCATGGCGGCATTGACGCCGTCCGTCTCGCGCGCCGCCGCTTGGGTAGTCGTGGCGGTATTTCCACCGGAGAAGGTGAGCAACTGATCGTCGCCGAGATCGAATCCGTAGGTGTCCTCAAAGGAAGGAAGCACGTCCTCGCGGCTCACAAACTCTTCACTGGCCGCGAGCTTGAAGTCACCGCCCTGTCGAATGTACGCCGCCATGTCGTCCAGGGTCTCGAGGTCCTCGGCTTGCGCGAGATCGCGGCGCACTGCAATTGCCCAGGTGTTGTTGGCCGGCGCCGGCTGGAGCCATACGAGGTTGTTCGCCTCCATGTCGAGCTCCTTCACCGTCTGATAGCCCTCTTCTGCGTTCTTCCACACTTCTCGGGGGCTGTCGGGATAGAAGAAGGCGCCGTTACCGGTGTACTCCGGGTAGACGTCGATCTCGCCGCTGGTGATAGCCTTGCGAATGACATCGGTCGTTCCGAACTCAGTGTTGTCGACAACCTCGAATCCATTGTCCCGCAAGACCTGGACAATCATGTTGCCTAAGAGCGCACCCTCGGTGTCGATTTTGGAAGCAACCACAATCGGTCCCTTCGTCCCACCGCCATCGTCCTCCGCCTGGCCGGTGGCAAAGCCAAACGAGGCAACGCCCAACATCAACAGGCCGACAATGAGGGCCTGCAAGAAAACCTTAATTCTCATGGTGGATCTCCTTCCTGCGCGGCATTCTGGATGATTCAGTCTAAAATGCCGCGTCAATGCGTTAATGATAGGAAGGCCCTCCGGGAACGTCAAATTCGGCATCGGTATCCAGCCCCGGGGCCGGGGCCCGGGGCCAGGGGCACACCAGACGGTGGGGGCCAGGCCCCGGGCGCACGCGGCCGTGGAGCCGGGCGCCCGACCGCGAGGTTGTCGCACCGCCGGCCGCGTGCCCTGCCGGCCGCTTACCCTGCCGGCGCCCTAGCCCGCCGGCCGCTTACTCCGTATCGGGCTCCTCCCACGCCTTTGCCTTTTCCACGGCGCGCTTCCAGCCGCGGTAGAGTCCGTCGCGTCGCTCGGCGGCGAAGGTCGGCTCGAAGGTCTTGTCCACCTCGTACTTGGCCAAGATTTCCTTCTTGTCCTGCCAGAACCCGACGGCGAGCCCGGCAAGGTAGGCCGAGCCGCGTGCGGTGGTTTCTATGATGGTCGGGCGAAGCACGGGAACGCCGAGGATGTCGGCCTGGAACTGCATGAGGAAGCCGTTGGCGCTCGCACCGCCATCGACCTTCAACTCCTTGGTTTCAATGCCGGAATCCTGCTCCATGCACTCCAACACGTCCCGGGTCTGATAGGCGAGAGATTCGAGGGTGGCGCGGATGACATGGTTCTTGTTGACGCCGCGGGTCAACCCGAGGATCGCCCCGCGGGCGTACATATCCCAGTAGGGTGCACCGAGGCCGGCGAAAGCCGGTACGACGTAGACACCGTTGGTGTCGCTGACCTTGGAGGCGAAGTACTCCGTATCGGCGGCGTCGCTAATGATGTGCATCTCGTCTCGGAGCCACTGAATTGCCGCGCCGGTGACAAAGATGGCGCCCTCCAGTGCGTACTCGACCCGGTCCCCGATACCCCACGCCATGGTCGTGAGCAGCCCGGTCTCCGAGGTGATGGGCTGTTCCCCGGTATTCATGAGGACGAAGCTGCCGGTTCCGTAGGTGTTCTTGGCCATACCGTGCTCGAAGCACGCCTGGCCGAAGAGCGCCGCCTGCTGGTCCCCGGCAATTCCCGCCAAGGGGATCTTTGCGCCTCCGAAGGTCTTCTCGTGGGTGGTACCGTAGACGTGGCTCGAGGGCTTTACCTCAGGCAACATGCTCCGCGGGACGCCGAGGGCATCGAGGAGCTTCTCGTCCCACTCCAGCTTCTTGATGTTATACATGAGGGTGCGGGAGGCGTTGGAGTAGTCGGTTACGTGCACTTCACCGCGGGTGAGGTTCCACAGGAGCCAGGTGTCCACGGTGCCGAAGAGGAGCTGCCCGGCGTTTGCCTTCTCCCGGGCGCCCTCCACGTTGTCCAGGATCCACTTCACCTTGGTCCCGGAGAAGTATGCATCAATGACCAGGCCGGTGTTCTCCCGAATGTAGTCGGTCCAGCCGTCCCGGCTGAGCTGATCGCAGATGCCGGCGGTGCGTCGATCTTGCCAGACAATTGCGTTGTGAATGGGTTTTCCCGTCTCCCGGTCCCAGACAATTGCCGTCTCCCGCTGATTGGTAATACCGATTGCGGCGACTTCTTCCGGGCGGACGCCGCTGCGCTCGAGGACCTGTCGCGCCACGCCGCTCTGAGAGCCCCAGATTTCCATGGGATCGTGCTCCACCCAGCCCGGCTTTGGATAGAACTGGGTGAACTCCTGCTGCGCGGTCCCGACAATGGCGCCATCGTGATCAAAGAGGATTGCCCGGGAGCTCGTGGTGCCTTGATCAAAACTGAGTACGTACTTCTTGTCCTTACTCACGCCTAGCTCCTTTGGGGCGCTCGGCGGCGCCCGTTTCCGACCGGCCCGGCGATGTCGCTCCGACCCGTCCGGCTTGCACGCTCAGGCTCGCGACGAGGTCGACACCGGTATCGGCGAAGTTTTCCAGGATTACCTGCCCGCGTTCGACCGGAACCGAAACATCGAGCTTGTAGATCTCGGAGAGGAGCTCGTCGATGTGCTCCTTCGGCAAGGCTGCGGTTGTGCGAACAGGCACACGGGGAAACTCCTTCGAGGTGGTGCGCGCCGTCGCCGTGACAATGCGCTTTGGCGCGAAGAACTCCTCGGTAGCGTACTCCTTGCCTCGCGAACACTTGTTGCCCTTGACGACAAGCTCATCGTTCTCATCGGTGTAGAGGGTGAGACGGCAGCCGATCGGACAGCTGATGCAGATCATCTCCCGTTCTTTGGTCAACTCGCTCATTGGATGCTCACCTCCATGACGGAGCTCGCCGTGAAGCGCACCTGCTCGAGGTCCTTCTCACGGAGCTTCACGCTGATCATCTCCGACGGCTGCACATGGTTCTTCTTGATGGTGCGGATCGGCACGTTGTCCACGTTGATCTGCACCTTGGCGTTGTTCTTCACCACCAGTGAGCGCATGTAGAGCTTGTCCGGTGCTTCGGGGTTGAACTGCGCCGGATTCACGTACTTGATGTTTGCCCCTGCGCGGATCTGGACCTGCCGCTTGGGTCGCTTGCGTGCCAGGTAGTCCGCCGTGTAGCCGCCGGTGCGCTTTGACTCCTCGGAGACGAAGTCCACCAGATCGTGAACGTGGAGCACGTTGCCGCAGGAGAAAATGCCATCGACGTTGGTCATCATGGTGGAGTCCACCAGGGCGCCACCGGTCTGCGGGTTGAGCTCGACCCCCGCTTCTTTGGATAGCTCGTTTTCCGGTATGAGGCCGACCGACAGGAGTACCGTGTCGCAGGCTATCTCGAAGGACTGATCGGTGTCGGGGATACCGTTTTCCAGCGGTGTCACCTCGACCGATTCCACGCGGTCGCGGCCGCGGATCTCACTCACGACGTGACTCAGATAGAGCGGGATCTGAAAGTCATTGAGACACTGGACGATGTTCCTGGTCAGGCCGGAGGGATAGGGTTGGATCTCTACGACACCGTGGACCTTGGCACCCACCCAGGTCATCCGCCGCGCCATGATGAGCCCAATGTCGCCCGAGCCAATCACGACGACGTCCTTCCCGGGCAGATACCCCTCAATGTTGACCAGACGTTGCGCCAAACCCGCGGTGTAGACGCCGGCGGGACGGGTGCCGGGAATGCGAATATTGCCGCGGTTGCGCTCTCGGCAGCCCATTGCCAGGATCACCGCCCGGGCGCTGATCCGGAGCACCCCATTCAGAGAGGAGAAGCACGCCGCTTCCTTCTGATCCCCATGGTCGGTGAGCTCGATCACCGTGGTACTCAAGAAGACATCGATCCCGGCCTCGCGAACCTGGTTGATGAACTCTTCCGCATACTCGGGGCCGGTGAACTCCTTCTTGAACTCTTGTAGGCCAAAGCCGTTGTGGATGCACTGCAGGAGAATGCCGCCGAGTTGCGCCTCCCGCTCCACAATGACCGGCGTGAAGCCGCGACGATACACTTCCATGGCGGCGGCCATGCCGGCTCCCCCGCCCCCAATAATCAATACGTCGTACTCAAGTTCCGTCATAGTCGTCCCACCAGTAGCTCGCTGTTTCGGCCGCGCTTGGAGATCTCTTCCGCGGACATTCCCGTCTCCCGCATGAGGATCTTCATGATCTTGTAGGTGCAAAACCCGCCCTGGCAGCGTCCCGCCCTCGCGCGGGTAAAGAACTTGATCCCGTCGAGGGTCGTGTGCCCGCGTCGGATGGCCCCGACAACCTCCGCTTCGGAGACCTCCTCGCATCGACACACAATCTCTCCGTAGGCGGGGTCTTCGGCCACGAGTTGGTCCGCCTCGTAGGGACTCGCTTCCCGGATCCGAGGCACCCGGTCGACGAAGGGGTCGAAAGTGGTCTTCTCGGTGAGGGTGCAACCCGCCTCCTTGAGGAGGTCTTTCACGTACTCGGCGATTGCCGGGGAGGCGGTGAGACCGGGCGACTGAATGCCGGCGACCTGAATGAGCTGCGGCGCCTCCTTGGACACGGCGATGAAGAAGTCGCCGTCGGAAAGTGTCGGCCGCAGACCCGCGAAGGAGGTAATGGCGTCGTTCTGCGAGACGACCGGCACCATCTTGCGCGCCGAGTCGAAGATGCGGTCCAGGGTTTCCGCCGCAGTGGCGGTGTCCTCCTTGTCATCAATATCGTCGGCTGTTGGGCCAATGAGGACGGTCCCCTCCACGGTTGGGATGACCAGCATGCCCTTGGAGACCTTCGTCGGCACGGGGAAGAGGACTCTCTGCGGCGCAGCCTTGGTCTGCCGGTCGAGGAGGTAGTACTCACCTTTGCGCGGGTGGATCTCGAACTCTTCCCCGCCGAAGATCCGGGAAATCTCGTCGGCAAAGAGACCGGCGGCGTTGACCACGTAGCGCGCACGCAGGCTGCGCCCATCGGCGGCGTGGATGGTGTACACGCCGTCGGCGAAGTCCGCGCGCTCCACCTCGAAGTTGGTCAGGACCTCGACGCCGTTCTTCTGGGCGTTCTCCACCAGGGAAAAGACGAATCGGTAGGGCTCAATGATGCCGCCCCCGGGTGCGTAGAGGCCGCCGACCACATCCGAGTTGAGCTTGGGCTCGAGCTGGAACATTCGGTCCCGGGAGCACATCTCAATGCCAATCGCGCCGTTGGCCAGGCCCTGCTCGTAGAGGTGGTTGATGTACTTCATCTCCTCCTCTTTGAGTGCGGCAACCAGAATGCCACAGCGCCGGAAGGGGAAATCGAGCTCGCGCTGGAGACGGTCGAACATGACATTCCCCTGCACTTCGAGCCTCGTCTTCAAGTACTTTCCGGGGTGGTGGAATCCACCATGGATAATGCCGGAGTTCGCCTTCGATGTGCCGAAGGAGACCTCGGCCTCCTTCTCTACGAGGGCGACGTCCAACTGATACGCCGAGAGGGTGCGTGCAATTGCCGCACCCGAAACACCGGCGCCGATAACGACGACATCTACGTCACTCTTCATGGAATCTATCCTTCCAGTTTCGATGGAGCGCCCCATTCGGAGCCGCTGAGGAGGTAACACACCTCCTTCGTTTCCACGGGCATCTCGGCAGGCTCGCCTCCGTCGCGACGCCGCTCGAGCTCCTGGCGAAGAATCGCGTGGCGCTTCGGCGTAATGGGGAAGCGGAGCCCAACCAGAACCCCGAGCACAATGAGAACCGATGGTCCAATGACAAAGAATATCCGCAAGCCCGTCAAGGCCGCCGCTGGGACTTCCACGCCCGGGGCGAAGCCAATGAGCTCGAGGACCACGCCGATCAGCGGGAGCGCAATGACCCCCTGCACCGCCTTACGGATCAGGGTCATGGCTCCTGCGTACACCCCGGCGCGGCGCATGCCGAAGATGTACTCATCGACATCGATGACGGAGGGGAGGATTGCCCAGGGCACCATGATTCCCGCCGACACGCCGGCGCCGATCACCACGCAGACTGCGGCAATTACGACCACCGGCGAGGTCGCGCTCAGCGCCAGGCTGGCGAGCAAGCCCACCACCCACAGGGACAAGCCAATGACGAAGGCGCGTCCCTTGCCCCAGCGGTTGGAGATGGCAACGTAGACCGGGAGCATGAGGATCTGGGTGAGCAAGAGCGAGCCCATGGCCACGGAGTAGAGCTCCTGCCGGCCAATGTAGTAGGTAATGTAGTAGGCAAAGAGCGCCATGAGGACGTCCACGGCGGTGTAGGAGCACACGTACATGCCAACGTGGATGCGGAATGAGCGATTCCGGAAAATCCGCTTGAACTGGCGGAACACGTCCAAGACGCCGGTTGCGCCGCTCTCTCCGGCGGTGGAGGACTCCTGCGGGAGCTCCCAGGTGCCGAAGTACACGGGTAGCCACACAAGGGCGTATACGGCGGCGAAGGCGATCCCCATGACCATGTACCCGAGCCCCTGATCACCCCCGACGGCGTTGATGATGAGGGTCGGCACCGTTCCCGCGAGCAAGGCCGAGATTTGCGAAAAGACGATCCGCGTGCCCGAGAGACGCGTCCGCACCGTGTAGTCCTTCGACATCTCCGCGTTCAAGGCCGAGTACGGTACCATGACCGTGGTGAAGACGGTGCTGAAGAGCATGTAGGCCAGGCTGTAGTAGATGAACAGACCTAGCTGGCTCCCGGCCGGAATGGGCATCCACAGCGCGGCGAAGCTGATCAGGATGGGCACAATACCAATGAGGAAGTACACCCGCCGCCTCCCGAAGCGGCTCTTGGTCCGGTCGGAGATGTAGCCCATCAGGGGGTCGGTGACCGCGTCCCAGACCTTCCCAATTGCAAAGACAACGCCCGCTAGGGCCGGCGACAGCCCCACCACCTCGGTGAGGAAGAAGAGAAAGAGCATGCCGATGAGGAGAAAGGAACCCCCGCCGTAGAGATCACCTAGACCGTAGGCGGCCAGGTTCAGGGGGCCGACTCGCCGCTCCGTGTCGCTCATTCGCTTTGCTCCTTGATTGCGCTGCGGGCGCTCTCGTCCGCCATGGTCGGAAGCTTCGCAAAAAGGTCGGCGAAGGTACTCGACTTCCGGTAGAACACGGCGGGCCTCCCCACCGGCGCGGCAATGCGGTGCCAGCCCCCTCGGTAGACCTTTCCGGTCCAGATGTGTACCCACTCGTCATTGGGCAGATACACGGAAATGGCGTGGCGAAAGGGGCGGCGCACCGGTGCAACCATGAGATCGGCCCCGTAGAGAAACTGGTACTTCATGCGGTACGCTCGGCGATCCCTCGGGTAGTGCACGAAGGGGTGTCGTATCGCCGGGAGGCCGGTTCGGGTGTGCTCCTCCACAAGATGACGATGGTAGGGCTTCAGCCCCTTGAAGAGCGCGGTCATCCGCGCCAGATGCCGGAGAGTGTCCGTATCGGTATTGAACTGCCAGTTCGTGTCGGGACGGTTGCCTTCGTGACTGCGCATGATGGGCGCGAAGGTGGCCAACTCCGTCCACCGCGCGAAGAGTCGCTTCCCGCGCCGCACCCAGCCGAGGGAGGTGTAGCCGCCGATATCGCTATGGAAGTAGCCGACCCCGCTCATCCCGATCGAGATGCTCGCAGGTATCACGGTGGCCAGTCCGTCGCTGAAGCTCCAGTTCACGAGCTGGTCACCGGCCCAGTACGCGGTGGCGTAGCGCGAGGACCCGGAGTAGCCGGCGCGCATGAAGTACATGATTTCGCCGAGCTTCCCCGCCTCTTCCACGGCCTCGTAGTTGACCTTCGCCCAGAGGGTCGGCCAACGATTGTGCGCCAACTCCGGGCTCTCGCCGGAGTGGAGGACGCAGTCGGTCGGAAGGTACTCGCCGAAGTCGGCCATCCAGCCGGCCAGCCCAATCCCGATCATGTTCTCCTTGATCACCCCTTTGAGCCACTCGTATGCATCCGGGTTGGTAAGGTCCACAATGGCTACTGAGAAGGTCGTGATTGGGACGTAGTAATCCTCTCCACTCCTGCGTTTCACGCAGTAGCCCTTCTTCGTCGCCTCGGCGTAGAGGTCGCCCTCCAGGGCCAAATACGGATTGATGTAGCCGAGGACGCGGACGCCCTCCTTCTTGTAGGCCGCAATGGTCTCGGGAAGATTGGGATAGAGCTCGGCGTCATACTTCCAGTCCCACATGAGCTGTCGACCGAAGGAGGTCTCCCGCTTTCCTTCCCAGTCCTGCGCCCACAGGGCCGAGACGGCAACGCCGGCGTTTCTCGCGTCCCGGTATTTCTTTGCGACGGCCTCGGTACCGCCCTGCACACCAAGTATCATGCCCTCGTGGATCCACTCCGGCGGGGCCGGTGCGCGGCCGAGCTCCTCGGAGATAAAACCCACGGCACCGCCGGGAGTGGCTTCATCGACGTGGATCTTGATTGAGTGGGGAACTTCCCAGAAGTGGAGCACCGCCCGGTCCCGCTTTCGAAAGTTGAACTCGGCATACGCCGCGGTGTGGCCGACGACCGCCATGTTGGTCGAGGTGACGAAGCTCGGCTGCGGAAAGTAGGTGTTGTACCAGTGGCCCCCGGCACCGGCACGCAGGTTTGCCAACACCGTGATGAGGTCGTGGGCGCGACCGACTCCCTGCTCCTGGACCCAAAGGGGAACCTTGCGCCCCTGGAGATTGAGAAATGTATACTGCTCACCGCAGCCGTAGATGCCGCTTGCGCCACCGGTCATGAGAACGAGCCAGACGCGGTTGGTCCCCTCGGGCACCTGATCAACGGTGGCAGTGACCGTCCCCCCCTCCGCGGCAAGTGAGAGCGCGCCGGTGTTTTCAAAGGCCAGGCGTACGCGACCCGGAGACTCCTCCTCCACGGTGCACGCTCCGACATCGTGCCGGTGAAGATTGGAGTCGTTGACGGTAAAGTGGCCGCGCACCGCGTGGTACTTCCCTTCGCCGCGGCCGGTGACCAGGCACGGGGCGGTCGGCTCGTGTCGCAGAATGGTTCGTCCACCGAGGCTCACCTCGACCCGGGATCCCGTCCAGCCGACGGTGAGCCCCGCTTCGACGGCGCTTTGTGTATCCGCGTTTTCCGCCGTATTCTCAGTTGCCATCACTCTCTCCTCATGCATCCGAATCCAGAACAACGCCGCCCTGTCGGGCGGACTCCCTGGCCAAGAGGGAGATGTCCAAGGCGCGCGATCCCTCCTCGAGGCTGCACGCCGGCGCGGTGCCCGTTTCCACGGCTTCCGCAAATTGTGCGGCGCAGTCACGAATGTTCTCCGGTTCCGTCACCTCATACCCGAAGGTGCGCACGTGGGCGCTTTCGGGGTCTTGATCCGGCGTTCCCCAGGCAACAAGACCGAGATGGTGCGTCTGTCCATGATCGAAGCTGGTGTAGGGCGCGTCCTTGAGCCCGCACCACACCGTGCCCTTGCTGCCGTGCACCTGAATATTGAGGCTGAAATCAAAGCCGGTCAGACCGTGGGAGATCTGTAGGATTCCGGCATTGTCGTACTCACCGTTTATGTAGGCGACATCCTCGTAGTCGAAGTCGCTGTGTATGTCGTCGACGGTGACGCAGTGAATGCGCCGCGGTTCCGCCCCCGGTATGAAGCGCGCCAGGTCCACCCAATGCGAGGTCTCCTCGACGATCAGGCCGCCGGAGGTCTCCTCCTTCTCGATCCACCGCTCCCACTTGTCGCGTTTGAAGGGAGTGCGGAAGTGGTAGAGCGAGAACGCGCGCACCTCGCCGGTGAAGGAAGCCACCAGCTCCTTCAAGAGGAGGATCGCGGGGTTTATCCGGAACTCGTAGCCGACCCCGCTCCGGATTCCGCCTGCTGCAGCGCGCTCCCCCGCCTCGACGACCCGAGTGGCCGCCTCTCGCGTCAAGGCGACGGGCTTTTCCAGGAGCAGGTGCTTTCCGGCGCCCAAGACCTGCAGCGCCTGGTCACCGTGCTGGTAGTCCGGTGTGCAGAGGCTCACAGTATCTATGTCCGGGTCCTGTAAGACCTCGTCCAGACTCCCAACGGGTCTCACGCCCAGCTGTTCCCACGAGGCAGCCAGCTCTTCCTCGGTGAAGAGCGACTTCAAGACCAGCATGCTCCCCTGTCCGAAGGTGCCGGCGGGGCCGGTCAGCCGCTCCGCCTGCAGGTCGCAAACGGCGGCGAGCTCCGCATGAGGACTGCGCATGTATCCCGCGCAGTGAGCCAGGCCTATCCCGAGGCCAACGACGGCGGCGCGCTTCACGACACGACCTCCTCTCCGATCTCCCTGACCGCGTCAATGTCCCGCTGATCACCGCCCATGGCACTGAGCCGCTCCGCGAAGCTCGCGAGATAGACCCGGGCTCGTGAAAGATCGAGCCGCCGGGGTCGCTCACCGACAAGCGCCGCGAAACTGTCGTGACATACGGTAGTCGTAATCTCCGACGGCAGATTCAGGCCTGCAACTTCGGGCACGGCCTCTCGAGTCGGCGCAAAGGGATTCTCGAAGCGCTCCTCCGTGGTGAGAAAGTGAAGGAGGCGGTCGGTTGCCTCGGCATTCTCCCGGGGACTCCGCCGTGGCAGGTGCTCCAGATGGTCCGCGAACCAGAATCCGTCCGTCCCGAAGAGCACGCGCTCGCGAAAGGTGGAGAAGAAGGTCAGCGCCTCCTCCTTCCGCCGGGCGAGGTCGGCGTAGAAGTACAGCCCCGGAGCCAGGTCGACCAGGGTGTTGGGATGGTTCTCCAGGAAGCGAGAGAGGGAGTGGAGGTCCCCGGCGCGAAAGAGCAGGTGAGCGAAGATGAAGGTCGTCTCCGGATGTGCCGCGCTCATCCGCGCGGCCTGCTCCTGCAGTGCCTCGAAGGAAGGAATCTCCGGGCGGTCGTAGCGTATTCCGAGCTCCTCGTTGATGCCTCCGGCGACACCCTCCCAGAAGATCGGTGGGTCCGCCACGTGGACGACAACCGGCATGCGCCGCCTGCCGGCCTCCCGGAACGCGGCGGCGAGCTCGGGTCCGTCGAGACGCAAGCCGGTGCGGGCTTGAAAGTGCGGCTTACCGGCCCAGAGCTTAATCCCGTCGAAACCGATGTCGTGAAGCTCACGCACCTGCGCTCCAAGGTCGAGCCCTTCGTCCACGACGTCGTGGAGAAGCGCACTGTAGTCCATGCCACCAAAAGCGAACACCGTGTCCGGAAGCGACAGCTTGGCGAAGAGCGCCTCCGGATTAAAGTTGATGCGTGCAAAGTCCGGGAGCGAAACGACGCCGACTGAGCCCATCCCGAAGCGCGACAGATAGGCCTTGAAGTCATCGAGCTGCCGGTGATCGGAGAAATGAACGTGCGAGTCGGCAAGTGCGAAGTCGGCGGCCATACTACTTCAGGGCAAAGGCGGGTCGCTGCGCGACTTCCGGCGTCACGGTAAGAGCGGCATCTCGATGCCGACGCGCGAAGGAGGCGGGAAAGCTCGGCGAAATCTCCCCAAAGAGGAGCTTCCGGACGACCGCGCCCTGCCACGGTCGGTTGAGGTAGATCCGCAAGCGGCGCGCTTCCATGATCTGTCGGAATCCAACCGTAATGGCCTGGGAGGGAACCATATCGAAGGCACCGCGTAAGGCGGTGTTGGAGTTGATGGTAATCGTTTCGCGAGAGAGCGGTACGACCCGCGTTCCGAGTTGCTGGAAGCCGTCGGCCGGCAGGGCCCCCTCGGGCTCGTTGAAGGCGAGGTGTCCATTGATCCCAACCCCGGCGTAACAAACATGCGCACCACCCAAATCGCTGAGCTTTCGGTCGAAGTCTCCCGGCGCGGCGGGATCGGGAAAGTGCACCTGCTCGGACGAGAAACCGGCGGCGGAAGCGCCGCCATTCGCCAAAGCGCTCATTGGATCAATCAGCTCCCGTTGAATGAAACCCCGGAAGGAGAGCGGACTCTCTGGGGCAATCAGGCTGCCGTCGCCGTCGAGGTACTCATCCATGAAGAAGAGATGGAGGCGGCTGAGATCGATCGGTCGTTCCCGAAGGAGCCACACGAAGCGCCGATACTGGAAAACCGGTCCCACGGGAACAATGAACACGGAATCGCGCCCGGCGGCATTGTTCGCCTCGACCTCGAGATACATGGAGAAGGCAATTCGGTAGTAGAGATCGACATCGCTATCCACAAGCTCTATAGGCAGGGGGAAGTCGCTCTCACTCGTGTAGAGCTCGGTGTCGTATATCTCCGCCCGGTTTGACATGGATACCTAGCCCTTTACCGCCCCCGCCGTGAGGCCTTTGATAATCCGCTCGTGCAAGGTGATGTACACAATGATCATGGGGATGATGGCGATGATGATAGCCGCGTACATGGAGGTGTAGTCGGTTCGGAACTGACTGGTGAAGAAGCGAATACCGAGTTGCAGCGTCCGCGCCTCCTCGGACGCAGTGAGCAAGAGGGCATAGATGAACTCGTTCCACGAAAAGAGAAAGGCGAAGGTGCCCGCCGTAACGAGGCCGAGCTTCGACAGCGGCAGCACAATGCGGGCGTAGCGCTGGAAGAAGCCGCAGCCGTCAATGATGCTCGCCTCTTCGAGCTCCTTGGGTATGGTCTTCATAAAGCCGTGCACCAGAAAGAGCGAAATGGGTATGTTGATTCCCGAATAGGTCACAACCAGAGCCCAGAGGCTGTCGTAGAGTCCAATGCTCGTAATGATTCGAAAGTAGGGAACCATGAGGGCGACAATCGGCACCAAGACTCCCGCCAGTATCAGGTTCAACAGGGCGTTCTGAAACTTGAACGAGAAGCGAGCGAAGACGTAGGCCGCCATGGAGACCACAATGAGATTGATGACCGTCGATGCGCCGGACACGAAGAGGGAGTTGAGAAAGAGCCGGTGCAGCCCTGAGATCTCAACGGCATTGACGTAATTCACGAACTGTGGCGAGTCCGGAAGGCTGAAGGGCTCGGTCTGGAGCTCGAGGTCGGTCTTCAAGGAGCCGACCAAGAGCCACACCAAGGGCACAAAGGTGCTGAATAGGAAGAAGATCAGCACCGCCCATTTGGCGATCTTGGCAATGACGTCCGTTGCGGTAAGTCCGCGTGTGAGTGCTTCCCGTGCCATGATCGTGCCTCCCTACTGCATCGATTCGGCAACGGCGTCGCGCCGCCCGATGAACCGCCGAACGAACACAATGACGACAGCGCCCACGGCAACGAGGGTCGCGCCAATGGAGTTCGCGACTCCGTACTGCAAGGCGCTCAGCTTACGATACAACAGGAGCGCCATGACCGACGTGGTGTTCGCCGGCCCTCCCCTCGTCATGAGAAAAGTTGCCTCGAAGTGGCGTAAGCCGAAGGCAATTGCCAAGGTCATGGCGGTGACCAGGACGCCGCGTATCATGGGGATGGTTATGAAGCGTTCCTGCTGCCATACGTTCGCCCCGTCGATCTGTGCCGACTCGTAGAAGGATTCGGGAACCGACATTGTCCCCGCCAGGATGATGATCATGAAGTAGCCGATGTAGAGGAGCTCCTGCAGGATCACCGCCGGCAAAGCGGTTTCCACCTCGCCAAGCCAATTGTGCGTCCACTGTTCCAGTCCGAACGCCTCCAAAAAGGCGTTGATTGCGCCGAACTCGGCGTTGTACAGGGCCAGCCACATCATGGCAATGGCAACCTTCGAAATGACATTGGGCAAGAAGTACACGGTCCGCAAGACCCGCCATGCCGGCGGTTTGCGTGCCAATATCATTGCGACCATTGCCGCCAAACCAATCTGGATGAAGCCCAGGGAGAAGGCCCAGATGAAATTGTTTCGCAATGAGAGCCGAAAACTCTCGCTCTGGAAGTCCCTTATGTAATTCTGGAGACCAACAAACTCGGGGGAGCCAACGCCGTTCCACTCCGTAAGGCTAATGAAGAAGACGTAGATGAGTGGATAAATAAAGAACATCCCGTAGAGGGTGAGAATCGGTATCAGGAAGAGCAGGATACCCTTCCAGTTGAGCTTGAAACTCGAAATGCCTTTGCCTGACCCCGCCACGGCAACCTCCGGTCGGAAGTATCCGAAAAGCCGGGGGGCGCCGCCCCCCGGCATCGATATCATACAACATCGGATGGACGCGCGCGGCGAGCGCCGCGTGCGCCCGGCGCAGCTTAGTTGTTGAGCTGCTGCAGGTTCTCGACGAACTCTTCGGGGGTCTGGCGACCGAGCGCCATGGCGCCGAAGCCCTGGCCGAGCTCAGCAATGAGATCGACAGGATAGTTCGCCTGCATGTGCGTAACGGTGAACTCCGCGTTGCTGAAGGCCTCGATGAAGCGAGACTGCAGCGGATCGACCTCGTCTTCGGAGAGACTGTACTTGATGGCGAACATCGAGCCAGCGTCCAGGGAGATGCGCCGCACGTTCTCCGGATCTGTCATGTACTTCATGAAGGCCAGGACCGCCTCGCGCTTTCGCGGATCGTCCGTGTTCCCGGCAGCCAGGTTCGACAGCGGGAAGGAGATCTGGTGTCCGTGATAGTCGCCGACCTGCGGCGCCGGTGTGAGGCGGGTAGCATCCTTCACCTCGGGGGCCTGCTCGGTGATGTTCCCGATGAACCAAGGACCGTTGATGAAGATCGCCGTGCGCTCGGACATGTAGTGACCGCTGGACTCGCCGGGGCCCGCGCCTACGGCGTCGTCGGTGGTGTACTCTTGGAACATGCGCTGCATGATCTCGGCCGCCTCTACGTACTGGGGATGCGACAGGGGTCGGTTCCACACATCAGGGCCGCCAATGCTGGCGAGGATGTGAGAGTACCAGAGCATGGAGGTCCAGGCGTTGGAGCCGCCGGTCATCTGAGAGGTCGGTGCGACGCCAATTTCCTTCAGGTCCTCGGCCATCTGCCAGAAGTCTTCGATGGTCTCGGGGAAGCTGTCCCAGCCCGCCTCGGCGAGGAGGTCCTCGTTGTACCAGATCGGGGTAACGCCGACCTCAAAGGGGAGGCTCTTCACGACGCCGTTTCGCGTCGCGCCCTCAATCGTACCGGAGACAAAGTTGTCACCCCAGGAGCCCTGCAGCTCTTCGGTGAAATCGAAGAGGAGGTCGCCTTCGTAGTACTGGAAGGTGGTCGGGTCGGGATTGAAGACAAAGATGTCGGGCACCTGTCCGGCTGCGATCGAGGAGTTGATTTTGTCTCGATAGCCGTCCGTGTCCGGGTTCGCTTGAATATCAACCTGATACTGACCCTCGTATTCCGCGTTGAACTCTTCAACGAGGGCAGCAACGATCTCCGCCTTCGCATCCTGGCCAACCCAGAACGTCGGGAACTCGAGAACCACCTCGCCGCCCTCTTGCTCACCTTGTCCGGTAGCAAAGAGAGATCCAACGGAAACCATGAGCAGTACGAGCAGCACTGCTGTGACAGTTAGAAACCGTTTGTTCATGACACACTCCTTATTTGTGGTCGTGTTTGCGCCAGTTAAGCACGGTTCATATGGGCTGTCAAACTTCGCGTGAAGCGTGCAGCC
>CAYPTH010000029.1:0-15103 GCA_964413635.1 uncultured Spirochaetaceae bacterium
ACGCGGCCGCGTGGGCCCCTGGGACCTGGTATACCGAAAGCACGAACGGGACGGATTTCCCACACCTTCGGGGAAGGTGGAGCTTTCTTCACCTCTCATGGCGAAGCACGGCTACGACCCGCTGCCGTCGTACTCGCAGCCTTCGGACAGTGTGGAGTCGAAGTACGCCCGGGACTTTCCGCTCATCTTCATATCCGGCGGGCGAAAGATTGAGTTCGTCCACAGCATGCATCGGAACCTGAAGTATTGCCGGCGCCTCACCAACGATCCCCAGGTGACCATTCATCCGGACACCGCAAAGGAGCTGGGAATCGGGGAAGGCGATTGGGTGAATATACGCACGCCCTTCAGCGAGGAGCAGGGAATACCGCCAATCCGCCAGCGTGCGACCTTGAGCACGACAATGCACCCTCGGATTGTCCACGCCATGTCGCACTGGTACTACCCGGAGCAGGGTTTCAGCGAAGCGCGCGGTCTGGAGTACAACGTCAACGCAATCATCACCGACCAGGCGCCCTATGATCCCATTACCGGATCACCAATGATTCGGGGCGGACTGTGCAAACTCAGCAAGGTCGAAGGATAGAGGGAGGCGAGCTGTGAGTAGTGAACGACAATTTGAGTACGGCGTCAGGCTTTTCGAGGAGATGTGCGTTGGCTGCAGAAGCTGCACCGTCGCCTGCCAATCGGTCCGCGGCCTCGCGAAGGACACAACACCTCTGGTCATCTCGATCACGGAAGAGAACAGCCACCGCGGGCCTCACCTGCGACTCGCAGCTGAGGCGTGTCGTAACTGCTCGGACGCGCCCTGCGCTGAAGTCTGTCCGACGGAGACCATCGTCATCCAGGAGGACGGTCGAGTCGTCCTCTACGAGGAAGACTGCATCAATTGCGGTGCCTGTGCGGACGCCTGTCCCTACGGCGCAATGTACATGGATGAAGAGCGTGAGCTCGCCGTGAAGTGTGACCTCTGCGGAGCTCGGACCGAAGCCGGCCTCGAGCCCGCATGCGTATCCACGTGTCCCGGAAAAGCAATCTACGCCGGCAAGCTGAGCGAGATCAATGCGGACATTGAGCGGCGCCGCGCCGCAATGGTGGAGGCGCGACAACGCGTTGCAGCCGAGGCGTCACGCTGAGCGCAGGCACGCCTGGCACCCTCCGGCGAATGCCGGTAGAAGCGCAGATCACGTTGAGCCATGAGTGGATCCCCCGGTGGGCTCGTCCAATTTGAGGGCAATGCGGTCAAGGCGGAAGCTCCGGCCGTCGTAGACAAGGAGGGCCTCGGGCCCGCCATCCCTCGCTCCGTGCTCGAGCCAGTCCACCAAGAGGCCGATTTCGAGGGAGGCAATCGCCGCCACGACGTGCGGCATCATTGGTTTGGCGGCAGGCGGCATTGCTGCGAAGCCTTCGCCATACACTGCGGTGTATCCCGGTCCGGAGCCCGGAAAGAGACACGCCTGTCCGTACCAGCCCTCAATGCCGCCGTGTACTACGGGGATCGCGTGGGCGCGGCGGATTTGCTCCAAGCCGAAGCGCGCCTCGAAGCTGTCGAGACAGTCGAGAATGATGCGCGCCGATCCGTCCTCGACCTGCGCCGAAAAGGACCGGAGATCAATGCGCGCGGCGTGTGCATGAATGGTCACCTCGGGATTGCACGCGCGCAGAGCTCGCTCGGCAACCTCAACCTTCCGCGCACCGAGATCACTCGGTCCGTACAGGACCTGTCGGTTCAGGTCGGGCGCATCCACCGTGGCCGGGTCCCAGAGATCGAGGGTGACGGGCCCCAGCCGTGCCAAGGCTTGCGCTACGTTCGTTCCCAAGCCCCCGACTCCCGCAATGACGAACCGGGTGTGGCAGAGGGTGTCCCAGGCGGAATCACTCAGGAGGGAGCGGTGGCGGTCGTAGCGGCCCCCTGCGAGTGGGTCGCCCGGACCCGACGTCTCCGCTTTAGCCATGGCCCGCTCCATGCAGAGTATCTACGGCGTGCTGAAGAATTGGCAGGAGGAGCTCGGTACACTCTCTCGCTCCCTTCACCGAGCCCGGCAGATTGACGTAGATGGTCTGTCCCTTGGTGCCGGCGTAGCCGCGGGAGAGTATGGCGGTCGGCGTCGCCTTGTAGCTTTCGCGGCGAAGCATCTCAGCCACACCGGGAAGCGCTTTGTCGCAGTGCACCTCCGTCACATCCGGGGTGATGTCGCGCGGTCCCACGCCCGTACCGCCGGTGGTCAAGACGACATCCTTCCCCGCGGCGTCGGCGAGGGCGGCGGCAAGATCGTTGCCTTCGTCCGGCACGATCCGAGTCGAGATGGGGCTCCGCGGAAAGCCGGCGTTTAGAACCTCCACAACCGCGGGACCCGAGCGGTCCTGGTACTCCCCCCGGGCAGCCCGATCGGAGACCGTAATGACCGCGAAGGATAGGGGGACGGAGCTTATGGGCGCGGCGCGCCTTGATGTATCGCTCACGGCTCTTCCTTTCGCTTTTCAACGAGCTCAATGTCGCCAATGCGCATGTGTTTGTCGACGGCTTTGCACATATCGTAGACCGTAAGCGCCGCAACGGAGACCGCGGTGAGCGCCTCCATTTCGACACCCGTCCGTCCCGTGCACGTCGCCGTCGCCTCAATGACCACGCCATCCTTCTCGAGGTGGAGCTCCACGTGCGCATGGTCGAGGGGAAGCGAGTGACACAGCGGAATGAGCTGCGGCGTAGCCTTGGAGGCTGAGACACCGGCAATGCGGGCAACCGAGAGCACGTCACCCTTTTCGAGACTGTTTTCCTCAATGCGACCGACCGTCGCAGGGGCGAGGTAGATCTTGCCTCGAGCGCGGGCGGTGCGACGGACCGGCGGCTTGCGTGAAACGTCGACCATCCGCGCCTTTCCGGATGCATCGACATGACTCAGTTGCTCTTTCCCTGCCATTGCAGCCTCCGTTGGCGACGTCAGCCTCCAATGGAGGCCATGGAGCGATTCGTGCAGGCGCTTCCACGCCGCGGCTTCGCCGCCACGGCCGCCAGCAGCGCAGTCTCAATTCCCGCCATGTCCACCGGAAACTCGTGGTTGCTGTGCAGGCACGGCTTTATCTTCCCGTCCGCGGTGAGACGGAGACGATTGCAGGCGTCGCACTTCGGCGGTCGGTCAAAGGCCTCATAGTCTATCTTGTGACGGTCCAAATGGTAGAGGCCGATCTTCTGGAGGAGAATGCCGCGGCGGTCGCAGAACGCCTCCAGATTCGCCACATCCTCGCTCGGCCCAGTATCCGGAACGACGACATTGATCTTGATCGGCGCAAAGCCCGCGGCTATTGCGGCGTCCACGCCTGCAATCGCGTCTTCGACGCGCCCTCCCCTGGTCACCTCGCGGTAGCGATCGGCATCCAGGGTATCCAGGGAGATGTTCACGCTCTGCAGACCGGCGTCGCGGAGCTCCTCCGCGTAGCGAGGCAAGAGAAGGCCGTTCGTGGTCATCCCCAGGGTCTTCAGACCGGGAATAGCGGCGAGGCGGCGCACAAGCTCGACGATATCTCTGCGCACCAGCGGCTCCCCGCCGGTTAGGCGAATCTTTTCGATACCCAGGCGAACCGCGACGCGGGCAATCTCTGCGATCTCTTCGAAACTCAGTATATCGCCGTGTTGTTTCTTCGGCACGCCGCAGGCGGGCATGCAGTATGTGCAGCGCAGATTGCACTTGTCGGTAACTGATATCCGAAGATACGTGATCGGACGATTAAAGCGGTCGTACACGGATGGACGCCCCCTCCTCAATTCGCTGCGTACCCACGGGAATCTCGAGGAGCGCGTCGGCGGCGCTCAAGGCGCTCAAATGGGAAGAGCCTCCGTAGCGCACCGGGGTGGCGCCCCCGTCGCGAAGCGTTACGGGCAGAAACTCCGCACGCTCCCGGTCCTTGACCTCGTGGGTAACAGCCATGCTTGTCGGAAAGGTGTTCCACGTGCCGTCGAGACCAGCCATGCGGTAGATCAGACGGCGCACGAAGACCTCAAAGGACACGAAAACGGACACGGGATTTCCCGGAAGACCGAAGACGTAGGAGGCGCCATCGACATCCGCCTCACGAGTGCCGAAGAATGTGGGACGCCCCGGCTTCATGGCTACCCGGTGGAACTGGGTCTTTACCCCGACATCGGCGAGCAGGCCGGGAACGTAGTCGAACTCTCCCATGCTCACGCCGCCGCTCAAGAGAACGATGTCGTTCTCCGCGAGTGCCGGCTCGAGGAGCTTCCGCAGGGCAGCCGGCGAGTCGGTCGCAATGCCGTAGGAGCGAGCTTCGCAGCCGTAGCTCCGCGCCTGCGCCATGAGCTGCCCGCCATTGCTGTTGTAGATGGAACCGCGGTCGAGGACTGCTCCCGGTTCTCGGAGCTCGTCACCGGTAGAGATTATGCCGACCCGCGGGGAGGCGAGAACGGTCACCCTATCACGGCCGTGGGCCGCCGCAACGCCGACGTCATGGGGCCGCATCAAGCGCGGAGCAAGAACGGTGTCACCCGCCATCGCATTCTCGCCACGATGGACGATGTTGGAACCGCGCTCGGTATCGGTGAAGCGGACGCTGCGGTCGCCGACCTCAGCGTATTCGACCCGCACCACCAGATCCGCCCCCTCGGGGACCTCTGCTCCCGTCATGATCCGAACGGCGGTACCCGGTTCAAGGGGCCCGCTTGGCACCTGACCGGCGGCGACGGTCTCGGTAATTGTCAGCGTGTCCGAGAGATCCGAACGACGAACGGCGAACCCATCCATGGCCGACCGGGAAAAGGCTGGGATATCGGACTCCGCACGAATGGGTTCGACCAGCATGCGCCCGAGGGACGACTGAACGGGAAGCTCTTCGGTGGGAAAGGGGCGAGCTGCACGATCGAGCGTCGCCAAAGCCTCAGATAATGCTATCATGTTATGGTCGCACCGGTACGGGATCCAGTATGCTAAACTGTGCATATAGTAGCAGCGCAATCGTGAGCCGTCAACGACGGCCGCGCAGCGGGCGGCAACAAGGCAATCGAGAAATGGCGCATATTGTTGAGCTTCACCTTGCAGATACCGAATCGGGTACACGACGGACATCGCAAGTGTCGGTCCGGACGAATTGGGGAATCGTCGGGGACAGGCACGCGGGTCCCGGTTCCCGTCAGATTCTGCTCTTCCTCGAGGACGCTCGACGCGCCATGGAAGGGGTCAATCAGCCGGGTTTGTGCTATGCCCGCTTTCGTGAGAACTTCCTCGTCGGCGGATTGGACCCAAGCGCACTGGTACCGGGAGCACACCTGAAGGTAGGAGACGCGGAGCTTCGCATTAGCGAGGCGCGAAAGCGCTGCTATCCGGAGTGCACAATTGCATCTACGGAATGTCACATTCGTGACCACATGGCGTTTGCCGAGGTGGTGCGCGGCGGAACGGTTCGAATAGGTGACAAGCTGGAGGTTAGACCGTGAAACGACTCGTCGGGGCGATTGCAATACTCATGCTCGCGATGTCGATCGAGGCATTCGCCGGAGGGCAGCCGGAGCGGCTCCGCTTGGCAACGACGACAAGCACGGAAAACAGCGGTTTGCTCGCGGCGCTGCTCCCGCCCTTCGAGGCGGCCAACAACCCGACCGTCGACGTCGTGGCTGTCGGCACCGGTCAGGCGCTCGAGCTCGGCCGGAACGGAGACGTCGACGTTGTCATGGTTCACGCCCCGGAGCTCGAACGGGAGTTCGTGGCGCAGGGATACGGCGTCGAACGAGTTGAGCTCATGTACAACGACTTCGTGATTCTCGGCCCGGAGTCGGATCCCGCGGGGATTGCGGGTGGCGACGACGCCGCCGCGGCGTTTCGGCGGATTGCGGAACGCGAGGCTGCCTTTGTTTCCCGAGGCGACAATAGCGGAACCCACACGAAGGAGAAGCACATCTGGTCCCAGGCGGGCGTCTCACCGCAGGGCGGGTGGTACCGTGAAGCGGGGCAGGGAATGGGGGCGGTGATTACCATGGCAAACAATGAGCGGGGCTACACGCTCGCGGACCGGGGCACCTTCTTGGCCTACCGTGGCGACATTGATCTCCGGATTCTCGTGGAGGGGGATCCCCTTCTCTTCAATCCCTACGCCGTCATCGCGGTGAACCCGGAACGACACCCGCATGTGAAAGGCGGTCCGGCGCAGGATCTCATTGACTATCTCATCTCCGACCGCGGACAGGGGATCATTGCCGACTACCGCGTGGACGGCGAGCAACTCTTCACCCCGGACGCGTAAGCCATGGGAGAGTCCCTTCTCCAAGCGCTCCGAATGATCGCCGAGCTCGACCGAGAGCTCGTCGCAATCACCTGGAATAGCATCCGTTTCTCCCTGTCATCCACCGCCATTAGCGCCCTCGCCGGCATTCCGGCGGGAGTGCTCCTGGCCTTCGGCCGCTTTCCCGGTCGCCGCGGCGTTGTGACCGTTTTTCACACCCTCATGGCGCTCCCAACAGTCGTTGTTGGATTGTTGGTCTACTCATTCATCTCTCGGTCGGGACCCCTGGGAGAGTTGGGTATCCTCTTCACGCCCACCGCGATCATTCTTGGTCAGTCCGTCCTGGCTCTGCCGATCATCACGTCGCTCGTATACGGCGCCGTCGTGGCCGTTGACGAAGGGCTCCGGGAAACGCTGCTCACCCTCGGCGCGTCGGGACCCCGCATTGTGTGGAAGACCCTCCTGGAGGCGCGTATCGGCATTGCCTCCGCGGTGCTTTCAGGCTTTGGACGGGTGATCGGCGAGGTGGGGGTGTCCATGATGCTCGGCGGCAACATCCGCTGGTACACGCGGACCATGCCCACCGCCCTCGCCCTCGAGACGCAGCGCGGAGCGTTCGTGCTGGCCCTCTCCCTGGGGATTGTCCTCATGGCCGTGGCCCTCGGGATCAATCTCGTACTCAACTGGACGGTGCATCGTGCGACAGAGTGACACCCCCTCGATTTTGACGGCCCAGGGCCTCCGTTTCGCCTACGGCCGCACGCCGGCGCTCGACATTGACCGCCTTCACGTCTCCCGCGGCTCGATCACGGCGATCATTGGGCACAACGGCTGCGGCAAGACCACCCTCTTCAAGGTGATAAGCGGCCTGCTGGGACCCTATAGCGGCTCGCTGCAATTCGAGGGTATCGATGTGGGCACCCTCCGAGGCCGTCAGGCGCTCCGGCGACACGCGGCCTACGTCCATCAGCAGCCGTACATCTTCCGCGAGCGCGTCCGGGCAAACCTTGCCTTTGGGCTCAAGGTTCGGCGCGTTCCCACACGCGAACGGCGGGAGAGAATCGAGCGCGCCCTTGCCGCCGTGGCACTGACCGATCTCGCCTCCCGGCGAGCGGATGGGCTCTCCGGAGGCGAGCGACAGCGCGTTGCAATTGCCCGCGCCATCGCCCTCGAGCCGAGCCTTCTCCTCCTGGATGAGCCCACGAGCAACATTGACCCGACATCGATAGCGTTGATTGAGAAAGCTGTTCAAGATGCCAGGGATGGGGGCACCACTGTCCTGCTGAGCACACACAACCTGGCAACGGCGTACCGGATAGCCGATCACGTCCTGCCTATGGAACGGGGTCGCATTTCTCGTGACCGGAACAATGTCTACCGCGGGGAGCTGACGAACAGAGACGCCGGTTTGGCACGCTTTCACGTGCCCGGCGGAAGCATTGCGGTACCGAGCAGGAAGGGCGACTTCCGAGCGGCCCTCGTCCCCATGGACGACGTTTTCCTGGCGAGAGAGCAGGTCGCCACGAGTGCGCAAAATCGTTTCCGCGGGAGGATCATCGAGATAGATGCCTTTGGTGACGATGCAAGCTCTGAGCTCTACCGAGTTCGCCTTGACTGCGGGTTCAATCTGGACGCCTTGGTTACGGCACAGGCCCTCGAGGAGCTCGGGATTCGCGAAGGCGCGGAGCTCTTCGCCGGCTTCAAAGCCTCGGCGGTACAGCTGTACTAGCCGGCGACGCGGATCAACCGCCCCCAGCGGGGGGAAAGATCGCGACGTTTGGCGTGTCGACCACCGTATCAAAGCCGTCGAGGTGAATGATGTTCTTACCGTCAATGAGAATCATGGTACCCATGTGAAGCTTTTCGTCTTCATCGACAAGCCAGGGGCGAACATCCTCTCCGACTTCGGCGCTCACGAGATCAACAAGGGCCCCGACGGTTACGGGGCCCTCCGTTTCGATCGTAACGGAGCCACGCTTCAGGGCGAGCCTGAGCGTGGCGAAGAGCTGAACGGTAATGGTCACGCTAGCTGGAGCTCCTTGAGCTTCTCCGGCGTCGGGCGGCCGTCCTTCGTCCATCCGCGGAGCTCGTAGAACTCGGGCAGCATCTTGGGAAGCAGGTGCACCTTGCCCTTGTTCGGACCTTCCTTTGCCGGCTCATCGAAGAAGCGCTTGGGAAGCGTGTCTTCCTTGGGATCAATGCCGGCATCCTGGTTGAACTTTCGTTCCATGTTCCAGATGCGCTCACCGATTCGCATCATCTCCTCGACGGAGTAGTTGAAGCCCGTTGCCGCGTTGATAATGGCGGCGTAGTCCTCGGCGCCGAGACTGAACGAGGTGAATAGGCAAAGCCCCGCCGAGTCGATAACACCGGTGAGGTCCTGGAAGATGATTGCCCACTGCGCCTTCCCCTCAGTTTCCTGCGGATCGATCTTCTCCGGCGCACCGAGAATCTCAGGCGAGATCAAGTAGGCTCGGACGTGGTCCGCACCGCGATTGCCGACGGCGTATTCGAGACCGTGCCCCTGAACCCCGCGCGGGTCGTAGGCCGCCATTTCCTGCTTCTTGATGGTCATGGAGTATTCCGTGTGACCGTATCCTTCGGCAAAGCGGTAGGAGCCGAGGGCGAGCTTGTCGCCGATACCCTTCCGGTGCGCCATGCGATTCAGGTAGTAGAGAAGCGACTCGGTACTTCCGAAGTTGGGTTCCGGCCCATTCGCGAGATCCTCCTTCGGGATCAGACCACGCTCCCACAACTCCATCATGCACGACAGAGTGACGCCCGCCGAGATGGTATCCATGCCGAGGTCGTTGCAGGTGAAGTTCGCATCGCAAATGGCGTTGAGGTCGTCGATCCCCATCATGGGGCCGAAGGCCCAGCCCGTCTCGTACTCGGGCCCCTCTCCGCGGCGGCCGTTGGGTGTTTCCACGTCGCGGGCGCACTGGATCGGGCACATGTAACAGCCGCTGTTACGCTGGAGGTAGCCCTTCTCAACCAGCGCTTCCCCGGACATCTTATCCGTCCCTTCGAACATGACGTCCTGGGCATTCCGCGTTGGATACATGCCGTTCTGATTGATGATGTTATCGAGAACCTTGGTACCGAGGCTCGGGAGGCCCTGCCCCGTAATGGCGCCCTCCTTGAGCTTGGTACGCTGGTCCTTCGCGACCTTCTTGAAGTCGTCCTCCGCAGCGATCGGGGTGGTCTTATCGCCCCAGGTGACCAGCGCCTTGAGGTTCTTGCTCCCCATGACGGCGCCCACACCGCTACGCCCGGCAGCTCTGTGTTTCTCGTTCATGATCGAGGCGAAGAGCACCTTGTTTTCCCCGGCGGGTCCAATGCAGGATACCGACGCCCGCTTCTGGCCGCTCTCCTCCGTGAGCAGATCGGTGGTCATTTCCACGCCCTTGCCCCAGACGTGGGAGGCGTCCTTGAGCTCGACGGAACCCTCGCTGACGCTGAGATAGACCGGCTTCTCGCTCTTGCCCTCGAAGATGACGACGTCGTAGCCCGCCTTCTTCAGGTAGGCACCGAAGACGCCGCCGGAGTTGCTCGATGCGATGGTTCCCGTGAGCGGGCTCTTGGTCACCACCATGTAGCGGCCGCCGGTCGGCGCGTTCGTGTTCGATAGGGGACCGGTCGCAAAGATCAGCTTGTTCTCCGGCGAGAACGCGTCGATCTTGGGATCGATCTCATTGATGAGAATTCTGGAACCAAGGCCTCGACCACCGAGGTAGAGCTTGGCCAGCTCCATGGGGGTGTCTTCGTAGGAGATTGTCCCCGAAGTTAGGTTCACGCGGATCATCTTGCCCATGTAGGACATACACGTGCCTCCTGTGCGTAAAAAGGTGTTCTCCTTTCCAAGCACGGGAGGCGGGGACGTTTCCATCCAAACCCTGACGGCCTAGTGCCCTAGCCCGGACTTCTACGAAGCGGAACCGTAGGCATGTTGGCTCGGAGACATGTACATGATCCCACAGCTTAAGGATAGTGTCAACTGTTAGTTGACGCCGGCCCTCCGACGGCACGCGGGCGGACTATACGCGTAACCGCTGGGAACAGTAAGATCGCGCGGGACGGAGGAACGTGCATGGCAATCGTACTGGCAACGGTATCTGCGATCCTCTTCGGCGCCGCCGACTTCTCCGGCGGTTTGGCGAGCCGGCGAAACTCCGCAATGACGGTCGTCGTCTTCTCACAGATAGCCGGCTTGGTGGGCGCGCTGGCCGCCTCGGTTCTACTCGGCTCCCCCTTTCCGGGCACCGCAGACCTCCTCTGGGGCGCGGTGGCCGGCCTCGGCGGCGCAGCAGGCCTCGTCCTGCTGTATCACGGACTCGCCAACACCGTCGTGGCCGTCGTGTCCCCCATTGCCGCGGCGGCGGGCGCGGCCGTTCCAGTCCTCTTTGGACTTGCCGCGGGCGAGCGCCCAGCCACCCTGGCCTGGGTCGGCATTGTCGTGGCAATCCCGGCAATCGTGCTGCTTCTCCGGGAACCGCCCCAGGCGGAGGTCGGCGTGGCCGGGACGGACGACCCACCCGGCGGCCAACCCCGCCTCCCAGGCGCCACCCTCTCCCAGCCGGCGCAGAACACGCCCGCGGGGCGGACCCGCCGCGCCGCCCTCTTCGGTGCGGCGGCGGGCATCGGCTTCGGCTTGTTCTTCATCGCCATATCCCGCGTCTCAGAGGCGGCAGGCCTCTGGCCCCTTGCCGCCGCGCGGATCGTTTCCGTGGCGCTTGTGGGCACCCTCGTGATCGCACGGCGGCGCCCGCTGCGACTCGCCGAGGGAACGCTCGGGATTACGGTCCTCGCCGGCGTCCTCGACATGGCGGCGAACGTGGCATTCCTCCTCGCAAGCCGCGGAACCCTTCTCTCCATTGCGGCGGTCGTCACATCGCTCTATCCGGCACCGACGGTGATCCTCGGTATCATCGTTTTCAAGGAGAAGGTGACACTGCCTCGCGTCGCGGGTTTGGTTCTCGCAATCGCAAGCGTGTCTTTGATCAGTTGGCGGTAACGCGAAAACAAATTCTTAACAAAGAAAGGCGATCTTCCTCGCATGACCATGACACCGGCGGCTCCGGCACGCGAGACGCGCCCCCTCGAACGAACCGGATACAGCCTCTACTTCGCGGGGCAAAACATCGTCTACACCCTGATACAGGGCTATCTCCTCATGTTCTACGTCAGCTACCTGGGGCTACGCCCCGGCCTTGTTGCCACCATCTTTCTCATCGTACGGATTTGGGACGCCGTGAACGATCCCCTCATCGGCGTCTTCATGGACCGGGTACGCTTCATGGCGAGCCGCTTCAAGGGCTGGATCAACATGTCGGCCGTCCTCATGCCGCTGTCGACCTTTGCCCTCTTCGTCCTGCCCCCCGAGGCGAGCGGCGCCGTGAAAATCACCTACCTTGTCGTGAGCTACCTCCTCTGGGACATCCTCTTCACCATCTCCGAGGTACCGAGCTTTGCCGTCTCCACCTCCATGACCAGCGTCGAGCATGAGCGTACGCTCCTCCTCACGCTGACTCAGATCGGCAGCGTCCTCGGCGCCGCTGCGGGAGTGGGCGTCGTGGCCATTTTCCTGCGGGACGGGGTCGACCAGATCAACTGGTTCCTCCTTGCCGGCGTCCCGAGTGTCCTCGCTATGGCCATTATGATTCCGCAGATGTTCTTCTTGAAGGAGCGCCACCACACCGAGCCGGTGCGCAACGTTTCGCTCGGTGCTATGCTCCGCGAGGTGCTGCGGAACGACCAGCACTTCGTCATGATGGGCCTCTACGTCTCGCAGGCGCTTCTCAACGCCGTCACCGTCTTTGCCGTCTACGTCGCCGAGCGCATCTACGGCAACCCGCAGTTCGCCAACATCACCGCCCTCTTCAGCTTGCTCGGTGTCGTCATTCTCGGCGTGTTTACACCGATGATCGTGCGCCGCTTCGGCAAACGCCGCTACCTCGAAGTCTGCATGATTCTCACCGTCGTCTTATCGATCCCCGTCTTCTTCATCCCCCGCGCCAACGCCATACTCGCCATGGTCTTTCTGGGCTTGCGCACCATGACCCTGGTCGTCACGAGCCTCCTGAGACCGATGTTCACGGCCGACTGCGTGGAGTATGGGCAACACAAAACCGGTGTGCGCAGCGGGTCGGTCGCCTTTGCCGTCCAGACCCTGGCCAACAAGATCGGTGACGCCGTCGGCGTTTCCCTCGGCGGCTACATCCTCGCGCTTGCCGCCTTCAACGAGAGGATCCCCTTGGCCGATCAGAGCGCCACGACCATGACAAAGCTACATATGTGGTACATCGCGCTACCCATGCTCATGGCCGCAATCATGTACCTGGGACCTAAGCTCTTCTACAAGCTCGATGAGCCGCGGGTAAAGATGATGATCGCGGATAACAAGGCGAGGAGCTCCGGAGGCCCTTCACCGGGCGGCGTTTCACCCTAGGGTCCCACCGGGTCGAGCTGAACCTCCGGCCCGAGGCCACCGTCTACGGCTTTGAGCACGCTGGTTTGACTTCTCCCCCGCGGTGCCGCAGCTTGTAGAGTATGAAGATGCGACATATCTACCTGATCATTGCTGTCTTGGGGGCGATTTTGCCGCTCTCCCAGTTCATCCCAGCCAGCCTGGCCGGACAATTCTCTGCGGGTCAACTGATCGCTGACATTAGCGCCAACAGAAACGTCGCCGGCCTCTCCCTCGATCTCGGCGTCGCCGCCCTCGCCGGCGTTGTCTTTATGATCGCCGAAACGGTTCGGATGCGTATCCGCCTTGCCTGGATCGCCATTGTCGGAACCATCATCATCGGCTTCTCCTTCGGCCTGCCCTTCTTCCTCTTTCTCCGGGAGCTCCGCTTGGCCAAGCAGCTCGGGGTTGCGGAGGAGTAGGACAGCGACGTAGATCAATGTCTATGCGCCCGGTGCGGGGCGTGCCCTTGCGGCTCCTGCCCGCCGAGTAGATGCTCATGAAGATCTTACACGACCGCGTCAAGGTGTTCGAACAGTCGGGACCGCCGCCTTTGCTTCGGGTGAGCGGGAAGCCGAGAAACCGCAACTCGTGGTCGTGAATATGGCGGACACCCACTCCGCCCACGATGCATATCCGCGGCTGGTCACCATGGCGGAGCTCGCTTCGCCGTGTGGCCGCCGGGGCGGACCACAGCATTGTCCTCTCTCACGCCGGTCTGCCGGCGGACAAGTCCATGTCTCCCTATGCGCCGGATAACGCCCTCTTCGCGGTTGGGGGCCACGACCACCTGACGTGGTCCGGAATCGGCATTTGACCGCGAATGACCTCGCATCGGTGGGAGCCGTTCCCCGGGACATGACCGTGCGGGAAGCAGCCCTGTGGTCGGTCGAGGCCGTACGGGACGCAGTCGGAGCAGATGCAGCGTTCCTGAATCACACGTCCTTCGGCTCCGGGTTGAACGCAGGACCTCTAGCCAAGTACCGCTTCGATAACGATGTCATGGTCGCAACCGTTGACGCGCGCACGTTGCGAAGCATCATGGCGCGCAGCAACCAGCACAAGATGCGCGACCTCGCCGAGCGCTCGGGCGACTTCCTATATGCGAACGCGCTCGACATCCAGGATGGCCGAGAGTATCGCATTGCAACCTCGAGCTGGGTCGCTCTCGACTTCGAACAAGTCGAGGGCGTAACAACGAAGGGCATCCTCACCGACGCCATGCAGTGACCGAACGCCGGGCTGTGTACGGCGGCCTCTTCGATCAGTAGGGAGGCGCTACGCCCGGCAACATGGGGTAGTGCTTGATGTTGCGTGTCGCGAGGTCCAGGCCCTCTTCCATGGCAGTGGCTGCAATCAGAGCGTCGGCGAGCCGGACGCCGTGTGACGCAGCGTACTCGTTGCGCAGAAGCCCGGCGGAGCGGGCGATTTGAGGTGTCACCGGGATGGAGGGCAAGACCGAGACGAGCTCGTCCAAGAAGTCGGTCTCGTGCGGACGGACGCCCGCGTAGAGCTCAGCTATCACGACGACCGAGAGGTGGAGGCGGTCCTTCGCCTCGTTCACGTAGGTAATTGCTCTATCGTCGCCGCGGAGGAAGTCTACCAGTACATCGGTGTCAATGAGGACATCACGCCCGGTCGACATGGTCTCGATCCCACTCTCGTCGAAGCGCATCGAAATCGGGGAGATCGCTCCGGTCCTGCCAGAGCCCGGCAGTACGACGCAGAACGGCGTCCCGCGTCGTCGCCGCCTGACGGTCGAGATAGGCGTCCACGGCCTCGCGAATCAGCTCGCTCTGCTGCCGCCCCGTGCTCTCGGCGAGATCGATCAAGCGCCGACGCTCTTCGTCAGTGAGGTAAATCTGTGTACGCACCATCCCCACGCCTCCGTGATGTATACATTATACTAATACATTACATTCGAAGGATCAACCTATATGCTCGCCAAGGAACTGCAACGTTGTCCGCCAACTGTCCACGCCGGAGATGAGCAGGATCGGGGCGTTGATCCGCTCGACCGGTATCTCCGCGCGGCGCAGCATTTCCGTGTCGTCGGCGAGATGCCGTGCGAAGGCCTTTGCGTAGGACACCGGGCGGCCGGCTTCGACATCGGCCTCCAGATCTTCGAAGGGTTGAATGTCGCCTGCCATGAAGGGCAGAGCCTCTCCGTTCCGGGTCCAGGTCGGGCGAAAGCCGTGAGCAGTGTCGTGGGGCAGCCCGTACCAGAGGACACCGCTCGCCGCTCGACCGACGACCGCGCGCAATTCCAAATGCATGGCGGCCAGGAGCAAGGCCACCTCACCCCCGCGTGATGAGCCGATGACGCCGAGGCGCCGCTTGACCAGACCGATGGCGGCGTCGAAGTACTCCAGGGGAATCTCGAGCAGCCACTCCGGCAACTCGCCGTAG
>CAYPTH010000029.1:15203-19792 GCA_964413635.1 uncultured Spirochaetaceae bacterium
GGTGTGGGGTCCGTTCTCTGCAGTGTCCGGTGAATGCGGAGCCAACGCACGTCGATTCTCGGTATGATTGACACAGTTTACTTGCGCACATAAACTGTGTTCATGAACATCACCCTCTCTGCAGACGAGAAGCTGGTCGAGAAGGCTCGCTCGTATGCCGCTGCACACGGCACGTCACTCAATCAGCTGATCCGCGACTATCTCGAGCGCTTGGTGGGAGACGTCAATGCCGATCAAGCGGCGGATGAGTTCGCTGCCGTTGCGCACGATCGGCCCGGCAACTCCGGAGGCAACCTTGCTCTGCGCCGGAAAGACATCTATCGCGAACGCATGCGCTCTCTGACCGGAGAGAACGCCGTGGCGGAAGACCCGGAACGCGACCCACATGAGTAAGCAGTTCATTGACACGAACATCATTGTCTACGCCAACGACGCTGCCGACCCGGCGAAGCAGAAGCGCGCCATTGAAGTGGTTGCGTCACTCATGCGCTCAGGTGAAGGCGTGATCTCTACCCAGGTCCTCATGGAGTACGCCGCCGTTGCCGTCAGCAAGCTGGGCCAACCGGTCGGCGCAATAGATAGACAGCTCTTTCTCCTCGAGCGGCTGGAGATCGTGCAGGTTACACGGGAGCTGATCCAGCAGGGGCTCGATCTGAGTGAATCTTTCCGGCTGTCCTTCTGGGACGGCGTGATCCTGGCAGCGGCCGTGGCCGCACGGTGCGATGTGCTTCTGAGCGAAGATCTCTCCGCCGGGCGCAAGTATGCGGGGGTGGAGGTGAGGAATCCGTTTGGGGGATGAAAACTCGCGCGGGGGGAAGGGTCAAGGCACAGGTAACATTTCCGTGCTGGTACGGTGACGCCACAAGGAGGTGTTGTCCTCGTGCCGTGCAAGCCGGAGTTCCACACCTACTTGTATCGCCACAGAGCCATATCATCGTTCGAGCCATTAGAGCGGCAACACGGCGAACAGCAATCCCAGTACCGACATTATTGATCGTTTTATTACTTGTTTCCGGGAAGCCGTAGCGTATTCGCGCAGCGAAACGGTTTCCAACACCCGGACCCAGCCAGGTGCCGGGCTCATCTCCGCTGGCTGCTCAGTTGTCGGAGGTTGCGAATCCCTGTTCATTGAAGCTGGTGTCGAGCATGCCCCCGTCATTGGTGACGACCTGTATGTTTACCGCGCCGGACGCTGCAAGCGCTTCGTCGGCGGGCATTGGTTGCGCCTGGACGCCCTCGCCCGGTCCTGTCCGCGTGGTGCCGCGCTCCGTGCCGACAAAGGCGGTCAATCCCTCGTAGAGACCGAAGCGCTCGCACGCCCCCGACTACGTAGAAACTGAACCGTTTCCGCGACGACGCGGTCCGTTGCCTGTGGCGAAATTATGCTCCCTGCGAGCACATGGCCGCGGGCCTCGGGGACCTGCACCAACTCGTTCTCGGTGCCGCCCAGGCGGTCGAACGCGGCATGCGCTGCGGGCAGGGAGATAACGGTATCCTGCTCCGTGTAGAACATGAGCGCCGGGGCCGTCACGGCCTCCAGATCGGCGCGCCGGCCGAGGCGCGTGGCCTTCATCATCTCCACCAGGGCCGATGAGGGATAGCGCTCGGTCCAGAATGTGGCGTGGAGCTCATTCTCCGGCTCGAAGGAGCGGTACTTGCCGGCCATGAGGCGCGCCAGAATCCTCCCGCCGGGCCATAGCAGTAGCCGCGCCCGGCTGTCGGCGGGAGCGAAATTGGGGGAGATGAAGACCACTGCGACAAGGCGGCCGGCAAGCGTAGGCCGGCTGTCCGCCGCACCGAGCTCGGCGCCGTTGGCGCCTGCGCGGCCTACACTGACCTCCGCCGCCAACCACGCCGCAATGGCGGCGCCGGTCGAGGTTCCCACAATCACCACCCGCTCGCCGATCCGCGTAGCGACTTCCCACGCCTCGAGGGCGTCACGCTTCCAATCCTCGAGGCTCGCCGCTCCGAGCGCATCATCGCTCCTTCCGTGGCCGGCAAAGCGGGTGAAGAAGACGTTTGCGCCCAGGTCTTCAGCGACGCGCTCAATGGTCGGGGACAGCTCCTGCCGGGTGGCGCTGAAGCCGTGGAGGTAGATGAGGGAAAGGGGCGTTCGCTTAGGCGTGGCGGTTCCGGCACCGGCGGCCTCCGTGGACGGTTCCTCCAGGCGCGGCTGTCCCGCCCAGAGGATGGTCTTCTCGGTCCCCGGCACAATGTCGGTGAATCTCGCCTCGCTTGCCGCCAAGCGGGCATCGAGCTCGGTCACATCGGCCTCCTGGAAAATGGGGTACCCGGGAGCTCGCCGACTCGCCAGGCCCAGCGCCGCCATCCGGCGCGTGGCCGACGCATCCCGAAATTATAGACGAGACAACAAGGAAATTCAGGAGGAGTATGTATGCCGCCTCCGCTCCTACACGCCCCTTAGCCACTCGGTCAATCCGGCGGCGCGACAAGGAATTGCGGCAGCCTGATCAACACGCTTCTGCATACAGTATGCCCCTCGACAGTGCCGATTTTTCCTGGTGAAATGCCTTCACAACGCGCCGACGGGCTCGACCCCGGCGTTGGGAGAAAACTCCATGTCGAAAATCCTCGTAACCGCCACCAGCTTCCTCGACGCGCTCCAGACCCATCCCCCTGAGGAGGGCGAACCGAAGCGCCGCCTCGAAGAGGCCGCCGCCCTCGCCGGCGTCGACGTGGAGTACCGCTGCGACCGCGATCCGCGCACCCCCATGACGGCGGCGGAGCTCGACGGCGTCGTGGCGGTAATTGCCGACCTGGAGCACTACGATGCGGAGGTTCTCGCCGCCCGGCGCGCCGGCCGAGCGAGCGACGCGGGGACGGACCCCGCCGCAGAGGGATCAGCCGCCCCCGGCCTGGCTCTCATCTCCCGCTACGGAATTGGCGTAGATGCCATTGATCTGCCGGCGGCGCGGTCGGCCGGGGTGGCGGTGTGCAATGCACCCGGGGCGAACGCCCGGCCGACCGCGGAGTGGACCCTGGCCGCCATTTTGGACATCGCCGGGAGGCGAACGCCACACCATGAGCGTGCCGCCGCGGGAGAGCGCAAGAGCGGTCCCTCGCGCATCGATCTGACCGGGACAACGGTGGGAATTGTCGGGACCGGTCACGTCGGCATGCTCATGGCGGAGCTCTTGGCGCCCTTTCGGGTGGAGCTCATTGCCAGTGACCGCGGCGACGAGCGGGAGTGGATCGAGAAGTACGATGTCGAGATGGTCACCCTGCACGCCCTGTGCCGCCGGTCGGACGTAATTACGCTGCACGCCTCGGCGAAGGAGCAACTCATCGGCGTGCCTGAGTTTGACCTCATGAGCCCCACGACGTGCCTGGTCAACTGCGCCCGCGGCTACCTGGTCGACAACCGGGAGGCGTGGCGCCGGGTGAAAGAGGGGTACATCTGGGGCTACGGCATCGACGAGGTGTGGCCGGAGCCCGATCTCCCGCTGGAAGGTCTCAACATGGTGGCGAGTCCTCACGTCGGCTCGGACAGCGATAGAGGAAAGCTCGGCATGCAGAAGATGTCGGTCGACAGGGTAATCGAGTTTCTCGAGGGGCGGCCCTTGAAGAACGTCGTGAACCCGGTCTAGAAGACGCCCACCAAGCGCAAAGCGCTCGCCGCCACGGCGGCAACAATCACCCAGCGCACCGCCTTTGCACCCCGCTTGACCGCGAAGCGAACCCCGATCCACGCGCCCGCCATGTTGCCCACCCCCAGGATCAAGCCGAGAAGCCACACGACCTGCCCGTAAAGCGTGAAGATGATCAGGGCCAAAATCGAGTAGAAGAAGATGATGAAGACCTTCGTGCCGTTAGTCTTGACGAGATCGAGGCCCAGTAGCCAGGTGATGCCGGTAATGAGGAGAAAGCCTACCCCTGCCTGAATGAAGCCGCCGTAGACGCCGATCACGAAGAAGATCGGCACCTGCAGCCATACCGAGCGGACCTTGAAGTCTTCATCGCCTGGAACCGGCTTGCGGATGAATAGGGTGACCACCACCAGGACCAGCACGACGGCAAGGGCAATGTCGAAGATCTCCTCCGGCAACTCAGCGGCAATAAAGGCGCCGACGATCGCTCCCGCCATTGCGGCCACCGTCGGGGCGACGGAGGCGCGGACATCGAGCTTTCCCTGACTGTAGAAACGCCCGGCACTGACGGTGTTCTGCATGAGAACGGCGACGCGGTTGGTCCCGTTTGCAACCGGGGAAGGAAGGCCAAGGAAGATGAGCGCGGGGATGGTGAGGAGCGACCCGCCGCCGGCGAGGGTGTTCACGAAGCCGGCAATGAGCCCGGCGACAAGAAGAATGAGCGGTTCAAACCATTCGATAGAGCTATCCTCAAATGGCAAGTCGTCCCCACGAAAGAGCGAAGCGCGAGGTCCCTTGCGACAAGCGTTTTCGAAGGCTACTTTACCAGAATCCGATGTGCGTGTTCACGCTGATAAGGAGCTCTCATGGCGAATAATCTCGTTATTCGAAACGCCCGCGTGCGAAAGCGGGACGGTCTCTTTGATATCTCGATTCGCGGAGGCAGGATCGAGTCGATGACCCCGGTCGCCGGCGACGGCG
>CAYPTH010000029.1:19892-21764 GCA_964413635.1 uncultured Spirochaetaceae bacterium
GGCGACACAATCGATGCGCAGGGAAACCTGGTCACCGAGCCCTTCGTAAACGGCCACCTCCACCTGGACAAGGTCTACACTCTCGAACGCTTGGGGAATGAGGCGATCAAGGCCTACCACGGCGAGGGCATGGGCGGCGCCATGACGGCTATCGAGCTCGCCGCGGCGGTGAAGAATGACTACGATGTCGAGTGGATCGTCCCCAATGTTCGCCGCGCCGTGGAGCGGGCAATTCGCTTCGGCAACACCCATATCCGCGCCTTCGCGGATGTCGATACCACGGGAAAGCTCGAGGGGGTGAAGGCGCTTATCCGAGTTCGGGATGAAGTCGCGGACCGCTGCACCCTGGAGGTCGTCGCCTTCCCGCAGGACGGCGTTATCCGCGACGGCGGCGGCCCCGGCGAGCCCGGCGCGGAGGACTACGTTCGCCAAGCCCTGGAGCTCGGCGCCGACTGCGTCGGCGGCATCCCTTGGATCGAGCTCACCGACGCCGATGCTCAGGAACACGTCAACCGCATGATGGCACTGGCAAAGGAGTTCGACCGCGACGTCTCCATGCTGGTCGACGACGCCGGCGACGCGACCTTGCGCACCACGGAAATGCTCGCCGTGAAGGCTCTGGAGATGGGGTGGCAGGGCCGAGTTACCGCCCAACACGCTCGCGCCATGGCGCTCTACCCCGAGCCCTACTTTCGCCGCCTCACAGGGCTCCTCAAGAACGCGGGCGTCTCGGTCGTCAGCGATCCCCACACCGGTCCTCTCCACGCCCGGGTCCGCGATCTCCGCGCAGCGGGCATTCCGGTAGCCCTCGGCCAGGACGACTGCGCGGACGCCTACTACCCCTTCGGTCGCAACAACATGCTGGAAATCGGCTTCCTGGCGAGTCACCTCCTGTGGATGACCAGCTTCGAGGACATGGAGGCGATCTACGACATGCTCACCGTCGACGCCGCCCGGGCACTCGGGATCGATGGCTACGCCCTGACCGAGGGTGCAGCGGCCAACCTGGTGGTACTGGGTCAGCCGACGGTCTGGGAGGCGCTGTGGGAGCACGAGGCTCCGGCCTTCGTCGTGCAGGGCGGAAAGGTGGTCTAACGTATGCCGCACCTTGTTGAAAGACGAACGGCCATCGCTACTGCGGCCCGTGATCGCATGCGCTACTCCGCGACCGCCGAGACGACGGCAATGAAGGAATCCTGCGGATCGTAGACCGAGTCATCAAATCCGCCGGCCACCTCGGTGACACGAAAACTCGCTCCGCGTAGCTCAGCGGCAAGCCCGGCTAGCTCCTCCATTCTCCGAAACTCGTAGCGCCCCGGTCTCCCGGTGCGGGTGCGAGCAATCATGGCCGGGTCGGCGTCTATCCCGTAACACGTGTAGCCGCGCCGCGTGAGGGTGCAGGGGTCTAATCGGCCCGGCCGGTGAAGCTCCCGAGACGTTCCAGGAAGCGCGTAAGGAGAGCTATGCGTTCTTGAGCCGTACTGCGCCATCCTTTGAGACGCGATTCTCCATCCGCCGTGATGGTATAAACTTTTCGTGCCGGCCCCCCTCCTCCGGACCGCAACGTCGAGGCCACGGCGCCTTCCCGTTCCAGTCGCCGCAGCATTCGATAGATTACACCGGAGTCCGGAATTATCTCCTCCGGCAGTTCCTCGGACAGGTGTCGCACCAACTCGTATCCGTGGTTCTCCTGCTCGGCCAGTAGCAGCAGCAGCCATGCCTGCAGGAGTCCATGAATCCTCGGCTCCGACCCCGGGAGAGAGCCGCGCTCTTTCCGCCCGCGATCGTTTCCGGATCCATTGCCGTCCTCCGTCTGCATGGCCCGAATATACGTCACTATTGACGCTAGGTCAATAACGGCTGTATCCTTGC
>CAYPTH010000029.1:21864-26694 GCA_964413635.1 uncultured Spirochaetaceae bacterium
GAAGGAGTTATTTCATGGAAAAGGGCACGGACAAGAAACCGTATGTTGTAGACATTGAAGAGCTGACCACGGAGAACAAGAACTTCAGGACCGCCGAATGGACCGGTGAGTTCTTGCAAATGACCACCATGTCCATTGAGCCTGGTGGCGAAGTTGGACTGGAGATTCACAAGGACACCGATCAATTCCTGAGAATTGAAGCGGGCAAAGCCCGGGTACTGATGGGCAAGACGAAAGACAAGTTCGACTTCGAGAAAGAAGCAGAGGACGATGACGCGATATTCGTGCCGTCGGGCTACTGGCACAACATCCTGAACATTGGTGACGAGCCACTCAAGCTATACTCGATCTATGCGCCTCCCCATCATCCTGCCGACACCGTGCATGAAACTTATGAGGTCGCCATGGCGGAGGAGGAAGAGGAAGACCATTAAGCGTGCGCCTTGCGAAGTAAGCAGGGCCCTTCCTTTCCGTAACAGATGAGCAACACGTTTCCCCGGGACCTCCAGTACGCCAAGTTCTCGGCCTATGGGTTTCTGAAGAATCTGCGCTTCTTCGAGCCCTTCATGATCCTCTTTCTCCTGGGACAGGGGCTTTCCTACCTCCAGGTCGGGACGCTCTACGCGGTGCGGGAGATCATGGTAAACGTAATGGAGATCCCCAGTGGCGCAGTCGCCGACGGCCTGGGAAGGCGACGCACAATGGTGGTTTCATTCCTCGGTTATCTCGTCTCCTTTGTGCTCTTCTGGTTTGGCACGGGTATGCCGCTCTTTCTTGTGGCTATCATCTTTTTTTCCGTCGGCGAGGCGTTCCGAACAGGGACCCACAAGGCGATGATCTTCGCCTACTTGCGGATCCACAACCTGCAGCAGCATGGAAACGACTACTACGGGCACACGCGTTCGTGGTCCCAGATCGGCTCGGCCATTTCGGCGATCATCGCTGCCGCGATCGTGTTTCTGTCTCGGAACTATCGCGCCGTGTTCCTCTTCTCCATGATTCCCTACGTCCTGGATCTTCTTCTCATGTTGACCTACCCAAAAGCACTGGATGGTCCAACGGAGAGAATAACCCTCCACTCGATCCGGGAGAACTTTCGAAAGGTTGGTCGGGGATTGATGCAAACCGCAAAACGCCCCGGCGCAGCCCGAGCGGTCCTGAGTGCGTCGTCCTTTGGCGGCTTCTACAAGGGCGGCAAGGACTACCTGCAACCCATGATCTCCGCTTTGGCCGTGTCTCTGCCGGTCGCGCACAGCCTCTCCGCACAGCGGCGGGAGGCGCTACTCATTGGCGCCGCCTATACGCTCATCTACCTGCTCACCTCCGTCGCGTCGCGGAAGTCCGCTGTTCTGGCGAAGCGCTTCCCAAACCCCGAAAGAGCTCTTAACTGGCTCCTCATCATTGGACTCGGCCTGGGCCTCCTTGCAGGAGCTGCACGGTGGCAGAGTCTCACACTTGCGCCGGTTATTCTTTTCTTAGCGGTGTACGCCCTCCAGAATCTCAGACAGCCGGTGGGCGTCGCCGTAGTCGCAGACCGAATACCTGAGGAGGTTCTGGCCACGGTACTGTCGGCACAGTCCCAGCTCCAGAGCCTATTTGCTGCCATAGTTGCGCTCCTTGTGGGCGCCTCGGCCGACCTCATTGGCGGGAACGTCGGGCTCGGCCTCACCCTATCGGCAGGCCTGGGACTCGTACTTTTTCCGCTTCTGCGAGTAGTCCCTCGGGCAGATGCACCGACAACCGGCTCCTAAGCCCTCATGGACCTTGCCCATCGTCGGCGGTCGCCGCTAAGCTAAACCGCCGCAAGGAGGAAGCAGGATGGCCGCAAAGTTTTGCGTTATCGGCAGCATCAACATGGACCTGGTTGCCGGGGTGGATCAATTTCCCCAGCCTGGGGAGAGCAGGATCGGTCACAGCTTCGGTACCTATCCCGGTGGGAAGGGGGCAAATCAGGCAACCGCCTTGGCGCGCCTCGGTGCCGCAGTCATGATGGCGGGTCGTGTCGGCAAGGACACATTTGGCGAGGAGTATCTCGCGTCGTTCCGGGAAGAGGGCGTAGACCTTTCACTGATTCAGGTTCATGAGGACGCAGCTACCGGCGTCGCCGTGATTGAGGTCGATGCAAGGGGCGAGAACCACATTGTCGTCGTTCCCGGTGCCAACATGACCCTCGACGAGAGCTACATTCAATCGAACTCGGCAGCCATTACCGAGGCCGACTACTGCCTCTTCCAACTCGAGATCCCGGCGGAGGCAACCCGCGCCGGCATGGCACTCGCCAGGCGCGCCGGGAAGCGGACGATCCTCGATCCAGCTCCGGCACCGCGTGAGCCCATTCCCCGAGAGATCCTCTCCCAGGCCGACTACGTGACACCAAACGAAACCGAGGCTCAGTTCATCACAGGGATCGAGGTTTCCGATGCAGCCTCAGCCGAGCGCGCCGCCCGAGCGCTCCAGGAGCAGGGGGCCGGCACCGTCATCATCAAAGCGGGCGCCCAGGGCGCCTACGTAATCGACGACAGTGGCGTGCGCCACGTGGAGGGCTTCTCGGTGAAGGCCGTAGACACCACGGCGGCGGGAGACGCCTTCAATGCCGGACTCGCCTACTCCCTCGGCGAGGGAAACGACCTCGTAGAGGCCGTGCGCTACGCAAACGCCGTCGGCGCGCTCGCCTGTACCAAGCTCGGCGCGCAGAGCGCCCTCCCCCGCCGCGAAGAGGTCGCCTCGCTTCTGCGAAGCTAGGAACCGGCGGCGAGCGTCGCGACGCCGCCCCGGCGGCCGCTACACGGCCGCCTTTTGAAAGCGCGGAAAGAGCACGTTGTTCTCCGTGTGAACGTGGCGGTGCATCTCGCGTTCGAGCTCCTCGAAGGCGTTGAGCGTCGCTCGGGTCGAGTTGCAGGCACCCTCGTAGGGCTGGAAGCCGTCCGTAACGGTACGCATGGTAGCAAGCGCTTTGGCCGCCTTCTCGTGCTCCGCCTCGAGCTCCTCGATCAGCGCAGCAGTGTCGCCCTCATCGGTCCGACCGGTGCGAATCTGGGGAAAGAGGCGCTCTTCTTCCGAGATAAGGTGACTCCGGATATCGTCCTCGAACTCCAGATAGGCTTGCCGGAGCGCAAGCAAGCGTGGATCCTCATGGCCATGGCCTTCCGCAACCTTGTGTACCATCTCGCGGAGGCGCGGGAGCTCGCGGCGAAGCGCATCATGGTAGGTCGAGACAATGTGGTCCACAAGCTCGGCACTCGACATGGCAGAGACATCCGCCTCGGACGCATCTGCCTGCCCAGCTTCGGCTGCATCCATGGTTGCGGCAATGGCCTCCGGATCGTGGCCGCGTTCGGCTACCGCGTCCTTGAAGGGCACCGCCCCTCCACAGCAGTAGTTGATCCCGAGCGCTTCGAAGACCCGCGCCCGCGACGGCCGCTCCTGCACCAGGTCGGCAACGTGACGGTTTATATCAATCATTGGAAGTTTCCCTCCAGTAGCGTTTCATTAGTGGCATCACACCGTCGAAGTAAGAAACTCCGCGGCAAGGGCAATGACCACCGCGGCGACGACCGGCACGGGTCGGAGCGCCGCATTCCTGACTATATCACTCATCAATCAGGATAGGATACCGCTTGCCATTAATACGATGATGATTGCCGCATTCACCGCGCCCTCGAAGAACACGAACTGCAGGAGTGCGCCGGTCGGCCGAGCCATAATCCCGCCCTGTATTCCCAGCGCTACGTTGGCCAGCAGAAAGACGCCGCGCCAGCCAAGGCTGACGCCCAGGGCGGTTGCAAGGCTCCGTGGCGTCACCTTGGCAAACCCAGGATTGCGAGAGCCGGATTGCGCACAAAGTTCCATTGGACGACCGGCAAGGCAAGGGAAGCGAGCTTCACCGCTGCCGCTACCGCCGCCACGCCGAGGGCGCTCGCCGGCTTCCGCGTGGCTTGAGCGGCGGCAACCAAGAGGAGGAGGCCGATGGGGAACATGATGAAGCCCGCCAAGCGGGGAAAGCCGGTGACCCGCGGCAGGAAGTGCAGCAGGAAACCGAGGGTTGCTTCCAGACCCCCCCAGGCCCCACCAAAGAAGAGAATGGCAAAGATAGTATTCCGAGAAGGATTACTACTGTTCATGGTGTCCTCCCGACGTACCTTCGGTACGCCTCCGTGTCGTTGAGGTTTGTTGCGAGCTCTTGCGCCCCCCGCTGCGTCGGCACGACGGCCTTGCACCGGAGCTCCCGAAGCAGATCGCGAACGCTCAGCCGTCCTGCCTCCACGGCCGCCTCAATTGCGGAACGCGCCGCCGGCTCGAAAATTGTGCATACGGGCTCCACGCCACCGTCACTTGCGGTAAAGGCAAGGGCGACGGCCTTTCCGTCCCGGGCCGAGCACAGCTCGCGCACGGTGGGTGCACTCACCGCCGGCAGGTCGACGGCCATGACGAGCCACGCCGAGTCCGGGCGCTCCTCGAAGGCGCGGGAGATCCCGGCCATGGGACCACCGGCCTCGATCGGGTCGTACAGGACCGGCACAGGACTGTATCGGCGGACATCGCGTTGGTCTTCCCGCGCCGACACGTAGGTCGGCAGCCCCAGTCGCTGCAAAGTTTCGACCGCGCGCTCGAGTTGGGTGCGCCCATCGATCTCCAAGAGCGCCTTCTCCCGGCCCATCCGGCGGCTGTACCCACCGGCGAGAACCAGTCCGGCGAGGGGGGCAGAGTCGTCGCGGCGGCGGGGGGAACGCTGCCACCCGCCGGCACCGTCCGGGCGTCCGTCAGGCATGGCTCACCTTCTCCGCTTTCACCGCCGCGGCCTTATAGGCGGGCTCGAAGCTGTAGGGGTCG
>CAYPTH010000029.1:26794-28342 GCA_964413635.1 uncultured Spirochaetaceae bacterium
CCACGTCGGGTGCCTCGGGAAGCGGGCGCGGCGGGTCAAAGAGGAGCTTTGCCTTTCCACTTGGGGTAAAGAACTTCCCGTCGGCAAAGAGGCGCCGCTCCTGCTCCTGCGGCCGCTCGCTCTGGGGGTAGGGCCACTGAATCCCGCCCTTGTCGATGATCTCCTGATATCCCTGTATGCCGGTAATGTCACACGGCCGGCCCTTGCTGGTGCGCTGGAGAATACGGAAGACCGCTTCGGGACTTGACCATTCGGAGAGCATTTCTCCGCATCCCCAGCGGTCGGCAATCATGCGAAAAATATCGAAGTCCGACTTGGCCTGACCCGGCGGGTCCTGCACCTTCTGCACAATGCCGATGCGACGCTCCGAGTTGATGAAGGTGCCGTCCTTCTCGCCGCTTCCGGCGGCGGGGAGAAAGAGATCCGCCACTTGGGCGGTCTCCGTTGTGGCGTAGAGGTCCTGCACCACCAGGAAGTCGAGCTTCTTCATCGCCTCAAAGAAATCGGTCTTGTTGATCCAGGAGTGCGCCGGATTGGTGGCAATGATCCACAGCGCCTTGATTTCACCATCCGCTACCTTCTCCAGAATTCGATGGTAGGGCAAGCTGTTCTGCTGCGGAATGACCTCTTCCGGGATTCCGAGGATCTCGGCTGTGGTGCGCCGGTCCTCGGCGTCGGTGAAGTTGCGCAGTGCGTACAGGGCGGTACGGACCGCCTGGTGGCTCTGATTCACCCCCATGGTCCAGTAGATGGAAACCGCCTCCCGCTCGTGGATGTCGCGCACGAGAGCTTCCATGTCCGCGACGGAAATGCCGGACTCTTCGGCGGCGCGCTCCAGGGTGAATTCGGCAACGTTGGATTTCAGCTCATCGATATAGTCCTTGTCGATCCAGTCGCGGCGAATGAGCTCGTTGATCACGGCGTAGAGAAGCGTGAGGTCGGACTTTGGATAGAGCGGCAGATGGACATCCGAGGCGGCGGCGGTGGCCATGCACTGCCGGGTGTTGCCGTCGCCGTGGACCATGCCCATTCCGAACTTGCCGAGGGCCCCGAGGAAGGCCATCTCCTCCTGCGGGATCTGCCCCGTGCTCAGGAAGGCCGCCGACTCGCGACCGTGCTCGTTTAGAGTCCCCTTGAAGCGCGACACAAAGGTGTCCAACGCGGTGTCCCAGTCGGTGGCCTCGAGCTCACCGGCAGCGTTTCGGATGTAGGGCGTCGTGGCCCGATCCTCCGCCGCGAAGGGCTTGAGGAGGTGAAAGCCCTTGGGACAGGACTTCCCGAGGTTCACCGGATACTCTTTGTTCGGCATGATCTTGGTCGGAACGCCGTCCTCAATAGTTACATCCAGATTGCAGCCCACCGAGCAGTAACTGCAGGTTGTTCGCAGGGTTTTTGTTGCCATACCGTCCTCCTTGTGACGCGTGTGCTCCGGCACCGGGTCACGCCTCCTGGGCGCCGAAGCGCTTGCGCAGTATCAGTGCGATCGCAATACACATCACCGCCAAGACAATGTAGACGATGAAGCCTCTCGACCAGCCGGCCTCGCCG
>CAYPTH010000030.1:0-15894 GCA_964413635.1 uncultured Spirochaetaceae bacterium
ACGTCGGCGCTACCCTTGTCGGGGTTGCCCGCGCCTACGACGTCTCTTCGAGCTACGGGTACTACTGGACCGCCGTCTTCGGAGACTCTTGATCTCGCACTGCACTCGGTGCTATCCTGTCGATTCAAGTCGGCGAGTCGCCTCTGGTGGCTCGCCGAGCCGTGCGAGCGTCGTATAATGGTTATTACCCCAGCTTCCCAAGCTGGAGACGCGGGTTCGATTCCCGTCGCTCGCTTTTCTCTTGCGTGCTTCGCGCGTGCGTCGCGGCCCCTCATAAACTACAATTTGGAAGATCCTATCTCAGAAACGTTCGTGTGGAGGTTCCGCATGAGATTCGCGCCGGCGCTTGTCTCCGTTACGCTTTGTCTCTGCCTCTCGTCGTGCCTCAGCGCGCCCGCGTCCCCGGGCAGTCGAGCGGGCGGCGGTACGCCCATCGCAGCTGTGGAGGGGCGGTCCGACTCACGTGCTGCGCCGGCGAAGGTCGCGGATTCAGCCGCCGCTGCCGCCACCGGAACCCCGAGCGCCGAGGAAAAACGCCTCTATGAGCTCATCATGGCCTATCGTACGGAAAAGGGTTTGCCCCGGATCCCCCTGTCGCCGAGCCTGACGAAGGTTGCTCAGGTGCACGTCCGCGACTTGGAGGCGCATTTTGTCGGTGGTGGGAAGTGCAACCTGCACAGTTGGTCCGACCACGGGGACTGGAAGCCGTGTTGCTACACCTCGGATCACGCACAGGCGGAGTGCATGTGGAACAAACCCCGAGAGCTTACGGAATATCGCGGTTCGGCGAAGAGAGCGACCCGGCCGGCGAGTAAGCCGGGCGTATACTGATGCAGAGAGCCCCTCAGGCCAGTGTCCCGAGTACGCACGTACAGGCTTCAACGTAGCCGGCGCCGGCGCCGACGGCTCCGCAAGACGCCCGACAAAGCGCCCGACGGTGCGCCCCTTCAGCGTAGCGAATCCACCGCAGCTCGCTCCGCCGCCAGGCCTGCGGTGTAGCGTGCGAAGTAGCGGTTGAAGCCCTCCACGTCGTCGGGGCGCGGCTCGACGGCGATCCCTTTGCTGTCGGCGAGGGCGTCGTCGAGGAAGCTCGCGAAGTCCCCGGCGTCCGCGCCGGCGCTCGCGGAAGCGCCGCCGCCCGGGGCTGACCCTCCGCCGGCGCGCGCGGCGGTATAGGCCGCAAGGAGGGCCATGCCCCAGGCACCGCCTTCGCCGGCGGTGTCGAGGACGCTCACCCTGCTGTTGGTGACCGCCGCAAGGATGCGTTGGCCCACTTCAGGCGTTTTGAAGAATCCGCCGTGGCCGCGGATTTCATCGAACTCGGCATTCTCTTCGCCGGTGAGGATGTCCAGGCTCGTGCGGAGCGCGGCAAGAGAGGAGAAGAGCTGCGCACGGATCAGATTGGCCAGGGTGAAGTTGCCGTCGGGATTGCGGACCACCATCGGTCGGCCCTCGCTGAAGCCGGTCACGTGCTCGCCGGAGACGTAGGGGTAGGTAAGAACGCCGCCGGCGTCCGCGTCCGACTGCAGCGCCAGGGGCATGAGGGTCCCGTAGAGCTGCTCGGCCGAGGCTTCCAGGCCCAGGGCGGAGGCAACTTCGCCGAACACGGACATCCACGCGTCGAAGTCGGAGGTGCAGTTGTTCGAGTGCGCCATGGCGACTTGCTTTCCGTCGGGGGTAAGGATGACATCGATCTCTCGGTGGTAGTCGGCGAGCTTCTCTTCGAGAACTACCATGGCAAAGGCCGATGTACCTGCACTCGCGTTGCCGGTGCGTGGCCGGACGCTGTTGGTCGCCACCATGCCCGTACCCGCGTCTCCCTCCGGCGCCGCAAGGGGAATGCCGGCTTCTAGATGGCCCGCGGGGTCGAGGAGCCTCGCCCCCTCTTCGGTGAGCGCTCCGGCCGGCGCGCCGGCCGGAACGATCTCCGGCAAGAGGTTTCGTAGCTTCCACGGCATTCCGTGGGATGCCGCGGTCTTGTCGAAGGCTTCGACCATGTTGCGGTCGTAGTCCTGCGTGTCCGGGTCCACTGGGAACATGCCGGAGGCCTCGCAGATGCCGATGCTTCGCCGGCCCGTTAGGTGGTAGTGCACATGCGCGGATAGGGTGCTCAGGTGTGCAACCCGCGACACGTGCGCTTCCTCATGGAGCATGAGTTGGTAGAGGTGCGCAATACTCCAGCGTTGTGGGATTGCGAAGTGGAAGAGCTCGGTGAGTTTCTCCGCCGCTTCTTCAGTAATGTTGTTTCGCCAGGTACGGAAAGGCGCGAGAAGTTGGTCGTCCTTGTCCGCGGCGATATAGCCGTGCATCATGCCGCTGATCCCGATTGCCGCGGCACGGCTGAGGGTGACACCGTAGCGCTTCTCGACGTCGGACTGCAGATCGGTGAAGCAGCTCGCCACGCCGGTCCACACATCGTCCATATGGTAGGTCCAGACGCCGTTCTCGAGCTTGTTCTCCCACCCGAAGGACCCAGATGCAATGGGCTTGTAGCCGTCATCAATAAGAGTTGCCTTGATCCTGGTTGAGCCGAGCTCAATTCCGATGACCGCATTGCCCGCTTGGATGAGCTCCGCCGCTCTTGTGTCCTGTGTACCGTCTTGGCTCACGATGCGCCTCCTCCGTGGATGAAAGCCATGGTATCACCAGAGCCGGGTTGACGAAAGGTCGGGGCGGCCTTCGACGAGCTTTCGCTTTCCGTCGCAGTGGGGTGTACACGACCGACGAAGTCGCCGAAAAGATAAACAGGAAGCAATGGAACTCGCATACCTGCAAGAGCTTGTCGACAGCGAAACTGCTCAGCATAACCGGCGCGTATCAGCGATCTCGAAGAGGCTTGCCCTCGCCATTGGCTGCGGGCCTGAGTTCGTGAACCACATTGCCGAGGCGGCGCTGATCCACGACATCGGCAAGCTCCTCGTCGACGCAGGGCTGATCAACAAGACAAGCAGCCTTTCGCCGGAGGAGCGGGAGCAGGTACAGAAGCACACCACCTACGCCGCGGATCTCCTGGAGGAGCGCTGGTCGCACGTTGCGCGCAACATTGCGCGCTACCACCACGAACGGTGGAACGGCACCGGATACCCTGAGGGCTTGTCGCGAGATCGCATTCCCCTGGAGGCGCAAATCGTGGGCGTCGCGGACGTCTTTGATGCCTTGCGCTCCCGACGCAGCTACAAGCGTCCGTACACGGCCGGAGAATCGCTTCACCGGATGCGCTACGGCGACGATCGTATGCCCGCCGAGGGATTCAACCCCACCATTCTTGCCGCTCTGGAACGAGTACTGCCCGAAGTCGAAGCGGAGATCTACGGAGCGCTTGCCATTACCGGAGCCCCGGCGTAGGCTCAAGCGCAACATGCGTCGGACGAACCGCTGGTTGCTCTCCGTCACTGCACTATTGCTATGCCTGTCCTCATTGGCCGCTCGAGCTCAAGAGGCCGACCCGGTTCCGCGGGATACCGTGGGTCTGGCCCTCGCCGGAGGCGGAGCGTTGGGCTTTGCACACGTCGGCGTCCTCTTGGAGCTCGAGGAGATGGGCATACCCATTGACTACGTTGCCGGCACAAGCATTGGGTCGGTCGTGGGCGCGCTGTATGCGGCTGGGTACTCCGCCGAGGACATCTTAGAGATCAGCCGGGAGACCAAATGGAACGAGCTCTTCACCGACGAGCCGGACCGCCGCAGTCTGCCCTACGATGCACGCCGCCGTGAGTCTACCTACTCGCTGAGACTCGGTTTCCAGGGAACCGAGCCCATTCTACAGGCCGGGGTCTCTCCCGGACAATCGGTTGTCGAGCTTCTCGACGATCTGCTCTCCCGCTACGCTGTCTCCGGGAGCTTCGACCGCCTGCCCCGGCCCTTGCGAGTAATTGCGACCAATCTACGTACCGGGGAAGAGAAGGTCTTCTCCGACGGGGATCTGAAGACGGCGATTCGCGCGAGCTTGGCGGTGCCGGGCGTCTTCACCCCGGTTCACTATCGCGGGGAAGCGTTCATCGACGGCGGCTGGGCAAACCTGTTGCCGGTTGATCGTCTGTTAGAGTTCGAGCCGGATTACATTATTGCCGTGCGCCTCGGCGAGTTGGCGAGCGCTGATGAGCTCGAGTCGGCTCCTGCCGTCTTGGATCAGGCCTCGCAGATTCTACGTCACCGTCGCCTAAGGGAGAACCTCGCGTACGCCGATGTGGTCATCAACCCGGACGTCTCCGATTTCACCGTCGCGAGCTTTGGCGCCGCGACGGCACTTATTGAACGGGGGCGCCAAGCGGCCAGGGCGGTGGCTCCGGGGCTTTCGCGCCTCGAGGAGCAGGTGAGTGCCTCCGCCGAATCGCGCGGGGCGTCCGGCGGTTCCCGGGCCCAGGACTACGTGTTGAGTCAACGCCTCATTTCCCCTGCTTCCGAGCGCGAGCTTGCTGTGGAGGAGATCGTCTTCAGCCGCGACGCACCTCCGGAGCCGGAGCAGGCGGAGCTGCGTACGGCCGTGATTGGTGAGACCGCGACAAAGCGAGTTCGAGATGCGGTCTATTCATTTTACGGTACCGGGGACTACCGCCATGTCAGCTATACGCTTCAGCCGGTGGATGACACCGACGGCCACATCCTCGACGTGGACATGCAGGTGAAGGAGCGGGTGGCTACCGAGGTGCAGGGGGGCTTTGCCTATCAATCCGATCTGTGGACCTCGACGGCGCCCGGATTCACGGCTTTCGGAAACCTCCTGCTCCGCGACATCTGGAAGCTCGGCTCGCGATGGAGCACGAGCGTATGGCTTGGCGAGGTCTTGAGCGCGTCCACCCATTTCCGATATCCCCTCGGCGGCAACAGCGCAGCTACCGCGGCGCTGTACAACGTGAACCAGCTAGTGCGTTTCTACGAGGAGCGTCGGGTCACCTCGGTGTACTCGGTTCCGAAGCTCGGGTTCCGTCCCGGATTGGTGAGCGTCGTGTCCGACGCCGCCGAGTTGCGTATCGATGGCCTCGCCGAGTGGGTGGAACCAATCCTTCGGACCGGGGCCGTTCGGGAGATAGAGGCGGATCGTTTCCGGGTGGGGGGCAACGCTGCGGCACGCGCCGACACGCGAGACCAGTTTCCCTATCCCCGCAGGGGGACGGAGACGGAAGTGAGCTACCACGCCCGGTACCTCTTTGATCCTTCCCTGTTTTACCACCACGCCTCCGTCACCCAGCGTGTGTACGCTCCGATCCTCGAGGAATCGTCCTTGCTCTACGAGATCAAGCTTGCGAGCGACTTCGACTCCGGCCTGCCCGACTTCGAGTACTACGCCCTTGGAGGCCTTCGCTCCTTTCAGGGGCTCTACACGAACGAGCTCAGGGGGAACCATTTGGCGGCGGTTGCCGGCGAGGCGCGGATTCGCTTCCTCGACCTGCCATTTCTCGCCGGCCAACGCCTGTTTGTTCGATTCAGGATCGACTTGGGCGGGGTGTGGGCATCGACCTATCGAGGCATTATTGAGGCGCCGGGAATAGTCGCCGGATTTGGCATTGGCCTCGACGCGGATACGATTGCCGGCCGTGCCGGCCTGGGTATAGGGGTTACGAGCGACGGTCGCGTGGCCGCCGGCATCGCCCTGGGGAACGAGATGGACGTGCCGTTCATTGCCGAGGGCGTCGAATAGTCGACGGTTCCACCTGCACTTCCCCGGCTCTGCGCTATCTGGTAGTCTGACACATCAAAAAACCGGCTAACGCGGCGTGAGCACCCATGCAGGTCTGCATAGTAGATGACATTCTCGAGAACGCAAAGTACGTACGGCGCGTGCTCAAGGACTATCCGGTAAGCCTCTTCAGCGATGCTCGCCAGGCCTTGGAGCATTGCAGTCGAAACGACATCGACATTCTCATTACCGACCAGAAGATGCCGGGCATGACCGGGATCGAGATGGTGCAGACCTTGCGTGCCCGAAAGACGGACTTTCTGACCATCGTCATCTCCGCCTACACCGATTCGGAAGACTTGATCGAAGCGGTGAACTCCAATGTCATCTACAAGTACATTGTGAAGCCCTTTACCCCGACCGTGCTGCTGCAGCACGTGCAGCGCGCGGCGGAGCACCTGTCTCTCATGCGCCGGAACGACGAGCTTCAGGCCGCCCTGCGCGATAGTCAGCCCTCCCTCGCGCAGGAGTCTCAAGCCGAAGCAGGTACGCCTCCCTCCATATTCGATGTACTCGTGGGTGCGGACCCGGCAATGAAACGGATTGGCGAGCTCGCCCGATCCTACGCCCTCACCCACGAACCGGTGCTCATCACGGGTGAGGCCGGTACGGGAAAGGAGTTGCTTGCTCGGGTGATTCACGCCCTTTCGCCTCGAAGCGAACGGGCGTTCCTGGTTTGCAATTGCGCAGCCTTCCAAGAGCGTATCCTCGAGAGTGAGCTCTTCGGATACGAGCCGGGGGCCTTCACCGGTGTGGACGCGGGAAAACGGGGTCTCTTGGATGCCGCGGACGGGGGTGTCCTTCTCCTCGATGAAATTGGAGAGTTGACCGAAGGCGTCCAGGAGCAGCTTCTGCGGCTGCTGCAACACAAAAGCTTTGCATCCCTTGGCGGCAAGAGCGAGCGGAGTGTGGATGTTCGCTTTCTCCTGTCCTCCAATCGGAATCTTCGAGCTCTCGTCGACGAAGGGAGTTTCCGGAGTGGTCTGTACAATCTCCTCGACACCCGGCACCTCCACCTGCCGCCCCTTCGGTCACGCCCTGGTGACATTCCCTTGATCATGGAACGTCTGGCGGCGCGACGTGGGCCTGCACCGGTCCTTTCAGAGGAGGCGCGGCGTGTATTGGTGGGTCACGACTTCCCGGGGAACGTCCGGGAACTAAAGTCGGTCGCGAAGCGCATCTCGCAGGCGGTGGCGCACGGTGCGGAGCGGCCCTTGAGCGCGGATGTGGTGAGGACGGCGCTGTCTTCAGAGCTGCAGGACGATGAGCCATGGATCACCGCCGACGAGACGGAGACCCTTGGCGGCAAAGATGTGCCCTCGGAGCGGGTTGCGCCCGGTGAGATGATTGACCTCGGGGCGCGACTCGATCGCTACCGGGAGAGCCTAATCCGATGTGTATTCGAACAGGAGGGGGGCAATATCACCCGTACCGCCCGGAGACTCGCAATGAGCCGGCAGGGCTTGAAAAACAGGTTACGGGACTACGGGCTCCTCACCTCGGAAGGTGGCAATAACGAAGGCCGGGAGTAGGCGGTGACGGGAGAACGTGGCCGTCGCGCTTCCGCGGCGTCCGTCAACCAGACTGGAGTCCTTGTCCTCCGTGCGCTGCTGGCCGGCCATGGCGCGCTCAGTGCGGCGAAGGCACTTCTTGCCGTCTCTGTCCTTCCGAATTATTTCCCCGTCTTGGCGATCGAGGCGCTTGCCTTCGTTGCGGCAACCGGGCTCGCAGTCTTTCTTTTTCTCCTGAGGAAAGCGGTGTCGATCTATCTACCCCTCGCCCTTGCCGCGTTGGTTCTCGAGATGTATCTCTTTTTCCCCTTCTTCTTGACCTTCGACGCGGTCCAATCCGCCTTCCTGATTGCGACCTTCTTCGACATTCTCCTGCTCATCGCGCTTTCCTGCGCACCAATCAGAGCCGGCTCCATTCCGGGTGTGCTCGGTGGCGCATTGGCGCTGTGGCTCTTTCTGGATCGCTTCCGGGGGGAGCCGCTCGTCTTCGTTGTGGCAACCTACTTGATTGCGGCGCTAGCCGCGTTGCTCATGGATCTGTTGACGCGCCTTCTGAACGACCGCGCACGGTTGGTCGCAACTCTCAGCGAAACGGAGCGGCTCAACCGGAAGCTCGCCATAGCGAGCGCACGGATCATGGAGCAGCGCCGCCGAGAGCACCTCGCCACCATGACGGCGGGAATTGCTCATGAGATAAACAATCCAATCACCTACCTTGCCGGGAACATCGACTTCCTGCAGTCCCACGTAGATGCCGTCCTCGACGCGACGGCGGGAAACGTCGGCGATGTCTCGCGTATAACGGAGGCGCGTCACGAGGTTCCCGAGATCCTCGATAGCTTTCGCACCGGGATTGCGACTATCCAAGGCGTAGTTCGGCGTCTGCAGAATACCTTCAGAAGCGACCGGCGGGAATCTCGTGTCATTATTCTGCGGGAGGTGCTCGAGTCGAGCGTGAAGGGCAGCGGGATTGACCGGGACAGTCGATTCTTCGTGCAGCTCGAGGTGCCTGAGGACCTGACGGTCTTCGCCGACACGGCGGATCTCTATACCGTCTTTGTGAACCTGATCCGAAACGCAGAGGAGGCGAGTGATGGTGGCGGTGAGCTCGTTGTTACCGCGGAGTCAATCGGGGAAGCGGCGGCTGTGCGCTTCGCGGACGACGGGCCCGGGATTCCGCCGGAGCAACGTGACCGGGTATTCGACCCGTTCTACTCCGACAAGAAGCGACACGACGGGATGGGGATCGGGCTTGCCTTGTGTAAGGCGATCGTTGAGCAACAGGGCGGTTCCATTCGCATTGAGGACTCACACCTCGGCGGCGCCTCCGTCGTCGTTGTGATTCCGCGGGAGGTCTGAATGGCGCGACGACGCTCGCGTTACGAAAGACGGCTGGTCGCGGCACTCCCTGTCGTAGTGATCTTGGTGTTCACCGTCACTTCCTGCGGCGAAAGCGCTACCTTCTCCGGTGGTGCTGCCTTCGCCGGTGGCGGTGTAAACGCGACGCAATTTCGAGAGCTTCGACTCGAGACCTACGGGATTGTCGAATCGCTCAGCTTCGAACCGGCTGTCTCAGAACTCCTGGTCGGAGATGTACAAGGTGACGGTCGTCCGGAGCTCGTCTTGGGGCAGGGGACGGAAGCACACATCCTGGAAGCTCACGACCTCGAGTCGGTAAGACGAGTTCCCCTCGGAGAGAACACGCTCCATCTCTCCACCCTTGGGGACGTCGACCAAGATGGAAAGGAGGACTTGGTCTTCGGGTCCGCCGAAGGAGGGACCGCGCGGATTGTCGTCCGCAGCGGCGACGGGAAAGCTCTGCTCGAATCCAGTTTTGGGGAAATAGTCCGTGCGCAGACTCGGCCCCAATTCGTTGACGGCTCGAACATCTACTTCATTGCGTACTCAGATATCGGCATTGCCCCGAAACTGGTTGGGCGCTTAAATGTCGCTCGCGGCACCGAGCCGCAGTGGCTGCACCACATGGGGCCCGTGCCCCTCGGGCTTGCGATGGGTGCCGACGGAAGCGTCGCCGTTTCCTTGCGTGCGGTTAGCCAGGAGTGGCGCGAGGCGGAGCCGCAGTACGAGACCGATCATACCCGCAGTGCCCTCTACGTACTCAGTCGTGACGGCGAGTTGGATTGGTATCAGCCCTTCGGTCCCGAGATTCAGGAAGGATACCGAATAGAGGGTCAGGCGTCCGGAATCCGCACCAAGCCCTTCGATCTCAACGGGGATGGGGCGGCGGAGCACCTCATGCTTGTTGAACGGCTGTCCGAGCTCTACGGAGGCCATGCGGCGCTGCGCGCCTTTGATGGGCTCGGGCGTGTCGAGGCGGAATACCGGGGGCCGCGAAGGAGCGGTGGGAGCTTTGGCTTCTTCCGGCGGGAAACGGAGGAGGGGGGGCACCGACGCGTCGTTGTGGTGTGGGACCGAACCGGAACCGTCTCACTGCTCGACGAGGGGCTGCGCGTCGTCTCCGAGCGCGCTCTACCGGGAGGTGTTCATGCTGCCGAGCTCAGAGAGATGGGAGACTTCGACGGTGATGGGACGCTCGAGCTTCTCGTCACGAACGGTACAAGCCTCTTTGTCTTGGATGAAGAGCTCGAGACGGAGCTCAGCGTAGCCCTTCCGGCGCGAATCCAGGCAGCGAAAGCCTACCGCGGAGCGGACGAGGGGGTCCGTTTTGCCGTGCTCTCCGACGCCCTGTACATCCTCGGGCCGCAGGATGAGCCGACGGGGACGCTTGCGCTGTACTCCAACCCACCGGGGGCTTCCTTCACCATGAACGGTCGTCCCATCCCAACTCCCGATTTGCCGCTCCTCCACGGCCTCGCTCCGGGCAGCTACCGTGTCGAGGCGGAGATTCCGGGGCGGGGCGTCGCCAATGCGGAGCTCCAGGTGCAACCGGGAATGGCGACAACACAGATCATTGACGTCGGCTCGGGACGCTCCACCAAACAGTTCCCAGGCTTTCCGGTGGAGCTCCACCGCGGTGTACCGACCATCCCGGCGGACAGGTACTCGGCGCTTTCCGTCACGGCACGCCGGTCTGTTCCACAGGGCTTTGCCGTGTGGGGACCGGTGGGCTCCTACGCCGGCGTTGACGGGGGCGACCTCTTCCTGCTCGATTCTTCCAATGGCCGTTTCCAGGTGTGGAATCACCGACTGGAACTGAAGCTCCAGTCGACCGCCTCCCTTCCAGGCGGACGCTACCGTATGCTGCCCGACCTCTCCGGGAGCGGCAGTCCGGACATCGGCGTAGAAATCGAATCACCGGTGCCGGCCATTGCACTACTTGAGACCGACGGCCGCCTCATTCTCGAAAAGCCGCTAAGCCGCGGCTTCGACACCAAGGCGCGAATCGTCGGCGCGGTGGAGGACTCACTGTGGATCCGAATTCAAACCGGCTACTTGCTATCTCCGCGCGTCATGTACGGCTTGGACATTCACAGCGGTGAGCTCACCTTCGCGTATCCGAACGCTCTCCAAGCGGCGAGGCTGCACTACCACGACGGCAGGGTCTATCTCGGAGCGTTTACCTTCAGCAACGGCGCCGTGGTCGTCCACCCGGATGGAAGCACCGAGCGCGACACGGAGCTGTACATGCACGTGCTTTCACCGGAGGGCGAACGTCTCCCGGACTCACGGCCGTTTCCGGGAGAGGACGTGGACGGCTGGTCCCGGTACTTCGAGTTCGATTCCGACGGCGACGGCTCGCGGGAGCTCTTTGCCCAAATTCACAAGGATCCCACCTACTACCGCGGGACTCCGCGTATCTTTCGGGTCCACGACGACGGCTCCCTCGAGGAGGTGTATGCCGGCCCCGAGAACAGCCGGCTCGGTACTCGTATTCTTCCAACGCCGGACGGCGAGTTGCTCATGCTATGGTGGGCGCAGCTTGGGGCGGTCGAGGTCGTAAACGGCGCCTTCGAGCTTGTCCATCCGCGCCGGGAAATCGCTGGACGGCCGGGAGCTCCGGTCGACGTAAACGACGATGGGGTGTGGGAGATCCCGGTGGTCAGCGATGGTCGGCTGCTTCTGGAGACGCCGGAAGGAAAAGAGGTCGCCTCCTTCTCTCTCCCCGCGGACGAGGTTGTATCCTACCGAATCGCGGACATGGATCGCAACGGTACGGCAGAAGTGGTCTTGATCGGGCGCTCGGAAGTCGCCGTCTTGTCCTACTGAGAGAACCATGGTGGAGCTGCCTGTGACTACACTGCCCGGCGGGGCCCTGCGAAGGATGACCGGACTCCTTGCCGTTCTCCTCTCCCTGTCCGCACTTCTATCCTGCGACGGCACCCAGTCCGCCGCCTGGCGTTATCCCGGTTTCGATGCGAATCACAGCCACGTCTATCCCGTGGCGTGGAACGAAACCTGGACGGTGCGGGAAGAGCGGCGGATTCCACATCCGACAGACGGTCGCGGAATCGTGCTTCTCGGCGACGTCCGCGGCACCTCCTCACCGGAATTGCTGTTCGCGAACGATCGGTCCATGACGCTTCTATCCCTCGACGGCAGGCGGATCGACGATCTGGACCTACCGGTCGTTCCGGCGGCGCCGGGATTCCTCTTCCACGCGGACCGAGACGGCAAGCTCGACCTCGCGGTCGGCTCGGCGAATCAAGCGGAGCCCACCTTCTTTGCCGTCAACGGTTTCGGGAGGAGCGTCCATCGATACTCCATTGACGGTACGGCCCGTGACTACCGGTCTCTCATCCCGGCCTTGAGTGCCGGCGGTGAGATCTACCTCATGACCAGAGAGCATTGGGTCGATTCACCGCGGGGGTTCATTCGCTACTCTCCGAACTCCGGCGCCGAAGCGTGGGAGTACCGCGTTCCGGGAAATCCGATCGACGTGCTGGTGGACTCCGGCGGGAGAGAGCCCACCTTCCTCGTATCCTACACGACCCGGCCCACCGGCTACGCCAGGGTGCTCGGCACAAGCCACGAGCGTGAACCTCCCGGTATTGACGCTCTGCTGCGGCTCATTCGCTTCGACGAAACTGGGCGCACGCGCTCTGCAGCTCTGGTCAAGGTGGGCGGTGAGCCCCTTGCCGGCAACGCCCGGCTCTATCCGGTGCCCGGTGACTCGACTTCGCTTCTCATGCGCCACGACCAGATCAATTATGCGGATGCCGGCGGACCAGCCGAGTTCCTTGACTTCCACCTCTTCCGTGATACGCCTCGGGACGAGACGACCGAGCCGGCCGCCTCGCATCGTTTTGATTCGAGTGCCTTCATTGACTTTCGCTTCCTCTCGGGCCACGGCGAGACGCATTTGCTCGTGCTTCTGCGCCGGGGGGACCGAAGCGTGCTCGAATTGCGCGACCTCGAGCTCGAGCTTCAAAGGTCAGTCAGTGTCCCGTCGAAGGCGGCGGAACCCCGACTGGGCACGGTGCTTGCGGATCCCAACGGCACCGGGGAGCCGAGCTTCTTCGTTCTCGCCGGCGCTTCGCTGTTCCGCTACGGAGCCGACTTGGGGCTTCGCGGACGCTTCGACTCACCCGGGGCGAGCGAGATGCTCGTCCATCTCAACGGTGACGGCGGGACGATTGTGCTGCTCGGAGATACGCTTGCCCTGATGCGCGTGGGCGGCGGCGACTGAGGGTCCGAGCATAGTTGGCAGGCAGCTCCGTGCCGGGGTAGAGTTGCCACCTATGACAATGCTGTTGGACGAAATTGTTGCACTTTCCCGAGAGTATGGACGGAGTCCCGATTGGGTCATCGGCGGCGGAGGGAACACCTCAATCAAGGACGATGAGTGGATGTGGGTCAAGGCATCCGGGACGGCGCTCGGAAGCATTGAGCCGCAGCAGTTCGTGAAGATGGCGCGCTCCAAGCTAGACGCAATCTGGCAGACACGCTACCCGGAGGACCGGGAGAAGCGGGAAGCCCAGGCCAAGACGGATCTCTTTGCCGCCCGAGCGTCAGGAGAAGAGAACAAGCGACCCAGCGTTGAGGCTCTCATGCACGCGCTCTTTCCGAGCCGCATTGTCTACCACACGCATCCGACGCTGGTGAACGCCCTTACCTGTAGTACGGAAGGTGCCGACGCGGCGGCGCGGGTCCTCGGGGACGAGCTCCTCTGGATTCCCATGATCAATCCCGGCTACGTCCTCGCGCGGCGCATCTACGACGACCGTCGTGCCTTCATGGAACGAAGCGGCGGGAGGGAGCCTCGCTTCATATTGCTACAGAACCACGGCCTCGTGGTCCACGGCCAAGATGCACGAGATATTCGGCGTGACCACGCGGAGATAGCCGCGCGAACGGCCGAGGCCGCCGGGGGGACGCCTCCCGAGTCACAGCCTCGCGCAGCCGGCGCCGCCCTTGCCGATGCCGCCGCGGCCGTCCGCGAGCTCCTGGGCGGGAAAACCGTCACGGTTCCCCACGCGGACGGCGTCGTGGATCCCTTTATTGCGGACCGGGACGCTCTCCGACCGCTGGCGGGATCGCTCACGCCGGATCACATTGTGTACGCCGGTCATACGCCGGCCTGGGTCGAGCGCCCGGAGGATCTTGCGGCGACGCTTCAAGCGTACAACAGGAGCGAGGGCGTGCCGCCCAAGGCCGTGGTGCTTCGCGGGGAGGGCGTGATCGGGGTCGGAACCTCCGAGACCGCAGCGCAGAACGCCTGTAAGCTCTTTGTCGATGCAGCTCGGATTGCCCATCTTGTCCCCGCCTTTGGTGGGATGCAGTTCATGCCGCCTGAACAGGTTGAGTTCATCCGGAATTGGGAAGTGGAGAAGTATCGACAGCAGGTAAGCTCTTGAGGCGCCTCACCCGGTGGAGCTCACCGCGTATACGTCTCCACTCCGCTTCGCTTCTTCCAGGATGATCCGGTGCCCAAGGCTCCTGAGCGCCGCCGTGCAACGCTCCCGCACCGCCGTGCCGTGACACTCCACGACGATACGCCTGCAAGCTCGCAGCGTTTCGAGGTTGCCGGTGATGATCTCCTCTTCGCTGCCCTCGACATCCATCTTCACGATATCCGCAGCCTCGAGATTGTGAGCTCGGAAGAGCTCCGCGAAGGTGCGTGAAGGCACGGCCCTGCGGCGAATGCGATCGGCGTGAATCCACGGCCGGGGAAAGGCTTGCAGGTCGGTGGAGGCGACGCTCCCTACATGAGGGTAGGTCTCGATCTCGATCTCGCCACTTTGCGCGGTCACCGCGGCTTCTATCACCGTTACTCCGGTCACACCGTTCTCGGAAACGTTTCGTCGCAGAAGGGCGGCGTTCTCCGCAACCGGCTCCACCGCAATCACACGGAGCTGCGGGTTGCAGCGCTTCATGAGGAGGGTATAGAAGCCCTCATTGGCGCCGAGGTCAATGAGCGTCGCCGGTGCGGGCGCTGGGGGGGTGGTGCCGGTGCCGGTGGCGCGGGCTGCGCCGGAGGCGCGGGGGCCGGCGTCTATCTTGCGAAAGCCCGCCACCCGGGTATGGACGCCGTCACGGAAGAGCTCAATGAGCGTGTCCAGGGATGCCGGTGCGAGGTCGCTCCGCAGGGTGAGAATGAGCGGATCGGCGGGCCCCCTCGAAGACGGACGGAGACAGGGATCGATATCGAGCTTCAACTGCAGGGGCCGCCCCGGCTCCGGCAGTGTTCCACCGGCGAGGAGGGTCCGTCGATCCGCGGCAATGCGGTCGAGGACCCGGGTATCCTCCGCGTCGAGGGCTAAACTGTGCAGGAATGCAATGTCGATGTCCGCGGCCACGTCGGTGATTCTACATCTCGGGCCGTGAAGAAGCCACGGTCTTCGCCTTGCCGGCCTTGGCTAATCACCGTAGACGAGGGGGCGCGAAACCTTCTGCATGACGTCGATGCGCGCCAGGGCTTCCCGCGCCAACTGCTCCATGGGCTCAAAGCACTCGCTCACCGCCTGGTGAAGGCTCTCGGCGAGGCTGCGCCGGTCGTCTCCGTCGACACAGGCTTGGCCGTAGCGGATCCGACAGGTTATGCGCGGGGCGTGAAAGGCGCGGTAAATGTGGGTGAGGAGCGGTGGCCATTCCTCCCAACCGACAACGACGCTCGCAGGGGGCCAATTCCGCGGGGTTTCATAGCGCACGGCAGCCCACGAGACCGGGAGGCCCAGATCAACCGCCACTTGGAGCAGTGCCGCGTGAAAGGGGCGCACCCCGTCGCCCCTGCTCGTTCGGCCTTCGGGGAAGATCAGCAGGGACTCGCCTCGCTGGAGAACCCGCTCCGCGGTCTTCCGGGCCGAACCAATGGCGTGGAGGCTCATTCGATTCATGAAGCTCACGCCTATTGATCGAAGAATGGTACCGAAGCCGATGATTTGTCCGTACAGATGATTGGCCAGGAAGCGGCAGCCGAGCTCGCCGAGATAGGTAAAAGAGTCGGCCCAACTCAGATGGTTGGAAACAATGAGACTTCCTTCCGGCGGAGGACTCCCCTCATGGCGAATGCGAATGTTCGAGGCGTACAGAAGGATATGTCCGAGATAACGCGCCATGCCGGGGCGAATCCGGTTGAAGGTGCGTGTCGGCAGGACGGCCCGAGCGGTGAGGGCAAAGACGCTTCCCACGGCGAAGGTCGTCGCAAAGTACAAGAGCCGAAACAGTCCACGCACGCCGCCGATAACGGTGTGTCTCCAGTCCCGCGACAGATAGTAGCTCACATACAAAGTATATCAGCTTTGGCGGGTTTAGACAGCAGGAATTGGGCGCTGTGGCGCGCCGTCG
>CAYPTH010000030.1:15994-20497 GCA_964413635.1 uncultured Spirochaetaceae bacterium
CGGGGGTGCCACTGCCGTCGGGCGATGCTATTATGCCGAAAGATATGCCTCTGGACGCGGAACAGCGACGCATCGGACAGAAACGACACCGCCTCTTCATGTGGCTGAACGCCGTCCCGGTGGCCTTCCTCATGGAGAACGTCCTGGTCCTCTACGGCATCAGAAACGGTATGGCGGACTCCTCGCTTGCCGTATTGGCATCCTTCATCCACCTCACCATGCCCTTCATGATCTTCGGCCGCAATCTGATTGCCCGTTTCGGCTTGGCAAAGGCGTGGGCTCTTGGCTGGGGACTGCGGTACACTTCCGTGCTCATTATCCTATTCGCTCCATGGGCCCAGAACTTCGGGCAGTGGGCCGCGAGCGCGGTGATCATGCTCGGTGCCTTCGGCTTTGCCCTCTTTCGGAGTCTCGGCGCCATCAACAGTCGCCCGCTCATCGGAGAGATTACCACCAGGGACGAGCGAGGCCGCTTCATCTACGGGAACTTCGCTCGGTTTACGACGGTCCACTTGCTATCCATGACCGTGGCTGTCCTGCTCATGCGCAGCTTCGAAGCGGTATGGGTCTATCAACTCATTATTCTCACCGGTGCGCTGGTAGGCTTCATCGGTTCCTACGTCCTCACCACCATCCCCGAGTCCGGTGAGACTCGGAAGGTTGCCACCGCCCCCCTCGGGAAGGAGGCGAAGGAGCTCTTTCAGGACGATGTCCGAAGGCGTACCGTATGGGCTTTCGGTGCCGGCTTTACCTCCTTCATGCTGGTGATTCCCTTTGCGACGATCACGATCAAAAACGGATACGGAGTTCCCGATTCCCAAGCGCTGGTGCTGACGCTCCTCGTGGTGGCCGGCGGCATCATCTCCTCCTTGGTGAACCGCGAAATCTCCGACCACGTCGGGCCGCGCCCGCTCCTGGTGATCTACACCTTCGGGTTCTTCGCCGTCGCAAGCTTCTGGGCCTTCGCTCCGGCAACCTTGAATCCCGTCATTGCCGGCGCAACCTTCCTCGTTGCCGGATACTGCAAGACCGGCCTCCTTGTCGGCTTGGGTCACTACCTCTTGTCGACGACACCCGGCAAGCACCGCCTTGCGACCACGCTCTTCTCGGAGATGTTCGGAGGTGCCGCGGCCGGGCTTGCCGGGTCGGTCCTCGGCGGGACGCTGATCGCCCTTCTTCAAGACTTCGAAACCGGGATCGAGGTCTATAGATGGTACTTCCGCGTTGTTGCCGTCATTGTTGCCGGGCTCATCTTTGTAATGGCGCGGCTAAAGCGCGTGGAAGACTGGCGGGTCCCGGAGGTGCTCGGACTCGTATTCTCACCGAGGGATGTCTGGGCCCTCGTGACCTTGAATCGCCTCGAGGACCGATCAAACGTGACGGCGGACCTGCACGACGTTGCACGGCTCCGCCAAACACGTTCCTCACTCTCGCAGGCGCGCCTCCGGCAGTACGTGGACTCGCCGCGCCTCGAGGTACGTATGCAGGCGCTGCGCGCCCTGCGCACCTTGCACATGGATCGCGAGTCGCTGAACGTGGTCATGGAGCAGATCGACAGCGGGGTGTTCACGACGGCGTGGCTTGCCGCGGATATGCTCGGTGAGCGCGGCGTTGCCGAGGCAATCGGACCACTGCGGCGCGCCCTGGACTCAGCCGATCCCTTCTTGGTGGGCAAAGCCATGGTGAATCTGGTTCGCCTTGGTGATAGCGAGAGCTACGACCGGATTCGTCGGCAGTTTCGCGAGGCGGAGCATGTCCGGGTCGTCATGTACGGCGGGAAGGCCATTGCACGCATGGGCGACATGGCGGATCTCCAGCTTCTCCTCCACAAGGCCTGCGGTCCCGGTCTTCCCGCGGCGGTCAGGGATGAGGTGCTCATTGGCGCTGCGAGTCTCTGCGGGGTGGAGGATCGCTACTACCGTCTTATTCGGACACACCGTGACCAGCCGGACGCAGCTCTGTCGACACTCTTGGGCGAGCTCGACGATCCCACGTGGACCGACTTTGCCGCTGTCTGGGGTGAAGGCAAGCCGAAGCGCGCTGTCCGCCTCCTAGCGGATGCGGCGGCGCGAGCAGATGCGCGGTGCTCCGGGGCCCTGACTCGCTTCTTAGAGGAAGTTAAACCGGCGGGCGTGGACGCGCGGGCCGCACTGTGCGTGGTCCTCCTGGCGACCAGCCCGTGTGGCGAGGAGGGCTAACTGTGCTTCCCATGTGTAGTCCTAGTCGCCGGCCAATCGCTGCAGCTCTTCTCGTACCAGCTCTCGCAGATGGTCCTCATCCCGGGCCTTCTCCTTGAGCTTCCACTGTTGGATGTCAACCTGCTTCTTTACAATTTCGAGCGAACGGTCGAGGGTGTTCACAACCATGCCGCTGAGCTCGGAGTCTTCCTCCTTGACCAGCATGGCGTCAAAGACAATGTCTGCGGTCTCGTCGAGAAGGCGCTTGTTCTTGTCGGAGGCAATGTCTTGCAGAATGCCCCGCGTGACGTTGGAGACCATGTCGGAGATGGCTCGTTCCGTGGTGTCCTGTATCATGGGACCGGCGATGGGTATCTGCCTCAGTTTCGCGAACTCCCCGTTTTCCTTCAGAGCCGTATTCACTCGCTGCTGCACATAGGTCTCCAGCTCATCTCGGTAGCGCTCGTAGTTCTCGCTTGCGACTGTTTCGACGCGGTGGGAGAGCCACTCGACGATCTGCGCCTTCTGCGGACGGATAACATCGGCCACGATCTTCTCCATGACCGGACTGCCGTTTCTCAGCTCGAACTGCAGATCTGAGATCATTTTCACCACGACGCGGTCGGAGACCTCCTCGACCAAGATGGCGTAGTACTTGGCGGCGGTACGAGCCAGTCCGGTGTCCGACATATCGATGATGCCGGCCCGGTGTAGGCGGTACAGAATGGTGACGAAGCGCAGCAGTCGCAGGAAGCGGAAGCCGGCGACGGGAATACAGCCAAGCAGGTCGTACCAATGGATGAAGGGGTAGAAGAACCAACGGTGATAGATCCCCTTCGAGACCGCCACAATCCACCCCACAATGAAATCCAAGAGGAAGACCGCGACGAAGGCCAAATCGATGAGAATGAAGTTGGGGTGAACCTGCGCGCCGTACCACGCTGCGAACCCCGGCGTCCAGCTCTCTAGGAGGGAGCGGATTGTATTGGTGGTGTAGAGCCAATCGAAGATGATCCACCCCAGATTCACCAGGAGCAGAACCACCATGATGATATCGATGACCAGAAAGCGAAACTCGCCCTTTCGCCGGATACCTTTGAGCATCATACCCACGAGTTAAGCATGCTCACGTCCCGGCCGCAATGCCCCCCTATGCATCGTCTTCGAGAAGCTTGGTCTCGGGGTGGAAGGCGGCCCAGGCGAACCAGTAGGAACGACGGGTAATGAGGCGCTCCAGATCCTCTGCCCCAGCTGTGAGGGCGCGGCCCTGCGCATCCCAGCGACGCCCGTCTCTAGCCTGGATTTCCATACCCTCTACCGTGAAACGGAGAGCCCCGTCCGCTGCGGCAGCGTCGGACGGTGCCCGAAAGGCCTGCACGAAGTTGGTGTCCGGAAAGCCCACGACCAGGATGGGTGTGCCGGCTAGACTGTCTTCGACGAGACGACCACGCATGGCCTTCTCCGGATAGGCCTTGGCTTGCTCACCAATCTCGAGGCCGAAGATCACCTCGTATGAATCCAGCCGCCGGTCCGGCTTCCCGTTTCCGTGGTCCGAGCTTCCGTGCAGCTTGTCTTCGTAGGGGAGCATTTTGCCGGTGCTTCGGGTAGCGTCCCCGCCCTGGAGCACCAGGGTTTCGGGATGACGTTCCCGCCAGTCGCTCAAGCTGACAAGATCCGCGGGGATCATGGTGAGCTCGTCGGGGACACGGGGGCCGACGATCGCCTCACCGGTGAGCTGTTGCCAGAGGGTAAAGGTCTCGCGGTCGTACAGCACCAGGTCGTTGTGGTGGAGCTTGCCCGAGACGCCGAACTCGACAGCCTCGCCGTCCACGCTGCGCTCAAAGACGATCGGTGTGCCGCACAGGGGGCACCAGGTGACCAGCACGGGCTTGCCGTTGATGGTATCGTTCACGACCTCGCGAAAGTTTGATAGCGGGTAGGCGCGCGCCTCGCCGTCGATTGAGATGCCGATGACGCGTTCCGTTGGGTGGGTGGCAGTCTCGGAAACCGGGGCGAAAACCGGGTTCTCCACGGAGGAAATGCAGTCCAAGGGGCACACATGATTGAGGTCCCCGAGGGCTATGGTGGTCTTTATCCCGTCTCCGAGATCGCGAGCTTCAACGCCGTCGATCACGGTTGTCTCTCCTGCCGGACTTTGCCGTTCTTCTTCCTCGCCCGCTCCAATGGTGAGCACCGCCGGCAATAGAAGGAAACTAAGTATCGGAATCGTTTGTCGCAATGTTTGATTACTCATTCTATATGTAAAAATATAGAATATATTGTGCTGTCGACAAGTGAGCCTGTGCAAACGCGGGCGCGGCCACGG
>CAYPTH010000030.1:20597-26845 GCA_964413635.1 uncultured Spirochaetaceae bacterium
CGGGCGCGGCCACGGCTGCGGGCTCGCGACCCGTCTCATGGATCTGCTTCCACCAAGGGCAGGAGCCAAGGAGCGACAAAGCGCTCCGCCCAACGAAGAAGCCGATAGCGCCAGTTGAGGGGGCGTCCCGTCACGCGGTCGGTTCGGTCGCCCGTCGGCTCCGGCCCCGGAGGAAAGTCGTTCGTCTCAGCCATCCACTGGTCGAGCAGCCGAAACAGACGCTCCTGTTCCTCGGCGTACTCCGGGTCCCATGCTCTGTTCGTGTATTCGTGAGGGTCACGGCGGAGATCGTAGAACTCGACCTCGGGACGGGGGAGGGCCAGATTCGTCCGCTGAATGGGGCTCAAGCGCCCCGCTTCGTGGCGTTCCAAGAGGCTTTGCCACGTATCGCTCTGCGCGACATCCGGAGGCAGACCGAAGGGATCCCGGTTGTAGAGATTGATGATGAGTTTGAAGTTCTTCGTGCGCACCGCGCGCATGTGGTCGTCCGTGCCGTGCCAGTTGCGCTGCATGAAGACCGCCCGCCGTCCGGAGGTGTCCGCGTTCGCGCCGGTGTCCGTGGCGCTTTCGAGGAGCGCCGCGCGGATGCTTGATCCCTCCATGTGGGCCGGCACATCCGCCCCGGCGAGGTCCAAGAGTGTCGGCGCCAAGTCAATGGTGCCGGCAAGCCCCCCATACCTCGTGCCGCCTTCGATGGCTGCCGGCCAGCTCCAGATGTAGGGCGTCCGCACGCCGGCGTCGTAGACGCTCCCCTTCGCGCGGGGGAAGGGCGGGCCGTTGTCCGAGAGGTAGATGACCAGGGTGTTCTCCCGCAATCCGCGCTCTTCCAGCGTTTCTAGGTAGTTCCCAATCCATCCGTCGAGGCGGGAGATTTCATCATAGTAGAGGGCCAGCTCCCGACGCGTCTCCGGTGTGTCGACCAGATGCGCGGGAACGCGCACCTGCGCCGGGTCGTGGGGCGGATCGGCCGCTCCGGGGTAGTAGGGACGGTGCGGATCCTGGAATCCCACCCACATGAAGAATGGGCGCTCCCCGGCGCGGTCGAGGAAGGTCTCGAAACTGCCGAGGCGGCGAGAGTAGAAGTCGAATTGGCTTGCCGCGGCGCGGCCGATGTGCTGTTTCAGGAGGTTTCCGGTAAAGTAGCCCGCGTCTCGCAAGTAGCTCGGCAGAATCGTTTGATCCGCCGGCAAGGGGTCGTGGAGATCCGGCGCGCCGGTTTGATGCGGGTAGAGCCCCGTCAGCATACTTCCCCGGGATGGACTGCACTGCGGGGTCGTGACGAACGCACGTGTGAAGGTAACGCCGGTGTCCGCCAGGCCTTGGATATTCGGCGTCCGAATTCGCGGGTTGCCGTAGGCGCTTGAGTCGTCCCAGCCGGCATCATCCGCCACGAGGACCAGAATGTTGGGTTGGGTCGACTCCTGATCGGCCTGAACCCCCTCCGCGCCGAGGAAGAGCGCCAACAGCGCAACTACTGAAACGTTGAGCCACCGCACAAACGATGGGCGTCCAAAAGATGGGAGGCTCTCCGGCATGTACACATGGGAATCACGCATTCGGCAGGTGACTCAATGGTACATGGCTCCGTGCCGGTATTTCAAGCGAGCCGCAGGGCGGATTTGCACCAGCAAATACAAGAAAAAACTCAAAAAAACTTGCACGCTGTGGTTCACAAGTGCTATAGTGAAGCTGACAAAAAGACCAAAAAAGTCTTATACATTTAGGCAGCCATGGTGTTCGCCCCGCAGCTTGCCCCACAGCTTCTCCCACTGGTTGCCGTAACCGGAGTGTCAGGAGGAGAGTCCACATGTTCAGACTCAAAAACGTAAAGTTAAAGCCCAAGCTCATTGGGCTATTTGTGCTGGTTGGGGTCGTACCCCTTGCGGTTGTCGGCTTCTGGTCGGCCACGCTGTCCACGGACGCGCTCATGGAGAGCGAGTTCAAGCAACTCCGCGCCTTGCGAGACGTGAAGGAAGCGCAGCTCGAGGACTACTTCCACGACCGACAGATTGACCTCCAGGTTCTCACTCACACCGTCGAGTCTCTCGAAGACGCCGCGCTGACCGAGATGGAGGCGGTTCGGGTGAACCAAGCGCAGGCAGTTGAGACCTTCTTCGCGCAGAACAACGTTACCCGGGACATGCTCTTCCGCGGTGGACCGGTATACGAGGCGCTTCAGAGGATAGTCGGCGTGCGCACCGGCCTCGGCGAGACGGGCGAAACCTACTTGGCCGAGCTGGTCGACGGCCGGATCATCCTCCGGAGCGACATTACCACCATGGGCGACGATCTCGTCTTTGGGTATGACGCCACGTCAATTGCTCCGGAGTACCTCGAGCTTGCGGTCAACGGCCAGGAAGGGACGGAAGTCTTTGCCGACTCGAGCGGCAAGCTGGTAATGGCCTCCTACGCGCCGCTGGACGTGGACGGCATGCAGTGGGGCGTCGTGACAAAAGAAGACCTCGAGGAGGCCATTGTACCCGAGCTCGAAGGGGAAACGGACGACTACTACGCCAATTTTATTGAAGAGTACGGCTACTACGATCTCTTTCTCATCAATCCCGAGGGCTTTGTCTTCTACTCCGTTGCCCAAGAGGCGGACTATCAGACCAACGTCGTAGACGGAGAGTACGCGGATTCGAGCCTCGGACAGGCGGTCCGAGAGTCGCTCGGGAGCCAGGACTTCGCCTTCGGGGATTTCGAGCCCTACGCCCCCTCCAACGGAGAGCCGGCGGCCTTCATTTCCGATACCGTCATCCGGCACGGGGACATCCAACTCCTCGTCGCGTTGCAGATGCCCCTCGATCGCGTGAACGCGATCATGCAGAACCGAACCGGCATGGGTGAGACCGGAGAGACCTACATCGTCGGCCCCGATAATCTCATGCGCTCCGACTCCTTCCTCTCGCCGGATACGCACTCCGTCTCGGCTTCTTTCAGAAACCCGGATGCCGGCTCCGTCGATACCGTGGCTACCCGAGAGGCGCTGGCGGGAAACACCGACGCTCAGATAATTACGGACTACGTGGGCGGCCAGGTTCTCTCCGCGTACATGCCCCTTCCCGTCTACGACACCACCTGGTCCCTCATGGCGGAGATCGACGAGGCTGAGGTTCGCCAACCGGTGCAGGCCCTCATTGCCTCGATACTCATTGTCGGCGTAGTTGCCGCAATTATCGTGGCGATCCTGGCGCTCCTGATTGCTTTGAGCATTGCGCGGCCCATGATCAAGGGCGTGGAGTTTGCGAGTACCGTTGCCGGCGGCGACTTGACCGCAAACATCGACGTGGATCAGAAAGACGAGATCGGCATGCTCGCCGACGCCCTGCGCGACATGGTGCAGCGCTTGAAGTCGGTGGTTGGAGAGATCTCATCCGCCTCCAACAACGTTGCCTCCGGCAGCCAGCAGATGTCGAGTAGCGCCCAGGAGATGTCCCAGGGCTCGACGGAGCAGGCGGCGAACACGGAAGAGGTCTCGTCCTCCATGGAGGAGATGGATTCCAACATCCAGCAGAACGCGGACAACGCCGCCCAGACGCAGAAGATCGCGGAAAAGGCGGCGCAGGATGCGGAGAAGGGCGGCGAATCGGTCAAGCAGACCGTCGACGCCATGCAGAACATTGCAGAGAAGATCTCGATCATTGAGGAGATCGCCCGCAACACCAACCTCCTGGCGCTCAACGCGGCTATCGAGGCTGCCCGTGCCGGCGAGCACGGCAAGGGCTTTGCCGTCGTCGCCGCGGAGGTGCGGCGCCTGGCCGAACGGAGCCAGAAGGCCGCCGCCGAGATCAGCGAGCTTTCCACCAGTAGCGTGGCCGTGGCCGAGGAGGCGGGACAGCTTCTCGGAGCCCTGGTGCCGGATATCACCAAGACCGCCGAGCTCGTCCAGGAGATCAGCGCCGCCAGTGCCGAGCAGCGCTCCGGCAGTCAGCAAGTGACCCAGGCCATTACACAGCTCGACCAAGTAGTCCAGCAGAACGCCTCGCAGGCGGAGGAAATGTCGAGCATGGCGGAAGAGCTTTCCAGCCAGGCCGAGCAGCTGCAGCAGTCGATCTCTTTCTTCACCGTTGACGAACAGAGCAACCGTGGTGGCCGGCACCTGCTGACCAGCGGTCCGCAACAACAGAAGCCTGCAGGACGAAGCAGCGCGGCGGCGACCGGTGCGGTGACCACCGGCGCGGCGGGTGGATCCGCGGCCAAGGCGACCGGACGACAATCCGAGAGTGCTGCATCAGGCGGCGGCGCACAGAGAGCCTCGCACACTGAGCAGACTCAAGGCGGCCGCTTCGACATTCCCAGCAAGGAGCAGACCGGCATTACGATCCCGGTTGATGACTTCGAGGGATCCTCGAACGCTTCAGACGAGGACTTCGAAGAGTTTTAGCGCATACCCGCGCCGTGGGGCCCCCGGGGGGCCCCACGGGCCCCGCGGATTTGCCGGTGCAACGACAGCTTGTCGCCGGCGGCTCCGTTCCGCCCCGCGCCTCCCATACCCGCACCGGCCACACGGAATGGACTTACATGAAGAATTCGCACAGGAGATGGCCGGTTTCGTTCAAGCTAGTGAGGATTGGCGTCTCGTTGTAGTAGGTGACCCGCGTAATGCTTCCGGGAGCCACATCGATTCGCTCAATACCGGCGGCAGGGGAGTCAAGCACGGTTGAGACTAGCATGCGAATGACGCCGCCGTGGGTGACCACCGCGACGCAGCCGTCCGGATTCTCGGTCAGGATTCCGTGTACGCACTCGGTGATGCGCTTGGTATACGCCCGCAGGTCCTCCCCGTCGGGTGGCGCCACGCTCCAGGGATCATGGATCCACTGCTGATACGTAGTGTCTCCCCGGTCAATGAGCTCGTCGTGGGTGAAGCCCTCCCAGGCACCAAAGGCCATCTCGGCGATTGCCGGTTTGACCGAAAGGTGCGGAGCTCGGCGTCCCGACCGGCTCTCGTACGCCGCCATTGCAATTTCGGCGGTGTGAACCGCCCGGCGCAAGTTGCTGGTGTAGACCGCGGTCAGCTCCTCGTAGCGCAGAGCGTTTCCGATCCGGGTGGCCTGCTCCTCGCCCCGCGCGGAGAGCTCAGTGTCGGTTTGGCCCTGGTACCGGTGCTGATGGTTCCAGTTCGTCTCGCCGTGTCGGATGAGGAGTAGGCGAATCTGCGTTCCCACGGGACAAGGGTATCAATGATTCCGCGACGCGGCGAGGGTGGCGCGGACCCGGGCTGTGCGAGCGGGCCAACCGGCGCAGCTCATACGGGACTCACGAAATGGTAATAACCGCCATCACGGCCAGGTGTACCACCTCTCCCAACTCCACCGCCAGGCCGTAGCCATCTCCTACCATTCCACCAAGCCGAGAACGGAAGGTCCGAGTGACAAAGACGGCGGTGGCCACGGCTACAACAAGCGGCATGGCTACCGCGGCAGCCGCCGCAGCGGTCCCCGCCGAGGCGGCGGCCAGGAAGCCGACCGGTGTCAGGCAGAGTGCGCCGCCGAGGAGCAGGTACCACAGGAAGTATCGGTGGAAGTAGGCGCCCAGTCCGTCTTGTCGCAGGGGCCGCGCGATGAGCGGCACGACCGCAGCGGAGAGGCGTCCGGTTACCGGATAGGCCAGGACCAGAAGGGCGACGGAGAGGGCCGGTGCGGAACGCGCGAATGCAACCAGGAGCCCGAACTTCACCGTTAGGTACATGACACCGGTGAAAAGCGCGAAGCTGCCGATGTGGTGGTCCTTGAGGATCTCCTGCCGTCGGCTCGGGTCGCTCTTGTAGAGGAGTGCGTCGGCGGAATCTAAGAGTCCGTCAAAGTGAAAGAGGTTGAACGCGAAGTATTGCACCAGCAGGACGGTGCCGGCAACCAGAATGGGTAGCCGGAGGAGCCCGTAGGCGGCAATTGCTGCGCCGGCTACGAGCAGCCAGACGGGCAATCCGACCAGCGGCAGATAGAGGCCGGCTCGCGACAGGTCGAAGACGCTCGGTTGGGGAACCGGCACCCTCGTCATCAAAGAGAGGACACTGAGAAGGCGGTCGAAGCGGCCGCGCGTCGGCGACCTGCCTTCCCGGCCCACCTTAGTACGTTTCCTCCGGAACCGCGCTGTCGTCTACTGAGGCCTCTTCAAAGCTCGCCATCTCCGAGGCCAGACGGGAGGCGAGGTTGACCTGAAAACCTCCGAGGACTGCACCGGTGCCTTCGCCGAGATGCATCTCAAGACTCAGGATGGGTGCGAGTCCCAGCTCGTCGAGGAGAATC
>CAYPTH010000031.1:0-17863 GCA_964413635.1 uncultured Spirochaetaceae bacterium
GCGCAATCTGCCCGGCCGCGTGGCCGGGCACATGGATGACCCGCGCATCCGCCGCCTCGACCAGGACCTCGCCGTCGTGCAACTCGCGATCCACCGCAATCGGCGCCGACGTGGGGGGTATGCCGCGCATGCTCGCCGCCATGAGACGTGCCCACAAGCGCGGCGCCGGGGCAAAGGGCCGTGCAACCACGCCCTCTCGAAGGGCGGCCGCGTCCGACGGGTGGGCAAGCGTCTGGACCGCAATGCGATTCCCAAGCTCCACCGCGGAGCCCGTGTGGTCGTAGTGCAGATGGGTCAGTACTACACGCTCAATGTCTTCCTGATTCCGTCCAATCTCGGTCACGGCGGAGAGAATGGCGTCCGCCTTTCCGGCCATCCCGGTATCAACGACGGTGACGCCGTTCCCACCTTCCGGCGACGCAATGAGAAAGGCGTTCACAAAGCCGAAGCCAATCTGATAGACCGATGTCGAGATCCGCCGAACGCTCATGACACCTCCAGTTGCAGCGGTCCCAGCCGGTAGAGCGCCTCGATTGCTCTGGTCATGAGATCGATGTCGGCAACAGCCGCCGTCTCGCGAACGCTGTGCATGGCCAGAATGGGAATCCCAACATCGACGCTGCGGAGATCCGAGCGCGTTTGGATCAAGGGACCAATTGTCGACCCGCTTCGCCCGTCCGAGCGGTTTGCGAAGCGCTGGCAGGGAACCCCGAAAGCTTCACAGGCCTTGCGAAAATGTGCCGCCGTATCGGCCAGACTCGTATAGCTCAACCCGGCGTGCACCTTGATCACCGGGCCGCCACCCAAGCGCGGCAGATACGCCGGGTCGTACTTGTCCCGAAAGTTTGGATGCCCGCCATGGCCGGCGTCGTTCGACAGGAGGAAGGACTTTGCACGAATACGATAGCCGTCTTCCGACGTGCCTCCGCTCGCCCAGACAATGCGGTCCAGCACGCGGTCCAGGAATCCCGACTGTGCACCGGCGTGTGAGCGGCTGCCAATCTCCTCGTTGTCGAAAAACACCGCAACCTGCAGCCACGCCGTCGCCTCGCTAGCACAGATTGCATCCAAGATGGTGCTACAGCCGAGAAGGTTGTCAATGTGCCGCGCCGCGAACCAGTCGCCGGCGCCGGCTCCGCCACGCCCAATGCGAACGGCCGGCGCCGAGTCCGTCAGGAAGAGGTCCAGGTCCGCGATCTCATGTGCAGGAACTCCGAGCTCCTCCGCCACCGCCGCTCGGATCACTCCGGGCGCCTTTTCGTCCATCCCTTCATCAGCGCTCCCGAGGATGCAGCGAAGGTGGTCCTGCCGGCTGTACTCAAAGCTCTCGTTCACCTTTCGGTTCAAGTGAATGGCCGCATTCGGAATGACACCGGTAAGCGAGGAGAGGCGGACCAAGCGCATGGCGACTTTGTCGCCACGGCGCAGGGCTGCAACCCCGGCAATCTCCAGGTCTCGGTCGAACCAGGTTGAAACAATTGCCCCGCCGTAGACTTCCGTTCCGACCGTTACGACTCCGTCCACCACGCGCTCCGACTCGAGCTTCAACTTGAGGGCGGGACTGTCCGTGTGTGCGCCGGCAATGACCGCGCCGACCTCCGCCGGAGCCTCCGTGCCCATCCGGAACGCAATCACCGCTCCGAGGGAGCGCCGCACGAAATAGGCGGCACCGGAATCCAGCTTCCATCGATCTGATTCTTTGAGCTCGATGAAGCCGGCCCGCTCGAGGCGCCGGGCAATCTCACTTCCGGCGTGGAAGGCGGTCGGCGCAGCATCAAGGAACTCCTTCGTGGGCGCGAAGCGGTCTTGAGATATCCCCGACATTGCATGCACTCCTTCAGACAGTTCTGGTCTGGATCAGGTAGACGAAGTAGACGCCGTACGATGCGAAGAGCACCATACCACCCCAACGGGGCAGGCGCTTGAATATTGCCAGCAGGGCAAAGAGCGCCACGCTCACCCCGACCATGTAGGCGTAATCGGTAACGAAGTTCGTTTCCCCAATGTGTATTGTCCGAATAATGGCGGTTGCGCCGAGGACCATGAGCGAGTTAAAGATGTTGCTCCCAATGATGTTCCCCAGTGAGATGTCCATCTCTCCCCGGACAACCGCGACCATGGAGGTAATGAGCTCCGGCAAGCTGGTGCCGAGGGCGACGATGGTAATGCCGACAAAGCGCTCGGATGCTCCGAAGATGTTCTCCGCAATCCACGACGCGCCGTCGACGAGAAGCTGACCGCCCGCGGCCAAGCCGGCGACACCGCCTATCACCTTCAGCAGGAGGACAATGAGGCGCCCCTGCGGCTCTTGCGGGACCTCTTCGAGATTCACCTCCTCGAGTTCCTCAACACTGCGGTTCCGTGCGTAGCGGTAGAGCGAGTACAGGTACACAATCAGCAAGCCAATCATGACCAGCCCTTCCCAACGGAAGATCGCACCCCCGGAAATGAATTCCTCCGAGGAACGGTAGTTCATGGCCATGAGGGCGAGGACCGCGTAGGTCGACAGCATGATAGGCGTATCAACGAATGCGGTCTTCCGGGACGCAGTCATGGGACGTACGATCGAGGTCAGCCCGAGGATGAGCGCAATGTTGATTATGTTACTGCCAATAACGTTGCCGACGGAGACCGACATAAGCCCCTTCCATGCAGAAATGAGGCTTACGAAGAGCTCAGGGGCCGATGTACCGAAGGCGACGACCGTGAGTCCAACAACAATAACCGGCACGTTGAACTTACGCGCCAGAGCCGCCGCCCCGGAAACGAGGAAGTGCCCTCCCAGATAGAGGAGGACGAGTCCCAGGAGTACAAAGACGCTGTTGAGCAGAAGCGTTGGCGTCATGATGGCCGAATCCTACCGAAAAGCGACCACCGTCACAACTCGCGAATGAGCTCTCTCGCGACATCAGGCCGATCGGTGATGATGATATCCACCCCCAGATCGATCATGTCACGCATCTGCGCTGCGCTATTAATGGTCCACGCGCCCACACGCGCGCCCGCTCGGTGCGCCCGCTCAACACTCTCCCGAGTAATGACGGGGAGTCCTTTGTACACGGGAGGAACCATGAGGTACTTCGGCCCACGGGATCCACCGCGGGCACCGCCACTGGGAGCTTCTGCCACCGCGCGCTCACGACGTCCCGCCCCGAAGGCGCGGGACGCCAAGACCAGGCGCAGGGTCTCTCTCTGGGAGAAGGCCGTAGCGGCTTCGGGCACCCGCTTGCGGTATCTGCCCACGACTGCGCCACTGAAGGAGCCGACCACGGTCTGCTCCACGCGGTCGAGCTCTCGCAATGTCGCCACGACTGCATCCACCGCGCGGCCCGAGTGCTCCTTGATATCAATGGAAATGGTCACATCCGGAAAAGCTTCGAGGACCGCCGGCAAACTCGGGATGGTGTATCCCCGATGCCGAAAGGGGAAGACCTTGCCGTCATGCGTCCAGCCATGGCCTGCATCCAGGGCGGAGATCTCCTGCCAGGCGAGGTCACGAATCTTCCCGGTACCGTTCGTCGTGCGGTCAACCGTGGGGTCGTGGGAGACGACAATAACACCGTCCTTGCTCAGGTGAAGGTCCAACTCCAACCCGTCGACTCCCAAGTCAAGCGCATTGCGAAACGCACCAATGGTGTTCTCCGGTCGCAGCCCGGCGCCGCCGCGGTGAGCGTAGATGGCCGGCCGATCCGACATATCGCATCCTCCTTAGGTGTGCAGGGTAGACGCAAATTGCACGAACGCCAATGCGGGAGCCCTCCACGCAGCGCGCTTTCACCCGTATATTCTCTCCCGGTGTTTCGTCGCGGGAAGACAAGACGCGCCGCGAAACCCTGCGTGCCGAAGGAGGCCTTTGTGCAAGGAACACGCCATGCGTGCTTGGTTTTTATTTTGCTCCTCGTTCTCACCACCGGCATGAGCGCCAACCCGGCGCAGGTGAGCGACCGTTCGGGCGCGTACCCCGGCGAGATACGGGCAGTCCGAGTTGCCGAGGGGCTCTCCCGGCCCTGGGCCCTGGCCGTTCTCCCGAACGGAGACTTCCTGGTAACCGAGCGGCCCGGCCGCTTGCTCCGCCTGTCTCCCGGAGGCGAGAAGACTGCCATTTCGGGCCTGCCGTCAATTGCCGCCTCCGGTCAGGGTGGTCTCCTTGATGTGGTGCTTGCACCGGACTATCAACAGAGTCGCCGCATCTTCTTTTCCTACGTTACACAACGTTCCAATGGGCTCGGCACGGCGGTGGCGCGCGCCCGCCTCGAAGACTCCCGCCTCGAGTCGGTAGAGGAGATCTTCGTCATGGAGGGGGCCGCGTACTCGACGCGGCACTTCGGCTCCCGCATTGTGTTTTTGCAGGACGGTACGCTGCTGTTCACCATTGGCGACCGGGGGGCGCGGGACAATGCCCAGGATCTCGGGCACCATGCCGGATCGACCCTGCGGATCTCACAGGACGGCTCCGTCCCCAGAGACAACCCCTTTGTCGACCGGCCAAGCGCGCTTCCTGAGATCTACTCCTACGGCCACCGCAACGCCCAGGGAATGGCAATTCACCCCGAGACCGGTGAGGTGTGGCTCCACGAGCACGGCCCGCAGGGGGGTGACGAAGTCAACATCGTCGAGGCCCGGAACAACTACGGGTGGCCGGTCATCACCTACGGTGAAGAGTACGGAAGCGGCCGGCGCATTGGCGAGGGCACATCCAAGCCGGGAATGGAGCAACCGATCGTCTATTGGGACCCGTCTATTGCCCCATCAGGAATGGCCTTCTATCAGGGCGAAGCCGTCCCCGGATGGCAGGGGGACCTCTTTGTTGGAGCTCTCGCCGGGCGCCACCTGCGGCGCCTCGACATGGAGGGCCGTCGCGTTGTCGATCAGGAAGTGCTGTTCCCAAACAGCCTCGGACGCATCCGAGACGTTCGCATGGCTCCGGATGGACACCTCTACCTCCTCACGGACGCCCCCAACGGCGCCCTATACCGAATTGAGTCCGCGGAGTAAGCTATCACCATGTCGGATGACACAGCTCATTGGAACACGACGGATCTTCGTCGTGCCGCGAAGCTCTTCGACCTTGCGTTTACCGCGGCGGAAGCGGAGCTGGCAAGCCAATTCCTCGCCGACGCCTCTCGAGCCATGGCGACCCGGCGAAACACCTTCCAGCCTCCCCTCGACCTCTATCCCGCAACCGGCTACCAACCCTTCCCGGTACCGAGCGGCGCAGAGGCAGAGGCGGGGGACATCAATGTCCTGACCGAATGGCCGCAAGCTACGCGCTCACCTCATGCATCGGCGGAAAGCTCGGATACCGTTCCCGCCGACGACGTGGATCTCCTCTTCCTTCCCTTGGTGGATCAACTTCGCCTGCTACGAAGTGCTGCGCTTTCTCCGACGCGACTCATCGAGGCAGCACGAAGACGCCTCGAGAGCGTAAACCCCGCCATCAACGCCGTCGTGACCATGATCGATCCCGGCGCAGATGAACTGGATCCGGCACCCAGCCACCCCGCGTCACCGAGCAACGGCAGAGCGAGTCTGTGGGGCATCCCCTTCGGGGCGAAGGATCTCTTCGATACCGCGGGCGTAGAGACCAGCTTCGGGGCGGAGCCGTTTCGCGGCCGGATCCCGGAGCGCGACGCCGGCGTCGTGGCGAGGTGTCGAGATGCCGGCGCCGTGCTCCTTGCCAAGCTCAGCATGGGCGAGCTCGCCATGGGAGACGAGTGGTTCGGCGGGCGAACGAACAATCCGTGGAACACGGACCACGGCGCGGGCGGATCAAGCGCCGGCTCGGCGGCCGCCGTCGCTACGGGAGCGCTCTCCTTTGCATTGGGAACGGAGACATCGGGCTCCATCATTACGCCGGCCATGCGCTGTGGCGTCGTTGGTTTGCGCCCGACCTTCGGCAGGATTGCTCGCACCGGCACCATGCCGCTTTCCTGGAGCTTTGACAAGATTGGGCCCCTTACGCGCCATCCGCGAGACGCCGGAGTGGTGCTTTCCGCGGTCACCGGCCGCGACGACGGAGATCCCGACAGCGTGGAGAACACCTTTCCCTCGGTGGCAGATGAGGAGATTCTAAGGACTGCCTCACCCCATTTCACGATAGGCTATATGCCACGGTGGTTCGATAGACGGGAGGCGACCACGGATAGCGCGGAAGGGGCCAGCGCCGTAAAGAGTGCCGTTGTTACGTACCTGGAGACCGATGCTCGCTTCACCTTGCGCGCCATTGAGATACCGCCGATGCCCTACAAAAACCTGGCCTACCTGCTGTTGGCGGATGCTGCCGCAGTGTTCGAGGACCTCACTCTCTCCGGTGGCGCGGATCAGCTGGCGCGCCAAGGGGCGGATTCATGGCCAAACACCTTCCGCGCAAGTCACCTCTTGAGCGCCGTGGAGTACGTTCAACTTCAGCGATTCCGTCGCCATTGCGTGTCGGTGGTCGACACCCTATTGTCTCATGTAGACATGCTCATTGCCCCCGCCTACGCAGATCAGGGAGATGTCTTGGTTCTAACGACCGCTACCGGGCATCCGTCCTTGACCTTCCCCATCGGCTTTACCGGTGATGGGCTGCCGGATTCGCTGACGCTCTGGGGAAGAGCGTATGGTGAAGCGACAATGATCCGTGCGGCGGAAGTAATCATGGAGCAGTTCAACCTGCATGGAGCGCGGCCGTTGACATGACGAAGGTGACATGGTGAAACGAACGCCACCCCCGACGAAAGCGCTCTTCTATCTTTGTTTCGTACTCCTGCCTATAGTCTTCCCGGTGCTCTCGACTGCACAAGACATGCAAAGCCAGGAAGCGCCGGACGCTGCTCCCGAAACTGGACCCAAGGTGCTTCTCCTCCACTCCTACAGTGAGGGAAACCCATGGACGCGCTCCATGGACCGGGCAATCAGACGGGTCCTATCGGATGCAGACGCACCGCCGCTCATCTTTACCGAGCACATGGACTCGAAGCGCTACGACTTCTCCCGCTATGCAGAGTCCTTTCGTGGTCTCCTTCGGAGCAAGTACGACCTCGAAAGCTTCAATGTCGTAATTGTTACAGACGACAACGCCGCCAACTTCGCCGCCGAGAATCGTGAGGCGCTCTTCGGTCGAACGCCCGTGGTCTTTGCCGGCGCCAATACCTATGACGAGGACTTTCTCAGCCGCCTGCTACCGGCGACCGGCGTGGCGGAACAGCCCGACATTGCCGGGACGATCGCGATCGCAACCACGCTGCACCCCAAGGCCACAAGCCTCGTCTCCGTCAGCGACGTTACGACAAGCGGCAAGCTGAATCAGCGACGCTTTGATGCTGCGGTTGCGGACCTCGACGGTGACTACGAGGTGCAAAGACTTGCAGGGCTCACAGCCCCCGCCCTGCGCACCGCCCTCGGTGAGTTACCCGAGAATGCCATTGTCTTTCACCTCTCCGTCTTCCGCACGGCGGACGGCCGTAGCTTCAGCGCCCGAGAAGGCGCCGCGTTTGTCGCTGACTCAACCGGGGCGCCGGTTTACAGCGCTTGGGACTTCAGTGTTACCGAGGGCGTTGTTGGGGGCTTAGTGGTCAACGGTGACGCCCAAGGCTCCTTCGCCGCCGACCTGGCGCTACGCATCCTCTCCGGCGAGGCGGTGGCACGGCTTCCGGTAGTTGAGGAGAGCCCGAACCGTTACGTCTTCGACTACCACGCCATGCGACGTTTTGGAATCCGACGCGCTCAGCTACCGGACGGGAGTGTTCTTGTCAACGAGCCGGAGGCAATGTGGTATCGCTACGGTAGAGTTTTTGCGACCGGTGTGGGCATCATCGTCTTGCTGGCGGCGGGAGTCGTAACGCTGCTCATCAACATACTGCTACGACGGCAGGCGCAGCGGCGGCTGAAGCAGAGTGAGGACCGGTACCGACGCATTTTCTGGAACCTCCAGGACGTATATGTCGAGGTTGCGCCGGAGACCGGCAGAATCACCGAGGTAAGCCCATCCGTTGCCAGACTCGGCTTCGAGCGAGACGAGTTGTTGGACACAGCTGTCGAAGACCTCTTTCTAGACCCACACGACTGGCGGGCCGTCGTTTCAAAGGCACACAGCGCCGGCGGCGACTTGACGGTTGATCACGAGTGCCGCGTCCACGCGGGCGCGCGAAGAGAATCGACGGGCGGTGAACCGGTTCCGGTTGCCGTCTCGGCTCGCTACTCCACCCGCAGAGACAGTCCCTGCCTGGTGGCAACCATTCGCGATATCTCCGAGCGGTGGCGCAAGGACAATGAGTTGCGCCGGCTCTATCGCGCCGTCGAGGTGGCCGGCCACGCCATCTACATTACGGATACGGACGGGACCATCCAGTACGTCAACGCCGCCTTCGAGGAGATCACCGGCTACACACGAAACGAGGCGATCGGAGCAGGTCCGCGGCTGTTCAAGTCGCAGCGCATGCCCAGGGAGTACTACGAGCGACTCTGGAACACCATCCTCGCCGGGGAGACCTGGAGCGAGGAAATCATCAACGCGCGCAAAGATGGCACGATCTACGTTGCCCTCCAAACAATCACCCCCGTAGCCGACGACACCGGCAGCCTCCGCTGGTTCGTAGCCGTCCAGACCGACAAGACGGAACAGAAGGAGATGGAAGAAGCCCTCGCCAAGAGCGAGCGCGAGTACCGTCTCTTAGCTGAGCATGCGACCGACATGATCAGCCGCCACCGCCCCGACGGAACCTACATCTACGTGTCTCCTGCCTGTCGAAGCCTCCTCGGCTACGAGCCGGAGGAGCTCATCAATGCGGACGCATACAGCCTGTTCCACCCCGAAGATTTGGAGGCGGTATCCCGTTCACACGTAACGATACAACAAGGCATAAACGTCGTTTTCGTCACGTACCGGATCCGGCGCAGGGATGGCTCCTACGTCTGGGTCGAAACGACGAGTAAGACTGTCCTCGACGAAACAAGCGGAGAGTTCTCGGAGATCGTCGCGATAACCCGGGACGCCTCCCGCCGCATTGCCATGGAGGAGGATTTGCGCCGTGCAAAACGGGAAGCCGAGGAAGCCAGCGCCGCCAAAAGCACCTTCTTAGCCAACGTGAGTCATGAGATTCGCACTCCCCTCAATGCGATCATTGGACTCGGTGAGCTCATCGATAAACGAATCGAGGATCCAACCGCTCGGCGATATCTGGACACCGTACGCAATTCCTCGCAGACCCTCCTCCAGCTCATCAACGACATCCTCGACCTGTCGAAGGTGGAGGCGAGACAACTCGACATCCATCTCGATTACGTGACCGTCGCAATACTGGTCACCGAGGTCGGCCGCATGTTCGAGGTGCAACTCCAGGGCAAGAGTGTAGGTCTCGAGATCGATGTTGAGGACGTCCATGATCTCGAGGTCCGCACCGATCCGCATCGACTCCGGCAGATCTTGATCAACCTTGTGGGAAACGCCGTGAAGTTTACCAGGCGGGGCGAGATCCGGCTTCTCGCCGCCGCCGACACGACTTCGGACAGTCTCGCAACGCTGACCGTGACCGTGGAGGACACCGGCATCGGAATTCCGACGTCAAAGCTGGAGGACATATTCGACGCCTTCGCTCAGGCGGACAGCAGTGCAAGTAGGGAGTTCGGCGGGACCGGGCTGGGTCTTGCCATTTCTCGCAATATTGCAACCCTCCTCGGAGGGACGATCTCCGTTGAGAGCACGGAAGACGCCGGAAGCACCTTCACCGTGCGCTTGCCGGACCTGCCGTACTACCGGCGTTCCCGCCCCGTCGAGGAGCACGATGAGGCTGCGGCTCATCCGAGGACGCGCCGCGCCCACGAGGAGCTCACCCTTGCCGACGTGCCGGCGGAGACACGGACCGCCCTGCGAATGAGCTTGACTCAGCGCATCGGCAGACCGGTGAATGAGCTGCATCGACTTCGACGCTTCGACGAGCTCTCCCGGCTTGCCGCCACGGTTATTGAAGCCGCCAATGAACACGGGGTGGCGGCACTAGAGGCAGCGGGCGAAGCGCTTCAACAAGCCGCCGACGAGTTTGACGTGGGTAACGTGGATCGGACGCTGCAACGGATCGAGCAACTCTTCGGCGAGCTCGGGATCCCCGAGCTTTCGAACCCGACGCAGGAGGACGCATGAATAGGCGCCAGATTCTCATTGTCGACGACAATCCGGACAACATTCAGCTCGCCGCCAGCGAGCTCAAGGATGGAGGCTACGGCATTGCATTCGCCGAGAGCGGTGCCGAGGCGCTCGAGCAGGCGCAGGAGCACGGCTTCGACCTCGTGCTTCTCGACGTCATGATGCCGCACATGGACGGCTTCGAGGTGTGCAAAAACCTGAAGGAGATGCCGCAGTACAAGGACGTCCCAATCATCTTCCTCACGGCTCGGGACGAGAAAGATGCAATTCTTCATGGATTCGATATCGGTGGTGCCGACTACGTCACGAAGCCCTTCTACGGTCCGGAGCTCCGGTCACGAGTGCGCTCACACCTCCGGCTTCGCGAATCCCAGGAGCGACTGGAAAGGATAAACGCTGAGCTCAACAAGGAGCTCCTTCGGGATGTGTACCGGGAGGAGGAGTTTCGTCAGAACGAGGTTACGCTCCGTCGCATCACCCAAGATCTCTTGGCCCAGGCAACAACCGACAAGCTGACCGGCCTTCGCAACCGGCGGAGTCTGTTGGCCATTGCCGACTACGAGCTCACGCGAGCGAAACGGAACGGACGAACCTACGCCTTCATCATGGCGGATGTCGATCACTTCAAGTCGATAAATGACAACCACGGCCACGCGACCGGCGATCAGGTCCTCAAGGTCATAGCGGACCGCCTTCAGAAGACCGTGCGGGGGCAAGACCAGGTTGGCCGCTGGGGTGGCGAGGAGTTCGTCGTCTTTGTCCCGGAAACCGACAGTGAGGGGGCGCTCATCCTTGCCGAGAAGCTTCGCGCCGCTATAGCTGGAGAAGATATCCCGACAGACAGTGGCGCCATTCCGGTCACCATGACCCTCGGCATTGCCGGTGGCGGGAAAGGCTCAGACATAACCGAGGTAATAAACGCAGCGGACGACGCCCTCTACGATGGAAAACGACAGGGGCGCAATCAAGCGGTATACCGGGATCCCACCCCTGAGCTCGAGCAATACGAGGCCGAGATCGAGGACTGAAGGGGGCACGCGCTCCCCGTCACCGTCCGGTCGCAGAGCTATGGGCGGTACTGGATTTGAACCAGTGACATCCTGCTTGTAAGGCAGGCGCTCTCCCACTGAGCTAACCGCCCGGAACGCGTGAAAAGCTACCACGTTGGCTCGGGCGGGTCAACGGCGTCACGGGCGCCGGCCGCACTTCCCGGCTATTGCCGGCGGCGGCGTTTGTGCTACCATCGCCGCCAAGATGGAGCTTTCGAAACGACGCAATATCGGCATCATGGCGCACATTGATGCCGGCAAGACAACTACGACTGAGCGCATTCTCTACTACACCGGAAAGAGCCACCGGATCGGCGAGGTGGACAACGGTGAGGCCGTCATGGACTGGATGGTCCAGGAACAGAACCGCGGAATAACAATCACATCCGCGGCGACGACCTGCTTCTGGCACGACCACCAAATCAACATTATCGACACGCCGGGTCACGTGGATTTTACCGCAGAGGTCGAACGTTCCCTCCGCGTCCTCGACGGCGCTATTGCCATTTTCGACGCCGTCGGCGGTGTCGAGCCCCAGTCGGAGACGGTGTGGCACCAGGCGGACTCCTACCAGGTCCCGCGCATTGCGTATGTGAACAAGATGGATCGCATCGGTGCAGACTTCTTCGCGGTCGTACAAGAGCTCGAGGAAAAGCTCGGCGCAACACCGATTGTCATTGGCATTCCGATTGGGGCGGAACAGAAGTTCGAAGGTGCCATCGATCTCTTGGCCATGGAGGAGCTTCACTTCAGCAAGGAGGAGTACGGCTCTCGCCAGGAGCGTCACCCCCTGCGTGAGGAGCTAACGCCGCTTGCAAACGAGTGGCGGGAGAAGCTCCTCGACCAGCTCAGCGCATTCTCCGACGAGCTCACCGAGCTCTACCTCGAGGGCGCGGAGATCCCCGTGGATCTTCTCAACCAGGTCTTGCGGAAGGAGACAATCGGACTCAAGGCGGTGCCCATGATGTGCGGTGCCTCCCTGCGCAATATTGGTGTCCAGCCGCTGTTGGACGCGGTCATTAACTACCTGCCGGCGCCGGAGGAGCTCCCACCGGCAATCGGTACTCACTCAAAGAAAGAAACGCAGGTTGAGGTCGAGCGCTCCCTCGACGGTCCTCCCCTTGGATTGGTCTTCAAGATCCAGTCGGAGCGCGAGGCGGGAGATCTCTGCTTCGTCCGCATGTACTCTGGGTCCATCAAAGCGGGAACTCAGATCATGAACATCGATAAGAAGAAGCGGGAGCGAGTCCACCGTCTGCTTCGCATGCACTCGAATCGAACCGAGCAGCTCGACACGGTCAACGCCGGGGACATTGCGGTCTTCATTGGTTTCAAACAGGCCCAGACCGGGGACACCATTGGAAGCGAGGGCTTCCCCGTCATCCTCGAGCGGATGCACTTTCCTGAGCCGGTGATCTCGGTCGCCATCGAACCGGAGACCCTGTCCCAGCGGGACAAGCTGAAAGAGGTCCTGCAGGTCCTGGCCAAGGAGGATCCCACCTTCTTCGTGCACGAGGATGAGGATACCGGAGAGATCATCATCTCAGGCATGGGTGAGCTGCACCTCGAGGTCCTCGTTACGCGGATCACCGACGACTTCAAGGTCGGCGCGCGCGTCGGCAACCCGCAGGTCACCTATCGGGAAAGCGTCGGCGCCTCCTACACTCACACCGAGAAGTTCCACCGCATGTTGGCGGGTAAGGAAAACACCGCCGAAATCACCCTCACCGTCGCGCCCAATCAGCGAGGCGGCGGCAACTCCTACACCTCGGAGGTGTCCAAGGCGGTCCTCCCCGAGCACCTGCAGGAGGCGGTCCGCCGTGGCGTTGAAGCGTCCTTCTCTTCCGGCATTCGGTACGGCTATCCCACGATCGACGTGGATGTACGCATGGTCGACGCGACCTATAACGAGCAGACCTCCACCGAGTTCGCCTTCGAGGCGGCGGCGAGCTTGGGCTTCGACAACGCCTGCGGCCACGCCTCGCCCTTCCTCCTCGAGCCCATCATGAAGGTGGATGTCATGTGCCCGAAAGACTTCATGGGCGATGTAATCAACGGCATCACCATGCGAGGAGGGCTCGTTCACGGCGTTGAGTCGAGACCCGCCATGGAGCACATTACCGCCGAAGCGCCCTTGCGCAACATGTTCGGCTACTCAACGGCGCTTCGCTCCATGACGCAAGGCCGGGGCAACTACGCCATGGAGTTCTCCCACTTCGCCCGGAAGCCCGAGGGCTGAAGAGCGAGGGCTGAGGATCCTTTTCTTGACACCGCTACCGGCCGCGCCTATAGTGTGGGGATTAAAATTAGGTTAAGCCACCCCGCACAACCGATACCACGCGAAGGGAGATAGGTTCATGAGCACGACTACCGATGCTATCCGCAATGTCGCCGTCGCCGGTCACGGCACCACCGGCAAGACGACACTGGTCGAACACCTACTGTTTGCTGGTGGTGCCATTCCGAAGGCCGAGACTGTCGAGTCCGGTCGCACGACGAGCGATTACTTCCCTGATGAGATAGAGAATGGCTTCTCTATTCATACAACCCTAACTCATCTGACTTGGGACAATCACAAGGTCAACCTCCTGGACACTCCCGGCGCCTCCGACTTTGTCGGCGAAGTAGTTGCGGCATTCCGTGCCGCCGAATCCGCTGTTCTCACCGTCGGCGCCAAGTCGGGAGTACAGATCGAGACCATCAAGCTCTGGCGGCGCTTGGAAGACCGAAATATGCCGCGCATGATCTTTGTTACGAAGATGGACGAGGATCGCGCCGACTTCACCCAGACCCTGGCCGATCTGGGTGAGAAGTTCGATAAAACTTTTGTGCCGGTGACCATTCCCATGGGGAGTGGCGGCGACTACAAGGGCGTTATCGACCTTCTTCACATGAAGGCATATCCCATGCCCGAGCCCGGCAAGGCGGAGGCAGCCACAGATGTTCCCGATGACTTCACCGACGCCGCTGCGGAAGCGCGCTCCGCTCTCATGGAAGCTGCGGCGGAGGGAGATGACGACCTTCTGACCAAGTACCTCGAAGAGGAGTCCTTGACGGATGATGAGATCTTTACGGGAGTGACGGAAGGCCTTCGCGACAATAAGATCGTCCCGGTTGTGTGCGGCGCGCCGCTTCAGCACTCAGGCCTGGCCGCGTTCTTGTCCCTCCTCGCGACGGCGGCGCCATCGCCGGCCAATATAACGGAACACATCATCCCCGGTGCCGAGGGCGAAGGCGAGGGCAAGGAAGAGGAGATGAAGATCTCCAGCGAGGGCTCCTTCTCCGCGCTCTGCTTCAAAACCGCAATCGACCAGTTCTCCGGCAAGCTCTCCTTCATCAAGGTCATGAGCGGCTCTCTTTCCAGCGACACGGAAACGTACAGCGCCCGCGAAAACAAGAAGGAAAAGATCACCAAGATCTACACGACCCAGGGCAAGAAACTCGACGAAATCTCCGAGCTCGTGGCCGGGGACATTGGCGTACTGACCAAGGTCAGCTCGGTCAACACGAACGATACCCTCTGCACACCGGGCAATGTCTTCACCTTCAGCGCCCTCAAATTGCCCCAACCGGTGCACGCAGTTGCCATCCACGGCGCGGAGCGCAAGGATGAGGACAAGCTCGGGGATATGCTCCATCGACTCGTGGAGGAGGATCTCACCTTCACCGTGGAATTCAACGAGGAGACCAAGGAGACGGTCATTGCGGGCATGGGCGAGCTCCACCTCAACATGGTTCTCGACAAGCTCAAAGCGAGCAAGGTCAACGTTGAAACGAAAGTTCCAAAGGTGGCCTATCGCGAGACCATTACCAAGAAGGCCGACTCCCAGTACCGTCACAAGAAGCAGTCCGGCGGGCACGGCCAATTCGGAGAGGTCGTCATTCAGATTGAGCCTCTCGAGCGCGGCGAGTACTACAAGTTCGAGAACATGATTCGCGGAATGGCCGTGTCAAAGGGCTACGTTCCTGGCATTGAGAAGGGCCTCCACGAGGCAATGGAAGAGGGCGTTGTGGCGGGCTACCCAATGGTAGACATTGGCATTCAGCTCCTCGACGGAAAGGAGCATCCCGTCGACTCCTCTGAAATGGCATTCAAGATGGCTGCGAAGGGTGCCATGCGCGACGCAATGTCGAAAGCCGGTCCAACCCTCCTGGAGCCGGTCATGGACCTCCAGGTCTTCATTGAGGAGCAGTATCTTGGAGACGTCCTCTCCGACATGACCTCGCGGCGTGGTCGCGTCCAGGGACAGGAGAGCATTGGCGGAGGCTTCATGGAAATCCGCGCCCAGGTGCCCCAAGCCGAGCTCATGCGCTACGCGATTGACCTGCGCTCCCTCACATCCGGCACCGGCGGCTTCGAGATGGAGTTCAACCACTACGAGCCGATCTCCGGCCGAGTTGCCGACGAGGTCATCAAGGCGGCGGAGGCGGAAAAAGCAGAGGCGAGCTGATCTCGTCTCAGGTGCCGAGTTTCCTTTAGCGTTCGGCTATCGGCACGTATTCCCGCTTCCCGATAACGTTCTTGTAGGCTGGACGAATGATCTTGCCGCCGCTCACGAGCTCCTCGATGCGGTGCGCGCACCAGCCGACAATGCGTGATACGGCAAATATGGGCGTGTAGAGCTCCGGCGGAATGTTCAGCATGCTGTACACGAAGCCGGAGTAATAATCAACGTTCGGGGAAATGGGGCCGCTGTAGCCCTTTGCGCGGACAAGAACCTCCGGCGCAATACGCTCGATGTTCTTGTACAAATTCATCTCCCGTTCGTATCCCTTCTCGCGCGCTAAGGCCTCGGCACGCTCCTTCAGGAGGACGGCACGAGGATCGCTGAGGGTATAGACGGCGTGTCCCATCCCGTAGATGAGTCCACTCCCATCACCCGCCTCCTTGCCGAGGATCTTCTTTAAATACCCGGCCAGCTCATCTTCATCCGTCCAATCTGAGAGCGCCTCCTTGATGTCGTCGATCATGAGGCGTACCCGCGCCGCCGCGCCGCCGTGCTTTGCCCCTTTTAGCGAGCCAACCGCCGCGGAAACCGCGGAGTATGTGTCGGTCGCCGCGGAGGAGACTACGTGAATTGAAAACGCGGAATTGTTGCCACCGCCGTGCTCAGCATGGAGCACGAGGGCTAAATCCAGGATATCGGCCTCGAGGGGTGTGTACTCCTGGCTGGGCCGGATGAGCTGAAGAAGGTTTTCCGCGGTACTGAGCTCCGGCTCCGGACCGTGGATGTGCAGGCTTTCACCGTGAAAGTAGTGGCGCTTTGCTTGGTATCCATAGGCGGCAAGTGTTGGAAACTGCGCAATGAGCTCTACGCTCTGCCGCACGACGTTCGCGATACTGAGCGTTTCGGCGGCATCGTCGTACGAGTACAGCGCCAAGACCGAGCGGGCGAGCTTGTTCATAATGTCTGAGCTCGGTGCGCTGAGAATCATGTCTTGGATGAAGCCTTCCGGGAGTTTGCGATTGTCTGCCAACTCTTTGGTGAACTCCGCCAGGGCAGACTCACTTGGCAGCTCTCCGAAGAGAATGAGATACGCAGCCTCCTCGAAACCGAAGCGCTTGTCCCGTTGGAATCCCAGGGCCAGATCGCGAACGTTGATTCCGCGGTAGAGGAGCTGCCCTTCGATAGGCACCTTCTCCTCCTCTTCAATGATGTAGCCGCGGACATCTCCGATCTCCGTGAGGCCAATAAGAACACCCGTTCCGTCTTCGTTTCGCAGCCCCCGTTTGGTGTTGTAGCGACGGTTCAACTCAGGCTGGATGTAGCTATTGCGCTCTGCAAGCGCAGCGTGACGCGACACGAAGTCGCTGGTTACATGGCTCATATTTATGCTCTTTCTCCGTGTAGATGTGCATACAACGTAGCAGAAATGCTGCGTTCTCGTATATACGCGGAAGGACCGTGCCGGCGATTACTCGAGCTTGGTGAAGTACAGCTCGTAGATTGCGTGCTCTTTCGCCAAGCCCTTGCGCTCGAAGGCGGTTTGCGGGCGCCACTCCCGGCGTGGAGCAAAGCCGTCGTAGGGGTTGTGCAAGCCCGGCGTAGCCGAAAGCACCGCGAGGATTTGCTCGCCGTAATCCCGCCAGTCGGTCGTCACGTATATGTATCCGTCCTTGACCAGCCGGGTGCAAAGAAGCTCAGTAATCTTAGGGCGAATCAGCCGTCGCTTGTGGTGCCGTTTCTTCGGCCACGGGTCGGGAAAGAAGACGTGAATGCCGTCGAACATGGGGTGCGGCAGCATCTGCTGCAGTACATCCACGGCGTCGTGTTGCACAATGCGAATGTTGCGGAGTTGGCGCGCTTCAATCTCGTGCAGGAGCTTTCCGACACCGGGTCGGTGCACCTCGATTCCCAGAAAGTTGGTGAACTGCCACTGTTCGGCGAGCTCCGCGGTGGTCCGACCCATCCCGAAGCCGATCTCGAGCACCAGCGGGCGGTCCGGGTCGTCAAAATGGGCGCGTAGCGTTCCCGGACTCACCGGCGTATCGGAATAGGGAATGCAGAAGCGCTCGTGGAGGCGTTCGTAGGCCGAGGCCTGCGCCTTTGTCATGCGTTGCTTCTGCAGCACGTAGCTTCGGATGTGCCCAGGTCTGCCGGAAGCCGGCGCTCCCCGCTCCGGCAGCTCATCCCCCTGGTTGCTCACGCGCCACTCCCGTTGCCGGCGGTCTCGTTGCCGGCGGTCTCGT
>CAYPTH010000031.1:17963-26741 GCA_964413635.1 uncultured Spirochaetaceae bacterium
CTGGTTGCTCACGCGCCACTCCCGTTGCCGGCGGTCTCGTTGCCGGCGGTCTCGTTGCCGGCGGTCTCGTCCCCGGCGGCACCGGCGCTCAAGTGCAGGAACTCTTCCATCTCCGCAATGCTCGAGATTTCCAACATGGAGTACGCCCTCTGGGCCGCCTTCTCTGCATTCGCCGCGGTAATGAGTCGTTTGAGCTCAGGAATGTGGGCGGGTTCCACACTGAAGCTGCGCAAGCCAATCCCAATGAGGAAGGTGAGCATGGTGAAGTCCGAGGCCATGTCACCGCATATCGACACCGGACAGCCGTGACGATTCGCCGTCGAAACGACACTCTCGAGGGAGCGCAAAACCGAAGGATGATAGTGCTTGTACATCTGACTGACGCGATCATTGGTTCTGTCTACCGCCAGGAGATACATGACCAAGTCGTTCGTGCCGAGAGAGAGAAAGTCCGCCTCCCGGGCCAAGTCGTTAATTGCCCAGACTGCGGAGGGAAGCTCAACCATGGCGCCGAGCTTGGGCTCGGCATTGAAGGAGACCCCTTCACCGCTGAGCTCCGAGAGTGTGGTGTTCAAAACGGCGCGGGCGGCCTTGAACTCGTCTACGGATGACACCATGGGCAGCAGAATGCCAAGGTCAATGTCCTTCCCCGCCCGGACCATGGCGCGTAGCTGCTCCTTGAAGAGATCCGGATTCCCGAGCGAAAAGCGAATGCCCCGAAATCCCAGGAAGGGATTCGCCTCCGCCAAGTCGGCCTCGGGTAAAATCTTATCGCCACCGATATCGAGGGTTCGCAGTATCGCCCGGGAGCTGCCCATGGTGTACACGATGCGACGATAGATCGCGAACTGCTCGGCCTCGGTGGGAAAGTCACTCCTGACCAGAAAGGGAAACTCGCTTCGGTAGAGGCCGATCGCGGAGGCGCCGTGACGGCGGGCCGTGCGAACATCGTGGATAATGTTGACATTCGCCATGACGTCGATCTCAACCCCATCCTCGGTGCGGGGAGGCCCGGAAACCGCGACCTCTTGCTCCTCTTCGGCGTGACGCGCCTCGATTGTTGCCGCGTAGCGCTGATACACCTCGCTGTCGGGCTCGACGTAGATCCGTCCGGCATCGGCATCCAGGATGAGATCGGTTTCATCATCCATACTGAAAATGCGACTGTCTTTCGTCACCACAACCGGCAGTCCGAGGGACCGAGCCAAGATTGAAATGTGAGCCGTAATACCGCCGTCTTCGAGAACGATCCCCTCGGCGTGTTGCGCCGAGATACGCACGAGCTCAGACGGGAAGAGCTCTCCGGCAATCACAATCTGGTTTCGGTAATCTCCCTCATCTATGTCCTCCCTCGTCTTGTGATTCTTGTCGCGGAGCGCCTTCAGGTTCCGCACCAAGCGGTGCCCGAGGTCCTTCACGTCGAGGGTCTTTTCCTGTGTTGCGGTAGAATCCGTCTTGCTGAACAGCTCCACATAGGAGTTGACCATGCGGATGACGGCGTTCTCCGGATTCGCGCCTTCCTGTATGGCGTTTCGGATCCGACCGGAGAACTCCTGATCCTTCAGCATGAGCAGGTGGGCACTAAAAATGAGCGACGCGACGTCGGCAAGAGATTCTTCGATCTCCCGCTGTAGGGATTCGAGCTGCCGGAGGGTGTGGCCCAAGGCAGCGTCGAAGCGAAGCAAGGCGTCGTCGGTATCTTCTTCGCTAGCCTGGTAATCGTGAATGAAGGCGCGGCGGTTGCCGAAAATGACAGAGCTCCCCATGGCAATGCCGCGAGATGCCGCCTTGCAGCGAATCACAACATTCGCGCCGATGGTCGGAGCCTTTCGCTTCTCCCCGGCCTCACCGTGGATGTTGATGAGAATCTCGACGTTCTCCAGGGTCGCTCCGAGCTGGGAGGCGATAGCCTGCATGGCCTTGGCATCCTGGTCGGTGAAGTAATCCGACTTGCCGTGCTGCAGGGTCATGACCCCAATACGATTCAAGCCACGCTTGATCGGGACTGCGAGGAAAGAGTCGTACTGCTCCTCGTCTATGTGCGGCACGGGCTTGAAGAAGGGGCTTCGGCTCGCCCGCGCCTCTCGAACCGGCCGCAACTCTTTGAGCGCCTGTCCGGTAATGCCTTCCCCGATGCTCAGCCGCACGGTCCCAACGGAGTCCGCACTCAAGCCGCGTGTAGCGCGAAGCACAAGTGATTCCGACTCGGACTCGTAGAGGTAAATGGAGCAAACGTCCGCGTTCATGTGAGATGCAATGAGCTCCACCACATTCTGGAGGAAGCCCTCCATGTTCGTGCTTTTCTCAAAAAGCGCGGAAAGCTCGGCAATACTCCAGATAAGGTCTACGTTTGTCTTTGCCATACCACTCCAAGTGTAATGAAGTATTGTAGCAGGACTCAAAGCAATGTCGAGAGGCGACTGCGAATGAACTCCGACTTCTCTTTGAGCCCGATGGAACCCGTATCAAGGATCAGCCCGTGCGGCCGCTTCGGGTCGAGCCGCACCTTGCCTCCGCTCTGCTGAATGAGGGACAGAACGCGCTCGGGCGATACCTTTGCCACCTTCGAGAACTCGACCTCCACGGTGCCTTTCCGTTCTCGCAAGGAAGAGATGAAGAGCTGCCGGCAGATCACTTTGATTTCGGCCAGAGAAAGGAGACTCTGCACCTCCTCCGGAAGCGGGCCGAAGCGGTCCTCCAACTCCCCGTAGACCGATTCGAGCTCCGCCTCGGTATTCACGGCGGCAATCTTCTTGTACACCTCCATCTTCTCCACAGGCTCGGTGATGTAGGAGTCCGGTATGTAGCCGGTGTAGTCGAGCTCGAGGTAGACCTCCGGGGCCTCTTCCTCGCCCTCCTCCTCGAGCTCCTTTATGGCGTGGTCGAGAAGCTTGACGTACATGTCGAAGCCGACGGAGAGAATGTCGCCGCTCTGCTGACGCCCGAGGAGGTTCCCCGCTCCGCGCACCTCGAGATCCTTCAAGGCAATCTTGAAGCCGGACCCGAGCTCGGTGAAGTCGGATATCACTTGGAGCCGCTTCATGGCGATTTCAGAGAGCGCCCTTCCCTCCGGATAGAAAAGGTAGGAGTAGGCAACGCGCTCCGAGCGCCCAACCCGTCCACGCAGCTGGTACAACTGAGAAATTCCATACATGTCTGCGCGATCGATAATGATTGTGTTCACGTTGGGAATATCGATGCCGTTCTCAATGATGGTAGTGGACACGAGAACCTGAAAGCCGCCGTGGACGAAACGATGCATGATGTCTTCGAGCTCCGTGGCGGACAACTGTCCGTGGGCGCTCTCAATGAGGAACTCCGGAAGCAAATTCTGCAAGAAGCGCTGGACGTTCTCCAGGGTCTCCACGCGATTGTGCAGGTAGAACACCTGCCCGCCCCGAGCCACCTCGCGGCGAATTGCCTCAGCGACACGCTCCTCATTGAACTCCTCAATAAAGGTCTCAATTGGCCGGCGGTTGTGGGGCGGCGTATTCAAGACCGACATGTCGCGTATCTTCAGCAACGACATGTGCAGCGTACGCGGGATGGGCGTCGCCGTGAGCGTCAGTGAATCAACCGACGCTTTGAGCTCCTTTAGTCGCTCTTTGTCCTTCACGCCGAAGCGCTGCTCTTCGTCGACCACCAGAAGCCCGACATTGTGAAACTTCACATCCTTCTGGAGCAGCCGGTGTGTTCCAACGACCAGATCAATCTCGCCGCTCTCCAGCCTTTGGAGAACACCCTTCTGATCCTTCTTCGGCACGAAGCGGGAGAGCATGGCCGAGTTCACGGCGTACTTCTCAAAGCGCTCCTGAAAGGTCTCGTAGTGCTGCTCGACCAGGATTGTCGTCGGCGCGAGAAAGGCGACCTGCTTGCCCGAGGCGACCGCCTTGAAGGCGGCACGCATGGCCACCTCGGTCTTTCCGTAGCCGACGTCGCCACAGATGAGCCGGTCCATGGGCGCAGGGCTCTCCATGTCCTGCTTCACCTCGTCGATGCAGCGCAGCTGATCCTCCGTCTCCTCGTAGGGAAAGGCCGCCTCGAAGTCGAGTTGCCACTCCGTATCACCGGGAAAGGCGAAACCCCTCGCCTTCTTCCTGCGTGAGTAGAGCTTCACCAGACGCTCGGCGAGATCCTCGACGCTCGAGCGAACCTTGCTCTTCCGGTTCTGCCACGACTTCCCGCCGATGCGATCGAGTCGAGGCTCGGAGCCGCCCGTACCGATGTAGCGTTGGACCATGTTCACCTGCTCGATCGGGACGTAGATGTACTCCTCCCCCGCGTATTCGAGACAGATGTAGTCGCGTTCGTTGTCCCCCACATTCATGCGCTCGATGCCGTGAAACTTCCCAATCCCGTGATTTACGTGAACCACGTGATCACCCGGCGAGAGCTCGATGAAGGTCTCGATCTCGGCGCTCTGGGCGTGCTTCACGGAACGTGGAATCCGCCGACGCCGGCCAAAGATCTCGTTCTCCTGGATGGCGGCGATTTTCAGATCGGCAACCGTGAATCCTGCGGAAATGGAGGCTGGGAGTACCGTGACATCGAACTCCGAGAGAAGATGCTCGACCCGCTGCGTTTGTGCCTCAGAGTCCGCGAAGATGTAGAGATCAAACCCCGCCTCTTCGAGATTGGTGAGCTCTTCCTTGAGAAAGTCCACGTTGCCAAAGAAGCTCCGCGGCGGGTCAACGGGAAACCCGTACACGCCGGTCTCGCCCTCCTGCTTCAGGGACCGCACCCGGACCTGGCGCCCCCGCGTGTCGAGGAGCTCGCCGTAATCATGGAGAATACGCCCGGGGCGTGGGACAGCCCGATCCTTCTTGGTCTTCCGGTACAGTCCGTCATACTCTTTTTGTAGCGCCTGCGCCGCTGCACCGAGGCGCTCGTGGTCGGCAAGCACCATGACGGAGAAGCGTGAAAGGTAGTCGCAGACGCTTGCCGTTTCGGCGAAAGCCAAGGGAAAGAGGAGCTCTTCCCCCGGCATTCGACCGCGCTCGGAGAGCTCGAGAATCACGTCATCCGCTGTCTCGGACAATTCCGGCGCACTGCTCATCTGCCGCTCGAGAACTGAAAGGCGCTCCTCGTCCCAGGTAAGCTCCCGCATGGGGGTGATGATGGCGTGGTCGAGGGCACCTGAAGACGCCTGACTTCCGGGATGGAAGGACTTCAGCTCCGAGATTTCATCGAAGTCGATGACAATGCGAATCGGCTCCTCGGCACCGGCGGGGAAAACATCCACAACCTCACCGCGGAGGGCGTACTCTCCCCGCACGCCTACCCGGGGAACACGGTTGTATCCGAAGTGTTCGAGCCGCGCGCCGAGGTCCACCGGATCGACCTCCTGCCGGGGGTGCACGACCAGGCGCCGGTCCTGGAGATACCACACCGGCGGTACCGGCGTAAGCAGGGCCCGCAGCGAGGTAACGAAGACCTGCTTCTCTCCGTCGAGCATCTCGGATAGGACCCGTGCCCGTGCACCGAAGACGCCGGAGTTGCTTGGTGTCTCTCGGTATGGCACAGTTTGCCACCATGGAAGGAGGTGCGCATCGACCCCAAAAAGGTCCAGATCTCCGATCAAATCTTCGGCTTCTCGCTCCGTAGGCAGAACAACGAGCAATTGATCGCGAAGGTCACGGAAAATCTCTCCGATAAGTAAAGAGAGGAAGGCGCCCTTCGGACCGTAGACATCGATAGGAAACTGACTTCCAATCAGATCCTGCCGAAGATGTTTGTACGGCTTGTAGGAGCGAATTTTCTTCGATAGTACTTCTTGGAATAAGGAAACCATATTTTGTTCCGAAAATTGGTATCAGTGAGAACGAAGCACTCCCTGAAAAAGCGTGTTCTCCTCTGCGCCGTCGTGGCGTTTGCACTCATTGGGCCGTTTGCAAACGCCCAAGGCGTAGATCTTTCGATCCGCTTTTTCGACACGGAAGTCTACTTCCCGGACAGCGAAATCCAGGTGAAGCTCACCATTCGCAACGAGTCACCGGAATCCTTCCGCTTTCGCCTTGCGGAGAATCGGGTCTTCAACATCGATTTCGATGTGAGAACGCTCTCGAATCGGGAGCTCGATGCGTCTCAGCAATTTATCAATGCCCGAACGTCGAATCAACGGGTCTTTTACCGGGAGCTCACGTTACAGCCCGGCGCCGAGTACGGTTTCGTTGAGGATCTCGGAGATTACATTGATATCCAGGATCCCGGTGTCTACGTCATTACGGCAACGTTTTACCCCGAACTGGTTGATGGTAGCACGGAAGCCATTCGTTCCGACCGGCTCATGCTATCCGTGCGCCCCCGCGTTGCTAGGGTGGAAGAGGTGGTGCAAGAGCGCATTGACCAGGAAACCTCCGAGATCCTCGAGCGGGAGCAGATTCCCCCGGACGAGGTGGTACGCCGTACGATTCGTGCACGCCAGCAAGGTCAGTGGAACCGTTTTTTCCTCTATCTGGACGTAGAGAGTCTGCTTCGTGGCAACCCCGCCCGAGAGCGTGAGTACGTCCGAATGTCGGAGCAGGAGCGGCAGGAGGAGCTTGCCGAGTTTCGAGAGCAACTGCGCGCGGAAAGCATCGATCAAGAGATCAGTGCGATCCCCGAGACCTTTGAGATTCTCCAGACCAGCTACACCCAGAACGAAGGCCAGGTAGTCGCGAACCTCCGCTTCCGCGAAGAGGGCTTCACCGCAATTCGTAAGTATACCTACTACTTGCGCAAGGACGACCAAAGCTGGGAGATTTACGACTACACAGTATCGAACTTGGGCACGGCTCCATGAAGATTCTCCTGGTCTCGAATCGGCAAGAGCTCGGAAAGCTGGTACACACCCACTTTCGTCCCCACGGGAGCGAGCTCATCCACTACTTCAACCCCATCAAGGCGATGGACAATCTGGACGAGATCGATCCAGACCTCATCCTCTTTAGCGCTCAGGACTTTCCGCGCCACTGGAAGCCCTTTGCCGCCTTCCTGCGAGACCAACGAAGTCGCGACGAATCCGTGTTTATCTTGCTGGAGGGACACGACTTGTCGGAAGAGGAGGCGGAGAAGGCGCAGCACCTGGCGGTGAATGCGCTTGTCGGTGAGGATCTCTCAGACGCGACCGAGCTTGCCCGTCTGAAGGACGTCGTGAGCCGGTACAAGAAGCTCGACGAGGGTCGCACCGAGCACCGATACGTTCCCCACGGCCCGGATGACATTCACTTTGCCTTCACTCATCCTTCGAGCTTTCAGGTGATTACCGGAACCGTCGTCGATATCTCCACAACGGGCGTCAGATTCGTGCCGGCCAACCCCGCTCGCACCCGCGATCTGGAACAGGGTCAACGTCTCGACGAGTGTTCCCTCCAACTCGGCGACGACATTAGCACCGTTGACTGCACGGTAGTACGGGCCGGACAGGAACTCGGTCTTCGTTTTGAGCACGCAAGCGACGAGCCTTTCAATCGGATTCAAGGCTACATAGAAGGCTCCTCCGAGCGTCTGCTTCACGAGCGCGTCTAGGAGTGTTTCCCCGGCGACATCCCCCGGGCACAACACTGGACGGCGCCGCACTTCTCATTGCACATTGAAAACAATGTCACAAACCCCACACGACATCGAGGCGGACGCACCACGTCGCGCTCAATACTGGGAGTCACGCGGTGACGATGGCGTACAGTGTCACCTCTGCCCACACAACTGTGTCATCCGCGACGGCAAGTCCGGCATTTGCGGAGTGCGTCGCAACGACGGCGGCGCGCTCGTCCTGCCCTTTTACGGTCAGGCGACCGCGCTGGCCATGGACCCCATTGAGAAGAAGCCTCTCTACCACTTTCACCCCGGCAGCCAGGTCCTCTCGGTTGGCTTCCTCGGCTGCAGCCTCCGCTGCCCGTTCTGTCAGAACTACCGTATCTCACAGTCGACCACGGCCTACGCCGAATACGTGGATCCCGCGGATCTGGTTGCCAGCGCCGGGCAGCACAACTCGGTCGGCGTGGCCTACACCTACAACGAGCCGACCGTCCACGCGGAGTACGTGTTGGATGCCGCAGAGCGCACCCGCGCGGCGGGCCTCAAGAACGTACTGGTCACCGCTGGATACCTCAATGAGCAATCGGCCCGAGAGATCTTCTCGGAAATGGATGGCGTAAACATCGACCTCAAGGGCTTTCAAGAAGACTTCTACCGGAAGGAGCTCAAGGCGGGGCTTTCAGAGGTCTTGCGGGCAATCGAAATTGCCTATGACCGGTGCCACCTCGAGCTTACCACCTTGGTGATACCGGGAAAGAACGACAGTGACGAGGAGATTGAGTCGATCGCCAAGCACATTGCCTCAATCGATGACAGCATCCCGCTTCACATGAGCGCCTACTACCCGAGCTATCAGTACGTGCAAGAGGGGACCACCCCGGAGCACCTCTACTCGCGAGTTGAGATTGCACGGAAGCATCTGCATTACGTCTATCCCGGAAACGTCCCCGGCGCGGCCGACACCCGCTGCCGCTACTGCGGCACTACCCTCATTGAGCGTAATCGCTACACGATCTCCGCGCCCGGTCTGACCAAGGACAAGCGCTGCACTACCTGCGGAGAGCCGGCGCCGTTCGTTGTATAGCCGGGCCGCCCGTTCCGCACTTCTTGACACTTGATACGGGATATTGTAATTTCCCGCTACCGATAGCCGTTCCCGTGTAGCTCAGCTGGTAGAGCAAGTGGCTGTTAACCACTGGGTCGTTGGTTCGAGTCCAACCGCGGGAGCTATAATGCTCTTCGGAGTACGCAGATAACGGCCCC
>CAYPTH010000032.1:0-5833 GCA_964413635.1 uncultured Spirochaetaceae bacterium
CGCCGCGGCTTGTTCCGTCTCTTCACTGCCCGCCTCATCTTCGACCTCTTCGATCTGTTGCAGCTTGAGAGACTCCTCCCCGGAGAGTTGAGTCCCCGCGATTCGGATCTTCGCCGGGTGGAGCTCGAGGGTGCGGATAATGCGCTCGCCGCTTTGCTCCTCCGTGAAACGCACCGCATAGGTGTACCGGTCTTTCACGAGGCCGTTCTCGGTGAGGACCTTCAGCTGAAGCACGGGGCGGTCTAACAGGTAGAGGGCAAAACCCCCGCGCAGCTCGCCGCGCTCCTCCCCACGCATGGTGAACTGCGGGGGAGAGAAGAAGATCTCCGTCCCGCTCTCGTTGCGGTAGAGACCGGAAAGCGTGAAGTCCGGCGCGGGGGCAGCTTCTTCGGGCTGTTGAACCATGGTGCGCTGTAGACCACCGGTGAGGCGTCGATAGGTGCCGTCCCAGTCCTCGGCCTCGTCGACGGTGACCTGTATCGCATCCAGATCCGTGACTGCGACGGAGAAATTCCGGCGAACGCTGGTCAGATTTTCGTTCCGCGAGTTGATCCAGAGGCCGGGACCTGCCCGGTAGATTGTCTTGTAGGAGTTGATCCAGTCGTAGGACTCTTGCCGCGTGTCGCGGTGGAGGGCAATGCGGTTATCGGCTACATCGAAGTGAATGATGTTCGTGAACCGCGCATCCTCTGATTGCACGGTCTGGAACCACGGTCCCGAGAGGTGGTTGCGGAAGTCCTCCACGTCTCCTGAATAGAGCCGAGCGAGTTGCTCCTCCGCTATCTGTGTTCCTGGAATCTCCTCGACCGAGCCCTCGACGTAACGCTCTTCCTCAGGCCTCCAGTAGTAGGTGGTTTTCACGAGGTCTAAGACATTGTCACTTTCGACATCACGACGGTATACCGCAATGGGAAAGCTCGCCCCGGCCGTTTGCGCGCTCTCGTAGGCGCCGGAACGCTCTACTTCCTCGATCTCTATGCTCGCATCGGTGCGGTAGGACGCAACGGTCTCATAACTGAGGCCGAAGCTGTTGCTTACCGTTCCGCGACGAAAGACGTCGATCGTCTGCCGGCCCTCGTTGTCCGTGCCGATGGCCACGATCTCGGGGCTGTGATCGCCGGTAAGATCCCGGGTTTGAACGGAAAAGGTGCGAACATTGTTGGCTTGGGTTTCGCCCTTCCAGGCGGGTACATAGGCGTTCCGAATTGAGTCGAAATCGGCCACGAGAACGCGAATGCGATCGGCCTCGTCATCGCGACGCTTGAAGACGACAATCTGCTCGTCTTGTTGGTCGACATCGAGGTTCGCGTCGATCGCCTGCGAGGGGTTGTAGTCCGCCGGGAGGTGAACGCGAATGTTCGTGCTCTCTTCGCGCTCGGTGATGGAAACCCCGGGGCGACCCGAGGAAGAGAGCACGATTCCCGAAGCCGCCTCGGGAACGATGTACTGTGGTCGACGTATGGACGTATCCTCCGTGTTCTCGCTCGGTTGACTGCAAGCGGAGAGCAGGGCAAGGAGGAGAGTTGTGGCCACTGCGCAAATACGGTATTGTTTCACATCGCCAGTATGTCAGATATCTACCGGCTTCTTGAAGTGGCACGGAGCTAGAACCCATGAGCATTACGCAGTCCCTGAGTTACGACGACGTACTCCTCCTTCCGCAATACTCGGACTTTGTCCCGGATCAGGCCGATGTGAAGACGACCCTTGTCGACGATGTCCGCCTCAACGTCCCCATTGTCTCAGCGGCAATGGATACGGTCACCGAGGCCGACCTCGCAATCGCGTTGGCTCTGCAAGGAGGGACCGGCGTTATCCACTCCAACATGGCGCCGGAAGATCAGGCATCCCATGTGAAGGCGGTAAAGCGCTTCCTCAACTGGGTCATTGAGGGCCCCGTCGTTGTTCGTGAAGATCAATCGGTCGCCGAAGCCTCCGAGGTCATGGACAATTTCGGAGTCTCCGGGCTTCCCGTCGTCGCTGGACAGAAGCTCGTTGGGATCCTGACCAGTCGCGACATGCGTTTCTGCCGGGACATGAGCCTGAAGGTGCGTGACGTCATGACTTCGAATCCGGTCGTTGAGATCGGCAATCCAAACATCGACAGCGCGAAAGAGAAGTTCGACACGCATAAGATCGAGAAGCTTCCGGTTGTTGATAGCGATGGGCGCCTCACCGGTCTCATTACGGTTAAGGACCTTGAGAAGCACGAGCAGTTTCCGCACGCCGCGACCGACCCGGCGGGACGCCTCCTTGTCGGTGCGGCCCTTCCTCCGGGCGAGATCAACGCCCGTATGCCGCTTCTGCGCGATGCCCGGGTAGACTTTGTGGTTGTGGATACAGCTCACGGACACTCGAAGAACGTATTGGCCGCCGTCGAAAAGCTGCGGACGGAGTATACCACGCCGGTAGTGGGAGGCAACGTCGCCACGCGCGAAGGGACGCGGCGACTCATTGAGGCGGGGGCGCAGGCGGTCAAGGTCGGCGTTGGTCCCGGCTCGATCTGTACCACACGTGTTGTCGCCGGCATTGGCGTGCCACAGCTATCCGCCGTCATGTGGGCGTCGGAGGTTGCGCGAGAGACAGGGACACCCGTCATTGCCGACGGGGGTATCAAGTACTCCGGCGACATTACAAAGGCGCTTGCCGCGGGAGCCTCGACAGTCATGATCGGTAGTCTCTTCGCGGGCCTCAGAGAGGCACCGGGACAGGAGATTATCTATGAGGGACGGATCTTCAAGACCTACCGCGGCATGGGCTCGATCGGCGCCATGAAGCGTGGTTCCGGCAAGCGCTATCAGGCTGCGGAAGGTGAGGATATGGTGCCGGAGGGGGTCGAGGGTCGCGTTCCCTATCGCGGGGAGCTTGCGCCCTACGTTCACCAACTCGTGACGGGACTTCGAAAAGGAATGGGCTATTGCGGTGCGAGGACCCTTTCCGAGCTCCAGGATACGGCGCAGTTTGTTCAGATTTCCTCCGCGGGCTTGAAAGAGAGTCACGTCCATGACGTGGCAATCACGCAGGAACCCCCAAACTACTCCCGATAGGATCAGAAGCATGAACGTAGTAGTAATCGGTGCTCAATGGGGCGACGAAGGCAAGGGCAAAGTCGTCGATTTTCTCTCCTCCGAGGCGGACGTCGTGGTGCGTTTCTCCGGCGGCGCCAACGCAGGACATACGATTGTACGAGGGGACGACACCTTCAAGTTGCATCTGGTGCCCTCGGGTGCCTTGTACGAAGACACGCGGGTTGTTCTCGGTAGCGGAATGGTGATCGACCCTGAGGCGTTGCAGAAGGAGCTCGATACGCTCACCGAGCAGGGGGTTGTGTGGAGCGGCCGCGTCTTCGTCTCCGATCGCGCCCACCTTGTTCTTCCGCGCCACAAGGAGGAGGACCGGGAGTCGGACAAGCGGCGGCCTCTCCCCATCGGTACCACCGGGCGCGGTATCGGCATGGCCTACGCTGCCAAGGCTCGGCGCGACGGTGTCCGCGTTGCGGATCTACTGGACCCACGGATTTTCGACCACCTATCGAGGGAAGACCGGGAGTTTCTCGAACCCTACCGTGAGTTCTTCCGCGGTGCCGCAATAAACATCCATGAGTTTCTCCACAATAGGCGAGCCGGCGAGCACATACTGCTCGAAGGGGCGCAGGGGGCGTTGCTGGACATCGATCTGGGGACCTATCCCTTCGTTTCCTCAGGGATTTCCGCCGCCGCCGGGGCCAGTACCGGCGCCAGTCTCGGTCCCAAGGAGCTTGATCGCATTGTCGGCGTCTTCAAGGCCTACACGACGCGGGTCGGAAACGGGCCCTTCCCGACGGAATTCCGGGAAGGCTGGGATCCGGACCTGGAGGATCGCATCCGGAAGCTCGGGAACGAGTTCGGGGTGACCACCGGCCGTCCGCGGCGCTGCGGCTATTTGGACCTCCCGGCGCTGCGATACACTTCCCGTGCAAACTCGATCGATTCTCTGGCGCTCACGCACCTCGACGTCTATGACAGCTTCGACGAGGTAAAGGCCTGCGTCGGATACAAGATCGACGGCGCCATCACGGAGGAGTTTCCCGCTTCCATCACAGCCCTCGAGGCAGCCGAGCCCGTTGTGAAGAGCTTTTCCGGATGGAAGACGCCATTGAGTGAAGTTTCCGTCTTCGAGGAGCTTCCGCAGGCGGCGAAGGACTATATTTCTTTCATTGAGGAATACACGGGCTCGCGGATCGACATTGTCTCCGTTGGCTCAGAGCGGCGGCAGACCATTGTGCGGCGCGGGCCATGGACGTAATAGCGGTTCTCGACTTTGGCAGTCAAACGACGCAGCTCATCGGCCGGCGAATCCGGGAAATCGGCGTATACGCCCGGATTTTTCCCGGAGACGTGGCGGCGGTCGATCTTCCTCTCGACGAGCTGAAGGGAATTGTGCTCTCCGGTTCCCCAGCTTCAGTCTATGATACGGATGCACCGGAACCGGATCCCGCGGTTTACGAGCTCGGCGTGCCGGTGCTCGGTATCTGCTACGGCTTGCAGCGCATGGTCACGGACAGCGACGGCGCCGTTGCCAGGGATGACCGGCGCGAGTTTGGCCGCTCCGCGGTGCAGATTCATGAAGAACATCCTCTGTTTGCGGGCGTGAAGGATGGGTTCGTCTCCTGGATGAGTCACGGTGATCGAATTACCGTGCCGCCTGAACACACCCGCGTCGTCGCGACAACGGCGCACGGGCTGACGGCGGCGATCGCCTGGGAAGAGCGGAATCTCGTCGGCATTCAGTTCCATCCGGAAGTCAGTCACTGTGAGTTCGGTCGGGAGATTCTGAGCAATTTCGCTCTGGGGATGTGTGAAGCCGCGGCTGAGTGGAGTGTCGAAAGCTATCTCGAGGCCAGGGTCGAGGCTATCCGAAACCGAGTTGGACAACGCTCGGTGCTAACGCTCGTCTCCGGGGGCGTCGACTCGACCGTGGCCGCCCGGTTGATGCTGGAAGCGCTTCCCGCAGAGCAGGTGCATCTCATGTTCATCGACACGGGCTTGCTCCGGGAAGGGGAGCGTGAGCAGGTGGAGGAAGCCCTCGGGCAGGCCGGGGCGAAACAGCTCCACGTGATAGACGCGGCGCGGGAATTCCTCCGTGGTCTCCGCGGAGTGGTCGATCCGGAGGAAAAGCGCCGGATTATCGGCGACCTCTTCATGACGGTGCAGGAGCGGGAGATCGCCCATCATCTGCCGAAGGACTACTTCCTGGTGCAAGGTACGCTGTACACCGACCTCATTGAGTCCGGTCGGGGGGTCGGTCGGAGCGCTCGTGTCATCAAGACGCACCACAACGTCGGTTCCCCCCTGGTTGCGAGAAAACGCGAGGAAGGACGGATAATCGAACCCCTCGACGGTGTGTATAAGGACGAGGTGAGAGCGCTGGGCGCACTCCTGGACGTTCCGGGGGATATCCTGGAGCGCCACCCCTTTCCCGGTCCGGGCTTGGCGGTGCGGATTCTCGGGGAGGTGAGCCCGGAACGCTGTGAGACCTTGCGAAAGGTGGACGACATCCTGGTGCGGGAGCTGAGAAGCCGCGGTCTGTACACCGAGATCTGGCAAGCCTTCTCGGTTCTGCTGCCGGTTCGCTCCGTCGGTGTTGTCGGTGACGTTCGCGGCTACGCCGATGTGGCGGCAATCCGTTGCGTGGTCTCCGAAGACGGGATGACGGCGGACGTCTATCGCTTTCCCCACGACGACCTCTTCGAGATCTCGGCCATCATTACCAATCGCGTTGAAGCCGTCGGCCGCGTTGTGTACGATGTGTCAAGCAAGCCTCCCTCGACGATCGAATGGGAGTAGGGTCGCTA
>CAYPTH010000032.1:5933-26312 GCA_964413635.1 uncultured Spirochaetaceae bacterium
GTTTCATGGAAGCTCTCGAGTTGGTGTTTCGTTTTTTGCATTTTCTCGGCCTCGCGCTCCTTATTGGCGGCGGCGTTGCGGTACTGGCAGGCTCGGGCGGGCCGGTGCGGCGCATTGCCTTCTGGGGTGCCGCGGCGCAGCTCCTAACCGGCATTGTGCTCTTTGTCCTCCACCTCGGCGATGAGGTGAATCACCTGAAGATTACCGTGAAGCTGGTCGTCGTGGTGATTATTATCGGTATTCTCCATATCAAACGGCTTCAAAAGCGCAACACCGATGCCTGGCTCGTTGTCGCCCTCGGCGCCCTCAATACGGGGCTGGCGGTGTTCTGGTAGGGGGCGTCGGAGAGGGGGCGACGTCGGTGACGGTCCCGACGCGGTCACTGGAGGTGGCGGGAATTGAACCCGCGTCCTCAGGAGCGTGTCGCACGCTTCTACAGGTTTAGTCTCTCATTGTGTTTTCACGAGGTATCGGCTGAGAGACGCGCCTAACCTCGCTGAGTCCGGAAAAGTGTCCCCGACCGAGACCGAACACTCGAGCCGAGCAAGCTTCGGTTTTGTGTCAGGCAGCCTGAGCCTCGAAGCGGCGTCTCAGGTGCCCGTGGCCGCTATTTACGCAGCCAGTGCGAATTCTGCGTCGTCTGCAGTTATTCGTTTGGTGCCTTTTAGGAGTTGGCGCTCCACCTGCGACGTACGACCTCGTCTTCCTAAGTCGAAACCAGTTCACCCCCGGTTCAGCTCTTAGCTTTCGTAACATACTACCGCGTGTTCGCGCGGTCAACAATGCATACCTTCCCTTGACGAGGAGCGTGGGCGTGATATTGGGCAAGACGCGACGCTACGGTCAAGGCGCGGTTCTCGTGGAGTTGTCGAGTGAGCCGGCCGGCCCGCCGGGGGGTGGCAAGTAGCCTTCAGCCGCTGCTGGGAGCAGTGTGACGCACCAGCTCTTCGTGTAACAAAGGCGTAGCGGCGACCGCGCTCGTTGGACGGGCGCTCAATGCGCCGTTCCACTCGGTAATGATTCCTCCGGCTTCACGAATAATCGGTATGAGGGGCGCGACGTCCCAAATGCTCATGATCGGATCGAGGGCGGCATCGATCTTGCCGGCTGCGACCATGAGATAACCGTAGCCGTCCGCCCATGTCCGGGCGATCGACGCTTCCGACAGCAGGTAGCCCGCGAATTCGGGACTGTGGCGGTACAGGTCGGCGTAGTCGGTGACGCAGACCGTGGCATCGGCGAGAGAGCGCCCCTCGCGTACCGATGTGGGGGAGCCGTTGTGGTAGCAGCCCAGTCCCTCTGCGGCGATAACCGTTTCCTGAAGGATGGGGTTGTGGATTGCACCGCACAGGTAGCGGTCTCCCTTCGCGAGGGCTATCAGTACCGTGTACAGCGGGACACCGTGGATGAACGCCTTGGTGCCGTCGATGGGGTCAATGATCCACGTCCATCCATTCTCTCCGGCCGAAGCCCCGTACTCCTCGCCGACTACTGCGTGGCCGGGAAAGCGTCCTCGAATTTCCTCGGTAAGAAAGCGCTCAGTCTTCCGGTCGGCGTCCGTTACCGGGCTGTCGTCACTCTTGTAGTCCACGCCGAGATCGGCGCGACGAAAGTAACGTCGTGTAATGTCCCCGGCCCGCGTAATGAGCTCGGGTACGGTGTCCATGAACTGGGAAAGGATGTCCTGCTCGCGCTCCATGGGTGCCTCAGTATTGGTTTCGCAGCTCTCTCGCCTCGTCGCGCTTCTGGTCTCGCTTCTTGATCGCTTCCCGCTTGTCGTGGACCTTCTTTCCTTTACACAAACCGACTTCGACCTTGATGAGGCCGTGAACCACATAGATCCGCAGCGGAACCATGGTGTAGCCGCGCTCGTCGATTTTTCTTCGCAGCCGCTTGATCTCGCCCTTGTGCGCCAGGAGCTTCCGCGTACGGTCAGGTTCGTGGTTGTTGAGGTTTCCGTGCGTATACTCAGCAATGTGGAGTCCGAAGAGCCAGAGTTCGTCGTTGCGGATTCGCGCGTATGAGTCCGTGAAAGAGACTCGGTTCGCCTTGATTGACTTCACCTCAGTTCCTTGAAGCTCAATTCCTACCTCGAGGGTCTCCTCAACGGTGAAGTTGAAGAAGGCTTTCTTGTTTCGTGCAATGACGTGACGTGCCTTGCCTTCGCTTTGTGCCATTTTCGTTAAGCCTCTGAGTCGGGGACGAGAACGATGCGGAATCCCAGGAAGGGCGTGGATGCAGCCGGGTCCTGCGCCCCCCGCGTTACGACACCGACGGACCGCGGCGCGTTGATCCAACTGCCCCCGCGCACCACCCGCTGATCGCCGGCTATCGTGCCGGCGGTGTCGCGCACCGTCGCGCTCTCCCGTGAGCGCTCTAGGGCGGTTGCGTAGGCGGCGGGGTGATACCACGATTCGGTCCACTCCCACACGTTTCCCAGCAAATCGGCCACGGCTCCTTGGGGTAGCCGATCTACGGTCAAGGCGCGCGGTCCTTCGACGGTGTTGCGCCGGAACACCGCACGGTCAGGACCCGCGGACACTGCGCGCGCCGCCCACTCCCATTCACCTTCACGGGGAAGCCGGACATTGAAGCCGGCGTAGGTGCCCGGAAGTCTTTCCTCGAACCAGTCCGCGAAGGCGCGAGCGGCAAAGTATGAGACGTGCGTGACGGGAAGCGACTGATCGGATGCATCGGCACCATTCATCCAGGCCATATAGTCCTTCGTCACCAGACCCTCATCTTGGAGCTGTTCCCGCCGCTCCAGGGTCCATGCGGGCCTTTCCTCGAGGAATTGCATGTAGAGGCGGCGAGTGACCTCCCGGTCGAGAATGAGAAACTCCGACTGTTCGGTCAGGATGGGCGGCTGGTACTCAGGCGGATCGATGAGTGGGCTATCGGTCTGACTCAGGCCTTGTACGTAGGTCCCGGCAGGGATTCGGATGAAGTCATACCCGAGGATTGTCTGCCGCTCCAAGCTATCCGTCCCCGTGGACTCGGAGGTATAGGGTAGGTAGCCGGTAACGTATTCGGCGGTGAAGTTCTGATACCAGCTGTGGCTGCGGTACTGCTGTGCCATACCATCCGGGAGGGCGGTAGCGAGGGCGAAGGGCAGACCGGGTCGCTCGTCAAGCGTGGTTGCGGCCCATTGCAGAGCGTCGGCAAGCCCGAAGGGGCTCGGCGTTGACCCCCGGGCGGCATCAATCAGCACGGCGCGGGCGAAATCCTTTAGCATGGCGGTGGTGTAGACGTCCGGAAGGGCGCGCTCTACAAGCGAAGCGGCGACGGCGTGGCCCGTCTGGTGGTCAGCGGCATAGGCAGTCTCCACCGCCTCGGAGAGAATTGGGGGATACTGATACTGAGCGTGCTGGTCCCCGGACAAGGACCACGCCGAATAGCGTCGAGCGGCATCCTCGACAAGGCCGTCCCGGTCGGCAAGCCTGAGCTCTTCACGGATTGTGACGCGTTTCGGCACAATCCAGCTGCCGACGAGACGAGTGGGAACGTCGAGATTCAGTCTCACCGCATCGTGAAAGGGCTTTCGAATTTCAATTTCCCGAGGGCCGCGCGCGACAAATGTGGTCACAGGAGTCGCACCGACCCGTGTTCCGTCCACATAGACCGATCCGCCTTCGGGACTCGAGTGCACCGTGACCTCTGCGCCGGGCTTCACCAGGCCGGGAAGCACGAGGACCAGAAAGAGCAGAAGGACGAGGCCAGCGGCATAGAGCCACGGGAGATACCGATCTGGGGAGATGCCGAAGAGGGGGCGAAGCGCTACGACGGCTTCGTCGATTTCCGGTGGTTGGGGCGCCCTTTTTTGTGGCATGGTCGCGAATTATAGGTCCCCGGCAGTTTACTTGTCAACGCGACCCCTTTGTGGTAGCGTCTCCGCCGTGGCGATACAGCAGGCGTCTTGGCGCGTGAGGCTCGTTCGCGGCACGGAGTCCTTCCTGACCTGGCGGAAGCGGCGCCGGCTGCGAAAACGCGAAAAGCAGCGACAGAAGAATCAGATTCTCGATTGGATCGAGGCCTTTCTCTGGGCGGCCTTCGTCGTGCTGTTGCTGAATCAGTATCTGATTCAAGCCTATCAAATACCCTCCGGTTCGATGGTCGATACGCTGCTCATTCAGGACCGGATCTTCGTCAATAAAGTCGTATACGGTCCGGAGCTCCTGCCGGGCATCGCTAAGCTACCAGGTTTCACGGACCCGTCGAGGGCGGAGGTAGTGATCTTCGAGAATCCCTCCTATCTCTCCCGTGGCCCGGTCTTCGATATTCTGCAGCGCGTGATCTACATGGTCACCCTCTCGTTGGTGGACATTGATCGAGACGAGAGCGGCCAACCTCGGGCTCACTTTCTGATCAAGCGCGCAGTCGGCGTTGAGCGGGATCGACTGCGAATGATCGAGGGGAACATGGAGATTCGGCCCGAGGGCGAAGGGCGGTGGTTATCCGAGGCGGAACTCCAAAGGATCACGGGGAACTCCTATCCAGTGCGAAGACTGGTGGAGGCGAGCGCTTACCCGATCCTCGACCGTGCAGGGCGCGCCATGGCGCGCCAGGATATGGGCCTGGAAGTCCCGGACGAGCTGGAGTCGGCGCTCAACCGTGCGGAGTCCATGCGCTACGTTGACGGCGTGTATCTGAGTCGACGTCGCCTGGACTACTTGTACGCGGCGGATCCGTCGGACCTGCGAATGCGAGCACAAGGACAGCGCTGGGAACTGGGCTGGTACGTTCCGGAGGGGCGGCTCTTCCCAATGGGGGATAATCGCGACAATTCCCGGGACGCCCGGGTTTTCGGAGCGGTCGCCGAGCGGAACGTCCTCGGCCGCGCCATGTTCAGATACTGGCCTCCCGCACGGATCGGCGGGATCGAATAGCTTTGGGAGAGAGCGTCGACGCATGCTGAGTTCCGCCCGTGGACAGCGCTTTGGAAAGCCCCGGCCACCTCGACCCCTGCGCCGTCTCAGCATGCGTCTCCTGCGCCTGGTGATAGTCCTCATCGTGCTCTACGTCGTGGTCTCGGGTCTGCTTGTCGATACATTCGAAGTGGGAAGCGTCGCCATGGAGCCCCAGGCGATGCCCGGTGATCGTTTGTTTGCAACCTCTCTCCTGTATGGCGCGTACTTCCCGGCTCTCGAGTGGCGCATGCCCGCGTTTCGCACGCCCCAACGGGGCGACGTGGTCTCAGTTTTGGCCCCTTTTGTGGTTGAAGGCGGGCTCTTGCGCCGCACCGGCTCGGCCCTCCTGGACCTCCCCTTAGGGCGCCGGAGTGCCAATCCCCTCGACGACGAACAGCGATGGGCTTCCTTGTCGATACGGCGCATCATTGGCGTCCCCGGCGACACGGTTCGAATGGATGATTTCACCTTCTACGTGCGGACGGCGGGGGGGGAGCCCTTCGTGAACGAGTTCGAGCTTTCCCCGGGAAGCTATGACGTCAAGGTGAACGAGCTTCCTTCCGGTTGGCGCGCCTCGCATCCCTTTTCGGGAGAGATGGACGAAGTGGTTCTTGGAGAGGATGAGTACTTCGTTGCCGGAGACAATCGTGTGGTGGCCTTGGACTCCCGTGACTACGGTCCAATTGGTCGCAGTGATATTCGATCCACCGTGCTCATGCGTTACTGGCCGCTACGGGCCTTCGGCCGTCTCGGTCCATGACGGGGCAGGGCAATCTCGAGCTCCATCCGCTGAACACCGAGTTCACCTCACTCTACGTACACGTGCCCTTTTGTCGGCGTAAGTGCGACTACTGTGGCTTTCACAGCAGCGTTCTTCCCGTCGTGACGGGTGCGGCCTTCGAGTCCGTACTGGAAGAGCGTGTTGAGCGGACGCTTCACTCTCTTCGGTCTGGCTTGGCGGAGCTCCCGGACGCCATTGTATCCACGGTATACGTGGGCGGCGGAACGCCGAGTTGCCTTGGAATGACGCTGTTGTCGCGGTTGTTGGAAGGGATCTCTGCAACAGTCCGTAACGCTCGGGCCCTAACTGAGTGGACCGTGGAAGTGAATCCGGAAGATGTCTCGCCGGAGCTTCTCGATCGTCTCCGGGACGCCGGGGTTACTCGCCTCAGTTTGGGCGTCCAGACCTTCGACGCGGAGCTGAGGAAGGTGCTCGGTCGCCACGGCGCTCCGCACGGTGTCCTGTCTGCTCTCGAATGCGCGCGCACGAGATGGAAGGGCCATTTGAGCGCAGACCTCATTGCAGGAATCCCCGGTCAAAACGGCGGGGCCGCAGTGAGGGACGTCGAGCGGCTCCTGGCCTTCGAGCCGGAACATGTCAGTATGTATGCGCTCTCTCTCGAAACGGGGACTCCACTTGCTGCCCGCGTCGGTGGACCGGTTTCCGGTGAAGAGACGCTGTCCGGTTGTGAAGCAACGGAGGCCTGGGACCGTGCCGGTGACCGTCTCGAAACAGCTGGTTTCGAGCGCTACGAGGTTTCCAACTTTGCTCGCCCCGGCGCACGCTGCGTGCACAACACACGGTTCTGGGACGGACGCCCCTATCTCGGGGTTGGACCCTCGGCTGTCTCGACGGTCTGGGCTCACCGATTGCAGGCGGGGGGCCGTGGCGACGCTGCTCGTGATGACGCGTGGGCGCTTCGGTGGGTTGAGGGAGCATCCGGGAACCGAGAGGAAGAGGAGCGTCTCGGCTACCGAGAGCTCCTGCAAGAGCACCTCATGACGCGACTTCGAACCGTAGATGGCCTAAACGTGGATAGCCTCTCGGCGCTCTTCGGCACGGAGGCGGCGCAGTGCGTCTGGTCGACGGGAAGGGAGCTGCAAGCAGCCGGCATGGTGCAGCTAGTCGACCGGCGTGAATGCCAGGCCGGCCGAACCGGCGGCGAGGATCGGTTAGTCACCGTCACCCGAAAAGGACGGCGCTTCTTGGACCAGCTGATCCGGGAGCTGTTCCGCGGGATCGCTCAGCTTGACAGCGATTTGGGCAAGTGGTAGCCTTTGCAAGCTCGCCGGTGCAATAAACCATTTCCATACAGTGAGGTACTTTAGATGTCCGGTCACAGCAAGTGGGCGACGATCCGTCACAAGAAAGGCGCGCAAGACGCAAAGCGCGGCAAGATCTTCACCAAACTCATCAAGGAAATAACCGTCGCCGCACGCATGGGCGGTGGCGATGAAGACTCCAATCCGAGGCTTCGCCAGGCAGTCATCAAGGCGAAGGGCGAGAACATGCCGAAGGAGAACATCGAGCGTGCCATCAAAAAGGGCACAGGAGAGCTCGAGGGCGTCGACTACCAAGAGATCGTCTACGAGGGTTACGGTCCCGGCGGCGTGGCAATCATGGTGGACACACTTACCGACAACCGCAATCGCACCGCCGCCGATGTCCGGAGCATGTTCTCGAAGGGTGGCGGCAACCTCGGTGAGAACGGCAGCGTCTCCTACATGTTTAAGCGCAAAGGCATTATTGCGTACTCGGCCGAGCAGTATTCGGAGGATCAAATTCTCGAGCAAACGCTCGAGGCCGGAGCGGAGGACGTTTCCACCGAAGGTGAGACAATAGAGGTGACCACCGAGCCGGAGGATTTCGAAGCGGTCCTGGAAACCATGGAAGCTGCCGGGTTCGAGCATGAGTCCGCCTCCATATCCAAGGTACCGGATGCTACGGTCTCCCTCGACGCGGAGGGGACGCGGAAGGCCTTGAAGCTGATTGAGGCGTTGGACGACCACGATGACGTGCAGGAAGTCTCAACAAACCTCGACATTCCGGATGACTTGGACCTGTCGGAAGAATGACCGTTGTCCTGGGCATCGACCCGGGCCTCGCGTCGACGGGGTACGGAGTGATCGAGGTGGTACCGAATCGCTTTCGCCACCTCGCCCACGGAGTAATCTCTACTGAGGCGGGCGTTCCCCTCGGACAGCGGCTTCAGAAACTCTACGAGGAAACACAAGAGCTCATCGCTGAGTACCGGCCATCCGGTGCGGGAATTGAGTCGATCTACTTCGCTCGGAACGCAAAGAGCGTCATTCCCGTTGCCGAGGCGAGGGGCGTAGTCCTTCTCGCTCTCAGTCAGGCGCGTGTTACACCGGGAGAGTACACCCCGCAGGATATCAAGCAGGCGGTGGTAGGCCAGGGGCGTGCCGAGAAGGAGCAGGTGCAAGAGGTCGTTCGACTGCTCCTCGGACTCGCGGAACGACCGAATCCCGATCACGCCGCCGACGCTCTTGCCGCCGCGATCTGCCACGCCCACAATGCGGAGTTCAGCGAGCGGCTGCTCCAGGCCCGCGGATAGGCGATCGAAGGGATGGGAGACGCCATTGTTTAACAGTCTGACCGGTGAGATAACGCGTTGCGAGAATGGATTGCTGTGGATTACGACCGGAGGCGTGGAGTGGGAGCTCGAGATCTCGGCCACCACTGAGGAAGCGCTACGCCCTCACGCGGAGGGACGCGCCGGATCCGGAGGCGATCCGCAGCGCGTCTACGTTTCCCTCTATCATCGTGAGGACGCAATGCGACTGTACGGCTTCGCGGCGGTGGAGGAGCGGGAGCTCTACCACCAGTTACTCAAGGTGACGGGGATTGGGCCGAGGCAGGCGCTGCGTATTCTCTCGGCAAGCGCGACTCAGGATCTGATTCGCGCCATTGAAGAGGCGGACGCGGACGCCCTCGCGCGCCTACCCGGTTTGGGCAAGAAGACTGCAGGGAAGATTATTGTTGCCTTGCAGGGTGTGGTGAAGCTGGCTGAACGCGGCGCCCTCGCCGGAGCCGCCGCAGCTAGCGTAGGGGAAGGAGCCGGAGACTTGGTCGAGGCGCTCGTTGGTATGGGTTTCGACCGGAAACAGAGCGAAGAGGCAATCCGCAAGGCTCGGGCGGAGCTGGACGGGTCCGACCTCTCTCCACAGGAACGGGAGCGGGAGACGCTTCGCCGAGCGATTGTCTCCTTGAGCTGACCGGAGTAGAGTCTCATCATGAGTGACCCTTCATTTCTGCGCGGCGAATACAACAACGATGACGAAGGTGTCGAGCAGCGCCTTCGTCCCCTGCGTTTGAAGGACTTCCAAGGACAAGCGGCGGTAAAAGATAACCTTTCGGTTTTCATTCAGGCGGCTCGTGGTCGAGGGGACGCCCTGGACCACGTCTTCTTGAGTGGCCCGCCGGGGCTGGGAAAGACGACCCTGGCGGGCATCATGGCGCACGAGATGGGGGCGGAGTTCAAGGTTACCTCGGCGCCCGCTCTGGACAAGCCCAAGGATTTGGCGGGCATTCTCACGACGGTAAGCGAAGGTACGGTCTTCTTCATTGACGAGATCCATCGTCTGAAACCGGCGATCGAGGAGATGCTCTATATTGCCATGGAGGATTTCGAGCTCGACTGGATCATTGGCCAAGGTCCATCGGCGCGTAACATCCGGATTCCCATTGCCCCCTTCACGCTCATTGGGGCTACAACGAAGGCCGGGCTCGTCTCGGGGCCGCTCTACAGCCGCTTCGGAATAACCGTCCGCCTCGGCTTCTACAATCAGTCGGAGATACGGGCCATACTCTTTCGCTCGGCCAATATCCTGGAGATTCAGTTGCAGGAGGAGGCGGCGGACATACTGGCGCAATGCTCGCGCGGGACGCCTCGGGTGGCAAACCGCCTCCTACGACGAGTGCGCGACTTCGCTCAGGTACTCGGTGACGGCAGCATCGGTGACGGCATTGTGAACGAGAGCATGGAGCGCTTGCATATCGATCGCTACGGCCTCGAGGATCACGACAGGCGGATCCTGAAGACTATCATTCTGAAGTACGACGGCGGCCCGGTCGGTGCCGAGACCCTTGCGATCTCCGTTGGGGAATCCATTGATACGCTGGAGGACTTCTACGAGCCCTACCTCATTCAGCGCGGTTTCCTCAAACGAACTCCCCGGGGACGGGTGGCTACCTCTGCCGCGTACGACCACCTCAATATTGATGCCGGCGGCAATCAGCGAGACACGGATAGCAGTGAAGACCAGGGACTTCTATTTTGAGGTTCCGCCGGAACTGATAGCGCAGCATCCGCCCGCCCGCCGTGGTGACTCCCGGATGCTGGTGCTCGACGTGCCCGGCGGAACCATTCACCACAGCGATGTTCGTTCTCTCGCCTCCTTCTTGCCCGAGCGGGCGCTTTTGGTGTTCAACAACAGCAAAGTGATTCCCGCCCGCATCCGCGCTCCCAGGCGAGACACAGGCGCAGTTGTGGAGTTCCTTCTCCTCGAGCGTGCCGGCGAGAGGAGTTGGCGCGCGATCGCACAGAAGGCGCGTCGACAACGCCCGGGTGTGACCTATGAGTTCCCGGAAGGCGTGGTGGCGGAGATCGTTGCGGTTGAGGGGGAAGAGCGTGTATTGGTCTTCTCCGAGGAGCTGAGCGACGCCTATTTGGAACGCCACGGAGCGGTGCCCTTACCGCCGTATGTTCGACGCGCTCCCGAAGCCGAGGACCGGGTGCGATACCAGACCGTCTATGCGGAAGCGAGGGGCTCGGCGGCGGCGCCGACTGCGGGCCTTCACTTTACCGAGGCCATGCTCGAGGAGCTGCGGGACGCGGGCCATGAGCTTCGCTTTTTGACCCTCCATGTGGGGCTCGGGACCTTTTCACCGGTCCGCGCGGAAGACGTGGAAGAGCACGAGATGCACCGGGAGTACTACACGATTCCCGCCGAGACCGCCGCCGCGGTCAACGCCGCGCGGCGCGAAGGAAGGCCGGTAATTGCCGTCGGAACGACCACGACGCGAGCACTGGAGTCGGCTTGGGATGGGGCGTCGGGTTTCCTCGGGGCAGGTGCCGGGAGCACGCAGCTCTTCATCTATCCCGGGTATGAGTTTCGCGTGGTTGATTGGCTTTTCACGAACTTCCACACACCCGGCTCATCGCTCGTGCTGATGGTGTCCGCATTGGCGGGGAGAGAGCCACTCCTGACGGCATACCGGCGCGCCGTGGAGGAGCGGTACCGGTTCTTCTCCTACGGCGACGCCATGCTCATCCGGCGCTTCGGCGGCTAGGTCAAAGCGGTAGACACGTGTCAGTAGGTGTCCGGATCCATTGCCTGGAAGTCGGAGCGGACCTGCTCGAGGCGTTCGAGATGGCGAGAGATGATCGCCTGGTAGTCGAGCTCGCCGTTTTGAATTCGGTGGTTTTCATCGGCCCAGTATTGCACCTCCTCCAAATGCACGTGTTGAAGCTCCCAGGCGCGCTGTGACCACTTCCGTGCCTCTTGCCAGTAGTACAGTGCCTGATTCATGAGAAACTCCGCTCGGTCGAGGCTCTCCAAGTTGTCGTCCTTCCACGGGTAGTTGTAGAAGTAGGCAACCTGTTTGTTGTACTTGCTCGCCCAGCGCAAATACAGCTCAACGAGTTTGAGGTTGAGATGCATCCAGAAGAGGTCTCGGTAGCGTTCCCAGTCGGTCTCATCCTCAATTACGGCGAGAGCGTTGAGGGGATTGGCAAAGTCGGCTTTGAGTGCCTGCTCGAGCCAGTAGATGTTTTCTCGAATCCGCTGCGGGTATTGGTAGAGCTGAACGCGATAGAGCTCGTAGAGCTGTTCCTTGTAAATCAGTTTGTACGCGAAGAGTGGTTGGCCGATGAAGAGAAAGAGGAGGAGTGTAAGAAGGACTGTGAGCAGCAATCGCCTCATACCGAATTTATCGGCGCGATTCCCAGATTCTCCCAGATACGCTGCGCTACTTCGGTTTGATTCCCGCTTCCGTCGATACGATGAATCTTCATTTCGCTGTCCCCGGCGTCCGCGAGAACCCGCTCGTAGCGCTTTGCGACTTCTTGCTGGAATTCGAGGTGCTCGAAGATGTCGGGATCGCTGCGTGAGGCGCGGCGATCCTCGGCGAGCTCCGGCGTAACGTCAATGAAGATCAGGTGTTCTGGATATGGGAAGGGTGCGTTGAGCGCCCGTACCAGGGGTTCCGGGGCGTGAATAGTTTGGTACGCCAGGGAGGAGAAGATGTATCGGTCCGACACGACGATTCCGCTCGATAATGTGTCGGTAATGGACTCTCGGTGGCCCCACAGGTGTTCGTAACGGTCGGCGGCGTAGAGATAGGCGAGGGTGGCGTTTTCCAGCGGAGTACGCCGGTGCAAGGCGTCCCGAATCATGGTGCCGATGGGCCCATCCGTCGGTTCCGCGGTGGATTGCGCGTGTATGCCGTTTTCTTTCAGCCGAGAGACCAATATTTTTACCTGAGTGGTTGTTCCTGAGCCGTCTAAGCCCTCGAGTACAATGAAACCGGGAAGAATGTTGCGGGAAGCGGCCATGCAATCACCTTGGGGACGAATCTGGACCTGTGATATTATAGACTCTGCGCGCGCCTGTCACGGTGTGGGCCTTCGGGTTACTATGTGAGACGCACCCATTTACTGCCAACGCTTCGCCTCCCACAGATCGTTTTCCTCCTTGCACTGCTTGCGGGCATCTTCATTGCCGCGGTGCCCATCCATCGCTACGTTCATGGCGTATTCCTCGACGCGAAGGACGCCGCGTTGACGCGTCTCGAAGAGGCAATCAATCGTCCTCTCAGTTACGAGCGCGTCTCTCCAGCCATCTTTCGCGGTATCGAGATTGGTGGCCTCACGGTACACGGCAAAGGGGGTGAACCCCCCGTCCTTATTGAGATCCGTCGAGTCCGGGTTGGGTACCGAATCCTGGAGCTGGTTCGCGGGAATTCTGGGTCCGCACTGGAGTCGGTTGACCTGCGTGGTGCCGAGCTTACGATCGTTTCCGGCAGGGATGAGGACGCAGTACAGTTCATCTCAGACCTCCTCGTTGCCGGCGATCGTGGCTTTCCGTCGGAGCTCACGGTTTCCGGTCGGAACGTGTCCGTTACCTACGCAGATGGAGGTGACCGGTACCGATTGACCGAGGCGGATTTTACGTTACAGGCCACGGCTGACGGAGTCCGCCTTTCCGCCGGCGCCCGTGCGGCGGTGGAGAGCTCACTTATTCCGGGTAGGCTCGGTCGGGTGGAGACCGAGATTCTCGTCGATGGAATGGTCGGCGAGCGTTTTCAGGATGGTACGGCCACCGTGAGCTTGGTGGGCTCACAGAGTTGGCTCTTCCGCGCACCGGAACAGACCTTTCGACTGGATCTATCACCGGAATCGATCCTGGTACGGAAAGTTCGCGACCGGGCTCCCCTTGACGTTTCCGCGCAGTACAACAGGCAACAAGGCATTTTGGAGGCTCGCTTCGAGGCGGCCGGCTTTGTGCCGGCAACTGCAGTTATCCTCTCAGGCGCCTGGTCGCCGGCGAATGCGTGGATGGACTCCCTTGTGTCGGGCAGCGGAGAGCTAACGCTGGACGTTACGAACGGGACGGTGAGCTACGAAGGAAGAGTTACGGCTGAGCCCGATCATCCGACGCTTCCGGAGGGCTTGGAAGCCACTGTCGAGCTTGAGGGGTCGGGGGAGCGCGCGGTAGTAAAGGAGGCCCGCGTCTCTGGAGGCGGGGGAACCGGTGTCTTCTCCGGTGTGTTGGCCTTCGCGCCCTTCGGGCTCGAGGGGACCCTCTCTCTCCGCGGTCTCTCCTATGCCGGTTACGGCCCGGTGACTGGAAACCTCGAGCTTGCAAGCACGGAATCGGGGGGAGTATCGATTTCCGCCGACACGGTGGCCTACAAGCGAGCTACGGTTTTCGATATCGCAGCTGAGCTCGACCTCGGTCAGGAAGCGGTGTCGGGGCGAGTCGAGACGGCCCTATCGCCGAGAGGCGACTCTCGCGTGGTGATAGGGTTTCGGGCGCCGGTCGTCGAGGATCAGGGCTTTTCCGGTCAAGTCCGGCTCGTAAACGTAGATCTGGGGAGAGCATATCAGACGGTGCGGGAAACGGGCCTTTTCCCGCAGCTTCCCCGAGATGCAGACCAACTGACCGGTTTACGCGTCAATGCACGGGGCGATCTAAACCTCGGTGGTGCAGACTACGAGATTCGTGTGCCCTTCGTCTCCCTCTACAACGAAAAGCGACCGGGACAGAGCGCGTATGCGGCAATCTCTGCCACACCGGAGGAGATCCGTGTGGACGATCTTTCGGTCAGCATGGGAGGAGCGAAGGTTCGCGGGAGCATCACCATGGAATCGCTCTTCGGCGATTCCTACCGGCTTCAGAGCTCTTTCCGGTCCGGCGGAGAGGAATACGTCGTTCGCGGCGTGTATCGAAGTGGAAAAAGTGGCGTGTTGACCGTCAATGAGGAGGTGGTGGTGCGTGGCTACGCCCTGCGCTCGGGAGGCGTACTACTACGGGCCAGTGCCAGCGAGTTTCGCCTGGGGGCCGAGGAGCGCTTTGAGCTCGGATTCAACCTTACCGCAGTCGCCCTCGGCCTCGACGACTGGTCGGCAACGGTACGCAAGCTCCGCGTAGAGGGGGAAACGGATGCGACCGGCCCGATCACGCTTGCTGCGAATGCGAAGCTTCACCCCGAAGGGGGCAGTCTGGATTCCGTACGCTACCAGGACCGGTTCTCCAACGTGAGCGGTGAAGGTAGCATTCGGTCCTTGGACGAGGGGTACCGATTGACCATGGCGGTACGCAATGAGAATGAGACCGAGCAGTACGAGGTCGTCGGGCGCTGGGTAAACGGCGCAGCCAACGGACAGGTAAGCTTCTCCGGACTCAGCCTGCGCCGCCTCGAAATTGCGCCGGTACGGGGAACCGCAAGCGGCGAGCTTTCCTTCCAGGACATTCCGGTTGATCCACAGCTTTCATTGAGGCTGAACACGAGTGACGCCACCTTTAACGCGGATAGTTTTACTGCGTCGGGCGTGCTCGTAGCGACGCCGCAGGTCGTGGAGCTGAGGAATCTTCAGCTGAGCTACCTGACAACTCGGATCCGAAACGGCTCCGGTGCCCTCGACCTGGAGGGCGGAAAGGCACGGTTCGAGGCGGTGTACCAAGATCAGAGTGTCGTAGAGGGGCGGCGCATCGAGGCGACAGCGTCGGCGCAGTTCGCAGAGAAGTCGCTTCCTTTGAAAGCAGGAACGCTTGCAACCGCGCCTTTTACCGGAGAGATCCTCCTGTCGGGTGTAGAGATGGCGGGTATCGAGTCGACGCGGTGGAGAATTGGACTCGCCCGCTCTGAGGATGCGCTTCGCATTGCCGGGGGTCCCGGGCAATCAATTGACGGCGAGTTTCGCCGCGACGGCGACTTTCGCCTGTCCCTCTCCAGCCCGCTTCCCATTCGGTTCAATGGGGAAGGGCGCTTGAAGGAGGGTCGCCTCGAGGCGACCCTCACCGAGGGTTTCCTCAGTGCAACGCAGGCACCCGGTCTGCTCGATTTCGGCGACGTGCGAATTGTGGCGGGAGAAGCGACCGGAAGCTTGCGCGTCGTTGGTCCGGTCAATGACCCCGACTTCTTTGGAACCTTCCGCGGAAGCAACGTCGAAGGGGAGATGAACTACGTTCCCGGTAGACTCGGACCGACCGACGGCTTCATCATCTTTGAAGAGAAAGTGCTGACCGTGAATCCGCTGCAGGTTCCCACGGTAGAGGACGGGCAGGCAGAGCTCAGTGGATCGGCAACGCTTACGCGTTGGGGTGTCGATGAGTTCCGATTCCAAGTTGTGACCGGTGAAGGGCAGAGCATTCCGATCAATTACCGCTCGGCGGATCTCACGGCGGAGGGTCGGGCCATGGGGCGACTCAAGATCCAGGGTACTCCCGGCATCACGAACGTTACCGGGGAGCTTGTCGTCTTCTCGACCTCAATTACGCTCGGCGATCCCGAGTTTGCCCAAGACATGAGCGAGGGGATAACGAACGTGGACCTCTCAGTCACAACTCAGGGTCGGGCGGAGTTTATCTGGCCGTCCCGTGACTTGCCGGTCTTGCGTGCCTTCGCGGAACGGGGAGAATCCGTGCGGATCGTCACGCGTTCCAACCCGGAGCAATACTCGCTGAAGGGCACCGTGGACGTGCAGGGCGGCGAGATCTACTACTTCGACCGCAGTTTCTTTATCCGGGAGGGGCGTATCATCTTCAACGAGTCGGAAGAGGGATTCGATCCGAGATTGCAGGCGCGCGCGGAGGTCCGTGAGGTGGCTTCCCAAGGGCCGGTACGAATCTTTCTTGTTGTGGAGGAGGAACGACTCAGCAATCTCACGCCGCGGCTGGAATCGAGCCCACCCCTTTCCACCGAGGAGATTGTGAGTATTCTCGGACAGGAGTTCCTCGCCGGGGCGCAGGACGGGAGCATCGACGTTTCTTCCGCCCTGCTGCTTCCCGCCGACGTGCTGCAAATGGCCGTTCTCAGTCGGGTTGAAAGCGGAGTTCGCGACTTCCTCGGCTTGGATCTTCTCTCCGTGCGCTCGCAGGTTCTTGGAAACGTGGTTGCCGGCGCCGGCAGCGGCCAGGAGCCACTTGACAGTCCCCAGGCTTCTTTCGGACAGTACCTAAACAATACGACGCTCTTCCTGGGGAAGTATGTCGGTTCCGACCTTTTCCTCGAGATGCTCTTCGAAGCGGGACAGACCGCGCCAAACGAAGAGGCTCTCATAAATGCCGGTGATGTTGGGTTCGGGGCCGAAGTTGGGATAGAGTGGCAAACACCGTTCTTTTTGTTGAATTGGTCTTTTGCTCCCCAAACGCCGGAGACGCTGTTCGTTACCGACAGCCGATTCGAGCTTTCTTGGGAGTATTCATACTGACCACTCTTGGGCGGTGATGTTTGAGAGAGCCTCTAAGGAGCAACCATGCGACGCATTAGTCTCATCGCGCTATTACTGTTCTTGCCGGCGACGGCCCTACTTGCACAGAATGACGCGTGGTATCAGGGTAAGCCGATAGTCGATGTACGATTCGAGGGCCTGACATCGGTCTCGAGAAGTGAGCTCGACGGCATTACCGAGCAGTTTGTCGGAAAGAACTTCACCGACTCGGTGTTCTTGGACCTCCAGCGCAGATTGTACGCCCTTGACTACTTTGAGCAGATTGTCCCGCGTGCCGTACGCGGCCAGGGCGGTGAGGCGGTGGTCATTGTCTTCGAAGTGGAAGAACGCCCCATTGTCCGGGATGTCGAGTTCGAGGGCAATCGAGCTGTCCGCAATGCCGATCTTCGCGACACGGTGGTGTTGAAACCGGGTGACATAGTAACCGGGTCGAAGGTACGACTCGATGAGCAGGCCATCCGGGACAAGTATGTGGAAGAGGGTTTCCCCAATGTCGAGGTGACCGGTGAAATCGAAGAGCTCGAAGGCGGAAACGAGGTAAACGTCGTCTTTGGCGTGGACGAGGGAGCGCGGGTCACCATTGAAGAAATCCAGTTCTCCGGCAACACCTTCGCCTCGGACAGCACGCTTCGCGGTGTCATGGAGAGCAAGGCGCAGTCGATCTTCAACCGCGGCGTATTTCAGGAGTCCACCCTCGAGCAAGATCGTCAGGCAATCGAGCAGTACTACCGCTCCCGCGGATTCATTGACGCCCAGGTGGTCGAGATAGATCGGGAGCGTCGCCGTGATGAGGAAGATGAGCGCGTCTACCTTGCGCTGACCATCTTCGTCGAAGAGGGAGAGCAGTACGTCTTTGGTGGAGTCGACTTCGAAGGCAACACGATTTTCACGGATGAAGAGCTTGCGGGTCGCATGACCTTGGATCCCGGTGACACGCTCGACATGACGCGGTTCGAGTCGGATTTCCAACAGGTCGCGGATCTGTACTACCGGAACGGCTACATATTCAACCAGATTACTCGCGAGCAACAGCGGGACGAAGAGAATAACGAGGTCAGCGTCACGATAAACATCGTGGAACAGCGACGGGCGCATATTGAGAACATCCTCGTCCGCGGTAATGAGAAGACGAAGGACTACGTTATCCGTCGCGAGATACCGCTCGAGGTGGGGGATGTCTTCAGCGCCGGCGAGATACGCCGGGGCGTGCGCAATTTGGCGAACCTCCAGTACTTCTCCAATATCACTCCCGAGACGCCTCCCGGCAGCGTCGACGGGCTCATGGACTTAGTGTTAAACGTCGAAGAGGCCAATACCGCGGACATCCGATTCGGTGTTTCCTTCGGTGCGCAAGACGGATTCGCACCAACCGGGCAGGTAAGCTGGCAAGATCGGAACTTTCTCGGGCGCGGGCAATCCATTGGTGCGCAGTTGAACGCCTCTCCGAAACGGCAGCAGTTGGGGTTCAATTTCAACGAGCGTTGGCTCTTCGACCGGCGCTGGTCGGCGGGAGTGAATGTCAACATGGACCGCCAAGTGCAGGAGGGCATTCGACAGGACATTGTCGCTCCCGTTTTTGCGGAGGGGGCCGCGAACGCGGTGCCGGATCCATTTACCGGGGAGTATGTCTTCAAGCTCGGGGACGAAAGCTATACGATCGAGGATTCCGAGAATCCCTGCGACGGGGAGACCTTCAGCGACGGACAGCAGTGGCCGGCGGAATGCGGCGCCCCGCCGGAGAGCTTGATCAATGATAAAACCCTCGTGACGGACTACGAGTACGCCGGGGGAGATCCTTCGGCTATTCCCGAGTCCTACCTGATGGAGTACACCGACTGGGAGCTCTCCTTGAGCGGGAATACCGGGTACCGATTCCCGACGGCAATCGGGACGCTGGCGTTGAATACGGGCCTTCGTACTGCGGCGGGTTTCGTCTCGTACGATGCAGCCACACAGCGGCCATTTGATCCCGCAATTCGCCGCAACTTCGAGAAATGGAACTTCCAGAATAGCTGGACCCTCGGTGCATCTCTCGACGACAGAGATCTCGCGGCGAGTCCCTCATCCGGCTACTATCTCAACCAGTCTGCGACATTCACCGGTGGATTCCTCCTTGGTGATCGACACTTCATCCGGACCGACTCGCGGGCCGAGCTGTTCTGGACATTCTTCGACTGGGAGCTCTTCGACAACTGGTCGTGGAAGCTTGTTGGAGGCGTCCACTCGGATATTTCCTTCATTTTCCCGCAGTTCTGGGTGCCTGAGGATTACCGCGACGCGGATGGGTCCGGCGCCCTCGTGGCCAGTGCCTCGGACAAGTTGTTTATCGACGGCATGAGTAAGGCGCGCGGGTGGTCGCAGCGGTACGACGGTACCGTTCTGTGGAACAACTGGTTCGAGCTACGCACGCCGATTGCGGAAGACATCGTCTGGTTCGATCAGTTCTTTGATGTCGCCGGTCTGTGGCAGGAGCGGGACGACTTTGCCGCCTTGAGCGTCGATGACATGCTCTTCAGTTTTGGGGCGGGCCTGCGATTTACCGTTCCGCAGTTTCCGATTCGCCTCTACCTTGCCAAGCGATTTCGAATCCTCAACGGGCAGGTGGAGTGGCAACAAGGTTCGATTCTAAACCCGAACGACCGGGAGAACGGTGGCATCGACTTCGTGCTGTCCTTTAGCACAGACTTCCTGGGCTCGAGCCTGGGTGGCAATTGAGGGTTGGAATGAAAGGAGCGTGGCAGTGTTGAAACGCGCGGCAATCCTGGTGTCTGTGATGCTAGTCGCCGTAGCCGCTTGGGGCGAGCAGCTCACGACGGTGGCTATCATCGACATTACTCAGGTTTACAATTCCTTTTACCGGGACTCCCAGCAGGTGCGGGAGCTTGAGAACCTGCGCCGGCAGTATCAGCAGGAGATCGAGTCCAACCGTCGCGAGCTGCAGCGTCTCGAGGACCAGCGAGTCGAGGCGGAGAACCGAGGTGACGATGTGCGAGTCGACGAGCTGGACCAACAGATCTTGGAGAAACGACAGTTTCTGCAAGACCTGGCGGCGCGGCGGCAGCGCCAACTCGACGTGCGGGAGGAGAATTTGGTCTCCGACGACTTCTTGGATCAGCTCCTCGACGCAATTGAGTTCGTTGCGGAGAGCGAAGGCTATACGGTGGTACTGCGGCGGGACACGGAGGGGCTGCAATGGTGGAGCTCGGCCGTTGATATCAGCGACTTGGTCCTCGACCGGCTACGCCGGACAACCGGCGGGTAATGGCTCCCGGGAACGATGACACGCCGATGATGCGGCAGTACGCCGCAGCCAAGCGTCGGCACCCCGATTCCATTCTCTTCTTTCGCCTGGGCGACTTCTACGAGATGTTTCGCAAGGACGCCCAGGAGGCCGCCAGGATTCTCGGACTGACCCTGACTCAGCGTAACGGCATTCCCATGTGCGGCGTTCCGTACCACGCCGCGCAGAGCTACGTTGCTCGTCTGCTTCGGGCAGGGCGGAAAGTCGCGATCTGCGAGCAGACGCAGCTCCCCGAGGGCGGAAAGGGACTCGCGACGCGAGAAGTGACCGAGGTCGTCACTCCGGGTACGGTGACGGATGATGCCTACCTTCCCTCAGCGGCAAACAACTACTTGCTCTCAATCGCCGCCTTCGACAACCGGGTCGTGGAAAGCTACGTCGACGTCTCTACGGGAGAGTTCGTCGTCGGCGA
>CAYPTH010000033.1:0-26222 GCA_964413635.1 uncultured Spirochaetaceae bacterium
TGCGTGATCGACGACCAACCAAGTTTCGACCACGTCCCGGCCCCGTCGTCGCTTCCGCGTTTTCTAACTCACTCCGTATCGCTTCATCTTGTACTGCAGGGATCGAAGGGAGATCCCTAACAGCGCGGCGGCGCGCGTTCGGTTCCCCGCCGTCGCCTCGAGGGCGCGGCGGAGGTGGCTGCGCTCGGCAGTGGCGACTACCTCCTGTAGCGGCAAGACGACGGCGTCGCCGCCGGTCGCGCCGTATCGAGTCGCCACCGATTCGGCTTCATCGTTATCCTCACAACCGGCCGGATCTATGCGCTCCGGCGGCAGGCACTCGGTGCCGAGCTCGGGGAGGTGCTTCTCGCCGACGACGGTCTCGTACATGCCCAGGTTGATGACGGCGCGACGAAGGACGTTCTCCAGCTCCCGGATGTTTCCCGGCCAAGGGTATGTATACAGCCGCTCCAGCGCCCAGGGTGAGATCGATGCAACCGCCCGCCCGTATTCCTGGTTTATTCGTCGCAGAAGGTGCGAGATGAGCGCGGAAAGGTCTTCCGGCCGTTCGCGAAGCGCCGGCACATGAACCGGTATGACGTTGAGACGGTAGAAGAGATCCTCCCGGAAGTCGCCGCGCTGGACCGCTTCTCCGAGGTCGAGGTTGGTCGCGGCAATGACGCGCGCGTCGATGGGGACGGTCTGCGTCCCGCCGACTCGTCGCACCTCGTGCTCTTGGAGAACTCGTAGGAGTTTTGCCTGTGTCCCGAGGCTGAGTAGGCCGACCTCATCGAGGAAGATCGTTCCCCCATTCGCCTCTTCGAAGAGGCCCGCTTTGCCGCCCTTCACAGCGCCCGTAAAGGCCCCCTCTACGTAGCCGAAGAGCTCGCTTTCGAGGACGCCCTCGCTGAGCGAGGCGCAGTTGAGGCGGATGAAGTTTTTGTCGCGACGCTCACTTGCGTTGTGGATCGCGTGGGCAAAGAGCTCTTTCCCCGTGCCGCTTTCGCCGTCGAGCAGAACCGTCGCCGGGGTAGCGGCGGCGACGCGCGCCTTCTCGACGGCCGCTTGGAAAACCTGCTGCGAGCCAATGAGATCCTCGAAGGTATACTTTGCCTCGAGATGCCTGATCCTGCGGCGCGCTTCGTTGAGTTGATTGTTGAGCTTGCGGATCTCCGAGAGGTCCTTAATGACCGCCACGCTGCCCTTCAGCTTGCCCTTCACGATGATTGGTGCGGCATCGACAATGACTTCTTTTGCCATGGGACCGACGCGAAGCCGTTGGCCGCGAATCTCCTGCTGCGTCTCGAGAACCTGGACGTGGATGCTGTTTCCCACGGCAATATCAACATTGCAGGGCTGGCCGATAACGTGTTCCTGGGGTATTCCGGTCACTCTGGTGTAGGCGGGGTTCACCGACACGTGGACGCCGTTCTCATCCACCACGGAGATTGCGTCTTGAGTTGAATTGAAGATGGCGTCTGACAGGATGCGTGTTTCTTTGAGGTTCGTCACCTCCTCGGCAAGCTCTACGACGTCGCCGATGTCGCGGAACACGGCGAAAGCGCCAATGATTCGCCCGCCGTCGTCCACGATCGGCATGCGGCTGGTGACGATGGTCGTGCTGCCGAGGGAGAGTTGCCAGTTCACCTCCGGCTCGCCGGAGGCCATGACTGCCGGCAGGCGAGTGTACTCTATCACCTCACCGATGTGCCGGCCGAGCGCGGTCTTTGCGTCAATGCCGGTAATTGCCTCTGCAGCGGGGTTGAAGATGGTGATGCGCTCCTTCTCGTCCACCGCAATGATACCGTCGTGGGTTGAGTCGATGATGATTTCAAAGGGAACGCGGATCATGCTCCCAGGGTACGAAAGATTTTGCGTGGTGTACAGTTCCCGGTGCACTGCTATACTTTTCTATCATGAGTGAAGATTCACATGACTCGGATCAGGCGTCCCTGGAACGGCTCAGGGAGCGTGTGATCGAGCAGCTTTCGAGCGGCTACTCTCAGGATCTGTTGAGCGAGGGGGAATTCGACGAGCGAATGCAGGACGCCAACCGGGCCGAAAGCCACGCCGACCTGCGCCGTCTTATCGGAGACTTGCCGGCGGCATCGAGCTCCGGATCGCTTGCGCCCGGCGCCGGCTCATCGACCTTTCCCGTTAATGACGGAGCTGTAGATGCCGAGAGCTCCCTGGTGGCTATCTTTTCAGGAACTGAACGAAAGGGTGTCTGGGACCCCCCGACGACCTTGAATGTCGTGGCGTTCTTCGGCGGGAGCGAGATTGACCTCAGGGAGGCCAACATGCCGCCGGACGGAATGACCATCCGGGTCGCCGCCGTCTTCGGCGGGGTAGAAATAACAGTTCCGGAGGGCTTCAACGTAAAGATGGGCGGCGCGGGGATCTTCGGCGCTTTCGAGTCGAAGCGCCGCCGGGAGCGGACCATTCCCGGCGCCCCGACGGTGAAGGTCGACGGAGTTGCACTCTTTGGCGGCGTCGAGGTGAAGTTCAAGTAGAAATGCACGTACACGATGGAGCGCTCCCCGGCGGCAAGCGCCGGCTTTCCATATTGGTCGTCGAAGACGAACGCATAAACCAGATCGTCATCAAGAAGCTCATCGAGAATCTCGGTCACACGGCAACGGTTGCAGGGACGGCGCAGGAAGGACTTGATCACCTCGCCGCCGGCGGAATCGACATGGTGCTCATGGACGTGGAGCTCCCGGATCTCTCCGGAGAAGAGGCGGTTCAACGTATTCGCAGTGGCAGTGCCGGTGCTTCTATCCGCAATGTCTATGTTGCGGCGGTGACCGGGCACGCGGGGGAAGGCGATCGTGAGCGTATTCTCGCCTCCGGCATGGACAACTACGTGCTCAAGCCGGTCACGGCAGACGATTTAGAGAAGCTTTTTCGTGATGCGACTGGCTGATACGGCACTGCCGGTATTAGTTTGGAGGCAAAGAAAATAGGAGCTAGACATGGATATCGTACGTTTCGGACAAGAAGACATTGATAACGCACTGCAAAAGATGAGCGACGACGATCTGGACGGTCTGGCCTTCGGCGCCATCAAGCTGGACGGCAAGGGAACCATCCTGCAGTACAACGCGGCCGAAGGCGCAATTACGGGCCGCGATCCGGGAGAGGTCGTCGGGAAGAACTTCTTCACCGAGGTCGCCCCGTGCACAAACCAGCCCGACTTCCAGGGGCGCTTTCAGAAGGGTGTCGAGTCCGGCGAGCTGAACGACTTATTCGAGTACACCTTCGACTACAAGATGGCACCCACCAAGGTGAAGGTGCACATGAAGAAGGCCATCACCGACGATAGCTACTGGGTATTCGTGAAACGCCTTTGAGCGACAGCCGCTCCATGTCCTCTACTCCCTCTCGCTACACTATTCTGCGGATCATTGCGGACCTCGTCATTGAGACTCTCGCAACGGTTGGCCGTGCATCGGCCGACGGGTCCCCGAAAAGGATGCCGGAGATACGCGAGAGGACGCCTTTAACCGAGGGTATTTTGGGCTTGGACTCGGTTGGGATTCTCTCCGCGGCGGGACGGATCAACAGCTTCTTCCATCTCTACGAGACCGGCGCGGAAGACAATCTCCTGCAAGCCACGAAGGTTGGACAATGGGTCGACCTCGTCGAGGCTGGAATCCGCGACGCTATCGGCGCCGTCTGTTTTCGCACATCCGGCAGTACCGGTGTCCCGAAGGAGGTCCACCACCGTCTGGACCTGCTCCGACAGGAGACTCGCTACCTTGCTGAGCTCTTTGCGGATCGGAAACGGGTGATATCTCTCGTGTCACCGAAGCACATCTACGGCTTTTTGCTCACGGGACTGTTGCCGGATGTGCTCGGTGTCCCGGTGCTGGACGGTCGACGATTCAACGCGCGCTCGTGGTTGAAGGAGTTGGGCACGACGGACCTCGTGGTTGGCTATCCCGAGTATTGGCGTTTCCTAGAGCAGAGTGTCCCGAGCGTGGCCCGAGGAGTGCTAGGCGTGTCATCGACTGCTCCAACGCCCGCCACGCTCGTGCGCGCCTTACAAGAAAAGGGCTTCGACCGCATTGTTGAGATCTACGGTTCGACCGAAACCGCCGGCGTGGGTTATCGCTACGATCCTGACCATCCCTTCGAGCTCTTCCCCTTTTGGGAGCGCGAGCCTGATACGGAAGGCTTTCGCCTTCGCCGCCTCGAGCCCAACGGGGAGTTGGGAGATGCGGCAGAGGTCATGGATGAGCTGGATTGGGTAGGTGAGCGGACCTTTCGTCCCCTGCGCCGCCGGGATAGCGCGGTTCAGGTCGGCGGCTCGAACGTCTTTCCAGCACTCATTGAGCGCCGTTTGGCTGCGCTTCCCTACGTTGCAGATGCCCACGTTCGTCTGATGCGCCCATCCGAGGGCACGCGTTTGAAAGCGCTAATAGTCCCGAATTTTGCCGAGCCCGTCCACGAGGTCGAGCAACGACTAACTTCCTGGATTGAGACCAATCTCTCGCCCCCTGAACGTCCCACGGCGATAACCATGGTCCGTAAGGTCCCGGTGGATTCCATGGGGAAGCGGGTCGATTGGGACATGTCAATGCCCGGCGATTGGACCTAGTGGCTCAGCGCCACGTCACGTAACGCCCCAGCTCGAAGCGTGTGCGTCGGTGCAGTATCAGCGGGACCAGAACGATGGCAAGAGCAGCGGCGAGTGATATAGACAGGGCGGCGGGAACGCTCAGCATGAGCGACGAGCCCATGTAGACAATGAGGAGAGACGAAGGCGCCATCCCGACCAAGGTCACCGCCGCGTAGACGAGGAACGGCACGCCGGAGATACCGGCGGCGTAACTGATAATGTCGAAGGGCAGGATTGGCACGAGCCGCGTAACCCCGATAAAGATTCCAGCCACGCGAGTACCAACGCCCTCGCGAAATGTAACTCGCTTACCGGTGAAGGTATAGACGGCTTCCCGCCCAAGCCCTCGGCCAATGAAATAGGCGACAATACTGCCGATGAAGCCGCCGGCGAGGCTAAAGAGGAAACCCGGCCACAATCCCCAGAGCATGCCCGCACCGACCGCCAAGGGAACGCCCGGGAGTTGGCTCACGACGACGGTAAGCGCCAAGAGGCCGATGAAGACCGCCGGCCCAACCCACCCCACGTCCGTCGCAAACTGCTTAAAGCCGGCGCTGGAGAAGAGGTTATGGTCGGTGTGTTCGTTCACCAGAATCACCGCGACGACCGCGCCTATCAGCAGGAGGCCCGACAGAACGCTTGCCGGTGACAGCAGCACCGAGGCCCGCTTCGGGGGAGTGTTTGCTTCATTGTCACTCATTCGTTCCGCCCCCGTGCTTTCATCAATATATAATATTCCCATATATAGTTTTTTTCAATTCGGACTCGACCAAGGTTAAGCCGCTCTCTATACTGCTCACGCTATGGTACTAGACATTGCAATGACAGTCCTCGGCGTCGTCGTTGTCGGGGCAGGCTTCGTCGGCTGCATCCTGCCTGTTCTCCCGGGGCCACCGGTGAGCTTTCTCGGTCTGATTCTCGTGTCGCTGGCCGGAGGGTGGGACACCTACTCAACTGCGCTGCTGATCGTGCTTGCCGTGGTTTCGATCGTCGTGACCGCTCTCGACTACATTCTTCCCGCCGTGACGAGTAAGCGCGCCGGAGCCGGCAAGCCGGGGGTCTGGGGAAGTGTTATCGGCCTGCTGGTGGGCATGATCTTCTTTCCGCCGTTTGGGCTTATCATTGGCGCCTTCGTGGGTGCCGTTCTTGCCGAAGCGATCTTCAATCACGGAAAGTCCAATCCCTGGCGTGCGGGACTCGGGGTGTTCGCCGGCACCATGCTCGGCACTCTTTTGAAATTGGCAACGAGCGGCGTCATTGCGTTCTACTTCGTCCGGGGGGCCATAGGACTCTACGGCTGACCGTGCCTCAATTCGTGCCGGCGTGGGCGGGAGTAGCGCCCTATTCCGGCCGGATCACACCGGGGTAGCGTTTCTCTTCATTCTCATTGTACATGTCGTTCCGATACCACAGTGGCCCCTCCAGATCGCCGCGGTACATCACCACGCCCACAACCGGCTCGTCACCGATGCGGATGGCGTGAGGAAGATCCGGAGAGTGGTACGTGACATCACCTGCACAAAGCGGCGGAGACCATTTCCCTTTTTCCCACGGTCAACACGGGTCAGGTAGTTGGACACAGCGCGAGCAAGATCTGCCGGGACGACGTGGGGCTTGTGCGGTGACATCGGCATTCTCCTTAGAGCTGTTGAGCCGGGAGGGTCTCTTCGGTGACGGCATGGTCCTCCCGGGCGACTGCATACGCACGGGCGTCACGGCGTGAGCTGATCACAGCGTGGAGAGCGCCGTCCACGAAGTGGAGCGCCGCACCGTCGTCCGCCGCGTAACCCGACGGCAGTTGCTCCTCGCGAAGCAATCGGTGGAAGACGGTTCGCCGTTCCCGTTCGCCGTTGTAGTGGGGACAGAAGCTCCCCTCCAGCATGCCCAGACCGGCGAGGGGCGCCAGCGTGCCGGGGACGGAGTCGGTGATCGAGCTTTCGAACCAGCAGTTGGCGCCGGCGCTGATCCCGGCCAACAGAATTCCCGAGTCGTAGGCCTCTCGCAGAATGGTGTCGAGGCTCCATTCCTTCCACAGCGCCAACATGCTTCGAGTGTTGCCGCCGCCGACGTAGATAATATGGTTGCGAAAGAGAAAGTCCTTGATATCGGCCGTCGAGGGGCGGAAGACGGAGAAGTGCGACGGAATTGCGCCGAGGTTCGTGAAGGCGGTGTAGAAGCTCAGTAGGTAGGTCTCGGCGTCGCCACTGGCGGTAGCCAGAAAGCACACCCGCGGCCAATCGGTGGCCACCTGTTGCATTACGTAGCGGTCGAGTGCCGGATTATCCGGCTCCGAAGAGAAGCCGCCGCTGCCCATTGCAACAATCTGTTTCGACGCCATTATGATTCAGTATAGGACATGCCGGTGGTTTAGCGAGTACATGTGGAGATCGTTCCGCCGGTGCCAACCGCGGTTGCTCCAGAATTGCGCTCCGGAATCGTTGCTTGCGACGACGAACAGGTGGGTTTTCACAATACCCCACCTCGATAGCGCCGCGATCGCTGCGTCTACCAGGCGTGTACCCACACCGAGATTTCGATACGGCGCCGCCACCGCGAGGTGGTGGAGAAAGCCGCGCCGTCCGTCAGTTCCGGTCATGACCGCCCCGATGAGCCGTGGGCCGGCCGGTTTCGCGGTGACGGACTCCTCCTCGCCACTGATTTCGGCCACGAAACTGAGTCCGGGATTGCGGTACAGAAAGCGCTCTATACCTTGCCGGGAATCCACCCCGGCGGGATCATCGGGATCTATAAGTTGGACGCCGTCGGCCTTCCGCCAGAGCTCTCGAGCTGGGTCGTAGTCCTGCGTTTTGAACTCGCGGATGGTGATGTCCGGCACCGCCGTCGCGGGAGACCAGGGCCTGCGTTCCCGGCTCATTGGCTCCCTCCCGTGGGGTGGTCGGTGACGAGTGCAAAGCGCCCCAGCGCTACCACGCTCTCATCAGGGCTGCGGACGATATGGGGGCGGAACTCCGACGTGGCGGCTGTCGGCGCCGGGCCGGTTCCCACCACGCTCGGCGCGTGCACGGTGAGGGCATCTCCGTGGTGCGACTCGGCGGTGAAGCTCACATCGAAATCAGTGATGGTGTGGCTTTCCATGACCTCCGGGGACAGGGCGTCGAGCATCCAGGTGATGTAGCGTGTGTTGTTCGTATGACGGTTGCGGTCGAGGTCGCTATACCGGACGATCACGGCTAGGCTGGGCGCCGCGTCCGTATCCGGAGTCAGCTTCTCCGGCTCTTCGTCGAGGACAGCCTCCGTGCTAGGGACGAGGGCCGGATCGAAGGCGCGGTGTGGGGGAACCGGTCTCCCGTTGCTCGCACTCATCACCAGCCAACGGCTGGTGGCGCGCACCAGCACCTCTCCGCCGGTCGAGGAGAGCCGAAACTCGCGACAGGCGAAGAGCTTTCGCACGCCGGAGGGCCAGGTCTCGAGGAACACCTCGTCCGACCAGGTGGGAATGGAATCGAAGCGGACCCGCAGGCGTGAAAGGACCCAGAAGTAATCCCCGCCGTCGGTGAAGTCCAAACCGAGATTCCGGGCGTGCGTCCACGCCAACTCCTCGAAGAGCTTTGCAGTTCCCGGCACCGAGAGCCGGTCCCGTGTATCCGTTACCAGGCTCGGTACCGAGATCGTATTTGAGTAACTCTTAGGGGCGCTCATGCCCCCCAACGCTATTCGAACAGCGCCGTTGCGACAAGCGGTTTGCGATCGACTCCGAAGGTGTCAGGGCTCGGCGTTTCGAACGCCCGGTGTGGCATCCTCAGTGCCGGCCTGGCTGTGAATCTCCGGCACCCCGGTGCCGTCGGGAAATCTGCCGAGGGAGGCGCCGTCTTGATCACTGCCCCAATCCTCTACGCTGTCTACCAGTGTGGCGTCGCCTGGGAAGCCGTCGTAGTCCTCGTGGGGTGCGTCCGCGCTGTCTCCGTTGTAGAGCAGATGGATGTAACGGCCCGTCTCGGGATCGCTGATGACCAGATTGTCGCGGCTATTGTTCATGACGCTTCCGCCGCGACCGGCATCGAAGGCTATGCTTCCATCCGCGACCGCCGGTAGGCTTCCTCCGTCCTGGACGCCGGCAACGAGGAGTGCGAATCCCCCCGCTTCTACAACGCTGTCCGGAGGAAAGACGAACCAGTCCCCATACCCGGCATCCCATACGGTGAGTCCTGCCAGATCGATTGGTGCCGTCCCGGCGTTGTAGAGCTCAATGAACTCGTCGGAGTCCCCGGCAGTGCCGCTGCCGTCGGTATCAAAGGAGGTCGTGCTCCCGGTCGGATCGGGGAGAATCTCGTTAACTACAATACCGCCGCGCAGTGAGTGGGTCAGACCCACCGGCGCTTCGATTGGCGCAAAGTGCGCCGTGACGCTCTTGCTCGTCTCCATGACGAGGCTCGTGGTGACCTCGGAGCCGGTGGTCGCTCCGCTCCATTCTAGGAACTGTGCGCCGATTCCCGGTACCGCCGTGAGGGCCACCTCCGCGTCCCAGAGGTACGCGGTTTCGTCGGGCTGCGCCGTGACGGCGCCCGCGCCCTCGATCATCACGTCCAAAACCGGTCCGCGGGCAATCCGATACTCCTCTGCCGAGACAGCGCCGGCGTCCATGCCTTCGACAAAGGCGCGCGCCGTAACTACTATCGGTTCCCGCGACGGCGGCAGGAGAATCGGAGCGCTATACGCCTCCGAGTCTGTCCTTGGATCCGTGCCATCCAGGGTGTATCGAATGGTGGCATCCGCACTCTCCGCCGAAAGTATAAGCTCCGGCGCGGTCTCGAAGTCGCCACCGGCGGGATCGAACTGCGGTGCCGCCGGTGAAGCGGGCTCCTCGTCGCCTGGGTCGTCCGCCGCCGGTTCTTCCGCGCGGGCCGCCTCGGCGGCGGGGTTTGCGCAGGCCGTAACAGTCGCCGCGAGCAGGGCAACAACCAGCAGCACCGCCGCGACGGCCGCGGCGTTCCGGGCCGCGACGCTCAGCCGGGTCCACCGGCGCTTGCCGTACATCCACTTCATGAAAAGCCTCCTTGCAGAATTGTCTCTGCATGAGGACTCACGGAGCGGCCGGCGCTCGTGCTTCACCTAGCCGTTAGAGAATCTTTTTGATTTGACCAGCCGCCTTGCCGCGGTGCGAAATCCGGTGCTTCTGCTCATCTCCAATATCCGCCACCGTCATTCCGAGCTCGGGAACCACGAAGACCGGGTCATATCCGAATCCGCCGGTACCGCTAGAGACTTCCTGCGCAATTGTCCCTTCCCATGTTTCCTGGGAGACCGCAAAGCGCTCCTCGGTGAAGAGGGCAACCATGGCGCAGACGTAATGCGCTCCTCGATCGTGGCGGCCCTCCAGTCGCTGAAGGAGCAGCGCGGTGCGCTCTGCATCGGACTGCGGGGGCTCGGGAAGCTCGTTGCCGAAGCGAGCCGAGTAGAGGCCTGGGCCGCCGTCGAGGGCGTCCACGCAAATGCCGGAGTCGTCCGCAATGATCACGGGCATCTCGTCGACTGAGCTCTTGCTCAGCGATGAGACGTAGAGTCTTCGCAGCGCCTGCGCCTTCCCAAGGGCGTTCTCCAGAAAGGTCGTTCCGGTCTCGGGATGGTCGAAGTTCAGCCCCAGGTCCCGCGGGATGAGGAGGGTGTCGTCGGGAAAGAGCGCCGCGAGCTCGCGTCTCTTGTGCGCATTTCCGCTTGCAAGGAGTAGCTGCATGAGCGCATCCTATCTCATCTCCTCGGGAAGGTCAGCGAGGGCGCGCTTGAGATAGAAGAGGCTCGAGTCGACGGTGCCCTTCGGGATCCCGAGAATCTCGGCCACCTCACCGTTCGTCGGGACCCTCGGTACGCTTCCTATTTCCCGTTCGAGGTTTCGCAAGCGGCGGTGACACACGGCAATTGCTCGGGCGTCGCCGGCACTCCGCGTCTGCGCCGGCGTGGTCAAGATCGCGTCGTGGATGCGACGCAAGCTGAAGTACGCCTTCACCCGATGCTCCTGGAGTGCCGAGAGGCGCTCGTTGCGACGATACATGCACGCCCGGGCCATGTCCACGCGGTCATGGAGCCACGCGGCATCGTGCCCGGTAATACCGGCCACCGCCGCAATGAGCTCATCATCAATGGAGACGCACGCTTTTAGCGCCAGGATGGTTACGCGGCGCCTCATGGTGGGATCCGAGAGGCGGCCCGTGGCGTCGGTCTCGAATAGCGGCGTTGGCGCAATCTCGGGAATCCCCTCCTGAACGAAAAGCGTCTCCTCCGCAGCCTCCTGCCGAGCCGCGTAGTAGCGAGGATGAACCTCTTCCCAGAGATCCCGATGATTCACCAGCTCAAAACGGGTGGCCGAACGCCGCCGATTACGACCAAATGTTCGGATTTGCCACTTCAAGGTGCCGTAGAGGTAGGCCTCAAAGGAGCGGCCGGAGTCGCGATACCGCTCGATGAGTCGCAGGAGGTTTGCGTGGAAGAAGATGAGAAACTCCCCGCAGTCGTCCGCCCGGAACCCGTAGTGCCTCTTCGGATACTCGTACACCAGGCAGGCCGCCTTGCCGTAGACCTTCTCCAGGCCAATTCCGGTGCGCTGGTATTCCAGCACAGCCCTTGTTAACTCGGTCATACGCATCCCCCCGTAACGTGATCTTTGCCACCGGCGCGGGGTTCACCGCTGCAAGGGACATGCCACTCCGGGCGGAAGGACTTCTCGTATAGAAGAGAAAGGGCTAAGCGTTGTTACAATCCGTTACAAGATGAGGTCGTTTACCTAGCCGCGGAATCCAAGGTGTGGAGGATCTCCTTCAGCTCCTCCATGACCACCTGCCACGGTCTCTCGACCAAGAACCCCGCGGCGCGCTTGTGACCGCCTCCACCGAAGCGTTGGGCAATGGCGCCGACGTCGACATCTTCACTCGATCTCAGGCTTCCCGTGCAGGAGCTCTCCGTCTCTTCCCGGAGGACGGCAATGACCTCGCATCCTCGAGTGCCCATGAGGAGCTGGTAAAGCGTGTCCGAGTCGCGGTTCTCCCGGCCGAACTCTCCCGTGTCGGCTGCGGTCTCGTAGGTGATCATGTAGCGACCGTTGCCGAGGGTTTGGGTGCGCCCGAGGACGCGCGCCATGAGCTTTCGTGAGGCGAGCGTCTTGCCGCCGTAGATCATGTCGAACACTCGTTTCGGCGAAGCGCCGGCGGCGACCAGGCGACTGGTTGCTGCAAAGGCCTCCTCCGAGCCTATGTCGAGGTGGCGGAAGAAACCGGTGTCGGTAGAGAGGGCGAAGAGGATGAGCTCGGCTTCCTCCGCAGTGAGGGGGTCGCCGGCAGCTTCAATGGTCTTCTGCACCAGGATACTCGTCGACGGCGCCGTGGAGGCAATATACGCAACATCACCGTAGGGCTTGCCCGCCGAGTGGTGGTCAATTACCGCTGTGGGAAGCTCTCGAAGCGCGTCGCCCAGCTTGCCGACACGCTCAGGCGTGGAGCAATCAAGGATGACGGCCGCCGCCCCTTGGTCCTTGCGCACTTCCTCAACACCCAGGGTGGTTCGAAACCGTGATTCGAAGCGTTTAACTTCAGGACGAAAGAACGGGCCCTCGTTGAAATGCTTCACGGTCTTTCCCATTCGCGCCAAGTAGCCGCCCAGGGCAAGACTGGAGGCGAGGCAGTCCCCATCCGGCTCAATGTGGCCGACCAGATAGTAGGTTTCGTAAGAAGAGAGAAATTGCACGAGGTCCCGGCTGGGCCCCGCGCCGTTCACGGATGGGCCGTGTTGAGGCTGCGAATGAGACGACATGTGGATGTATCCAGACCCCTCTCAGTCGAGCGAGACCGTATCCACGTTGAAGTTATCCGCCTCTCTATGACCGTCTTGCAGAGACTCCCAGGCAATGTCGTTGCGGTCGGTCGGGACGAAGAGACGGACGTGGGAAAACTCGCCGTTGTTGTAGAATACCGACATGTACGGGGCGGCTTCCGAGTAGGTGCTTACCATTTGACCCTGTCCACCCGCTTCCGTGAACCAGTTCTGCGGGAGATAGACGCTCTTTCGGGAGTAGTCCACGTCGGTATAGGTGACTTTGAATCCGAGCTTATGCGTGTAGATGGTATCCAGGAAGACGGTGCGCACATACATGCTCGACTTGTTGTCGATTTGGTCCGCCGCCTGCTGTGCAGCTACAACGCCGCCTACGAGGGCGAGGAGTACGATTACCATGGCAATTCGTGACTTCAAGATGTGCCTCCTGTCCATAATCCGAGAAAGAGTATACTACCTCAATTCTTTGCCGTGCAAGCGCAGCCACCGGCGCTCTACATCATCTTCATGCTGCCCTTGAGATAGCTGACGTCCAGCACCATGATCATGGCGCCTTGCTTCTTGTCCAGGTCTCCGCTTACCTCCTCGATCCGCTGGATGAGCTCTTGGGTGTTATCTTGCGGTACGAGGGTCAGGATGGTCTTACTCTGATGTTTGTTTTCGCGCATGAAGCCGATGAAGTCGGCGAACAGCGGAACGTTCGAGATGTACTGGCCCATTCCCGCCGAATCGAGAATTGTGGCGCCTTCGATTCCCTCCTCAATGAAAATTTCGAGAACCGCGTAGAGGAGGTCTTCATCGTACAAGTTCAGCACCAGGAGCTGCATGGCGCGCTGCTCCTTTCGTACCGGGGAGCCGAACTCCATATTTCGCAGGAATGCCTCGTACAGGGCGGTGACTGAGGGGCTGCGGAGAAGTTCGCTTTTCGCCGGAGTGTGCGCCACGGCGCGTGACACTGCGGCAAGGATCTTCAAGTGCTCGTTTACCGCCTCTGGAGGCCCCAAGATCACGAAAAAGAGCTTCACGCGCTTCTTGTCGAGGGCGTCGAAGTCCACTCCCTTTGGGAAAACGGCAATGTAGAGGAGAAACCCGCTCATTCCGGGGATTCGCGCGTGTGGTATGGCGAACTCGTTCCCGAATCCAGTGGAACCTTGTGATTCCCGTTCGCGGAGCCGTTCAAAGATGGTCTCCACTCCCACCTCGGAGGCTTGGTCGCTCTTCACGGCCAATTCGGCAAGCTTCTGTAGCGCCTCGTCCTTGTTCTTGGCCCGGAGGTCGACGGCGCAGCTTCGTTTGCTGAGGATTTCGTAGAGCTCCATTACGATTCCATCCTATTTCCTCGAATGATTGCCGTCTTCGACAGGGGCGGTCCGAGGATCTCGTTTACGAACACGCTGAACAGAATAATGTTGACCATCATGTCCACGACGCGCAGCGACTCCTGCGGCAGTCCCTGCGTAAGGGGGGATGCTTGAATGACCAAGACCAGCCCAATCGCGACTCCCGCTTGAGGCAGCATGCAGATACCGAGGTTATTCCTGACTTCCGGCTCGACGCCGCTCAAGGTGGCCCCGAGGTAGACACCGCCATACTTTCCAACCGCGCGCGCCAAGATGTAGACCAGGCCGAGGAGGAGTACCGGTCCTTGCGTCAGAATTTCGGGGCGCAACTCCGTTCCTGCAATGACGAAGAAGAGTGCGTAGACCGGCGGAGTGAAAGGCTCGAGCACGCGGAATATGCGGTGATTCCGGGGAGAGAGATTGATGATTGCCGCACCGGCGGCCATGTTGGTCAAAAGCGGCGAGAGGTGAAAGACAATCGCTATCGCCGTGGCTATGAAGAGCATGCCCAGGGTAAGAATGAGCACCTCGTTGGGGTTTGATTTTCGTCTCACGAAGAGATGGATCAAGGTGCCGGCAAGTGCACCAATGGCAATGGACAAGCCGACCTCGGCAAAGGCGTTATACACGAGCGCAATTCCGCGGGTCGCGACGCTGCCGATCACGCCGGAGACCACCGCAAAGGTGACGCCGAAGAGAATGACGGCGCCGGCATCATCCAGGGCAACAACGCCGTAGAGATAGTCGACAAATCGTCCCTGGGCTCGGAGGGATTGTACAATGGCGACCGTCGCTGCCGGGGCGGTTGCAGAGGCAATGGCGCCCATGAGAAGTGCAAAGGGAAGCTCCATGCGGAACAGCGCCAGGGCCACGGTAACTGCAATGAATGTAGCCAGTATCTGCGCCACGGTAATGATCACAATCGCCTTCCCGAGACGCTTCAGCTTTGCTGCGTAGAACTCACCGCCAATGGTGATGGCAATCAGGCCCAATGCGACTTCGGTCACCAGTTTGAGGTCCTGCCCCATGTGGTGTGGAATGACACCGGTGACCGAATCACCCATGAGGATCCCGGCAATAATGAAGCCGGTTATCTCCGGTAGACGAACCAACGCCGCCAGCTTGCCGAGGCCGTACCCGATCACGAGGAGCACGCCCACCGCGAAGAGGGCGTGCTCATTCAAGAGATCGCGAAGCTCAACGAAGGCCTCCACCGCAGCGGAGAGACCGCTTGACTCCATGGCACTATTGAATGAATACGAGTGCGTTGGGATCGTGGACGCGGAAGGTGAAGGACTCGGTGAGGTAGAGGTCAACCTGCTGCTTGGTCGCTCCGTCGAAGCCCACGCTCACATCTTCACCCAGGACGAGCTCCAGATCCCCGCCGCGCATGGAGACGAGCATGGATTGCGGGATGAACGGTGAGAATATTACCGGCCCGTCGAGCAGATACTCCACATGGCGGCGCATCGGCCGGCCGTCGATCATGCTGGCGAGGTAGCGCCACACGTTTTCGGGTACCACGAGCGCGTAGGGACCTTCGACCATCGACTTTTGGAGTTGAGTCGATGCCTCGGCGACCGCCTCGAGGTAGTTCGACATCTCACCTCCGGACGACACAGAGGGCTGCGCCGCGAGCTCTAGGAGAGACTCCAGGTCGGCGTGTCCGAAGCCCTTGAAGACCGTCTCCTCCTCGAAGCGAACGAGGTCCCAACAAGCCCGTTCCAGCGGATCGAGGTCGATGTCCGTGGCACCGCGCTCAATGTTGTCGAGCTCCCATACGTTGAGCTCGAAGGGGACGCGACACTCGATCAGCGGTTGTACCCGGTTTACCCCAACCGTGGCGGTGGAGTCCGGTTGATCTTTCGGCACGACCAGGCGGCCTTTCGCCGCTGCGCCGTAGTCGGGACCGTAGGGGCCGCTGACGTCTACGACCCGGCGCAGCGACATGGTGTTGGTCAACAATCGACGCGCCTGGTCCTCTATCTCCGTCCACGCCGCCGACGTGATGGGTGCGAGCTCTCTTCGTAGCCGGTTCATGAGTGGCCTCCTTGCGGCTTGCGGATGTGCAGGTCCCCGTTTCCCGGGCTCTGTGACCCCCCACCTTCGGTTCCGCCCATTGCCTCATCCTCGAGCTCGAGGATGTCCCTCTCGGTGAAGAGGTAGGTGCGCATTGCGTCATCCCACCCCGACATGTTGCGGCGCAGCCACTCCAGGGCCATGCAGGCGTGCTCCATCTCTTCGTCGCGATTGTGCTCGAGAATGCGCTTGGCCATGTCGTTCGTGGCCAGCTCAATTCGTTGATTGTACCAGTCCACAGCCTCGATCTCTTCCTTCAGGCTCACGAGGATACGGGTGTAGTCTCGAACGTGTGCTGGTAATTCCTCAGGAGGTTCGTGGTACTGACTCATTGAATGCTCCTTTCGATTATTGGAAAGTACAATCTCCCGAGCGGGTGCGGCAACGTTTCAACCGCGGCGGGAGCGCGCAAAAAAAGGCCGCCTCGAAGTGAGGCGGCCGGTGAATGCACAAAGCGTGCATCGCTCTTTAGAGACTCATACCCGAGGGTAGAACGCCGTTGATCGTGTCGGTGTTGTTGTCGACGAACTTTGCGGCGGCGTCTTCGGGGGTCATGCCGTCGGCAATGTCGGCCATGACGGTGCCAACGCTGAGGCTTTGCCAGTCGGTTTCGGCGAAGAAGGCATACAACTCGGGCTTGTCCTCGGACAGGTCCTGGCGAACCATGAGGTGGATGTTCTCAGCGCCGCCGAAGACCTCGCTGGACTGGTCCAGAATCTTCAGGTCCCAGCGGGCGAACTTCCAGTGCGGCCGCCAGCCGGCTACGACGATGGGCTGCTCGTTCTTGATGGCGTCTGCCAAGGCCGAGAACGTCGTCTTCAATTGCCGTCTCGATCTGCTGCATCATGCCTGCACCGGGGTCGATACCCGGGCCTTCGTAGATTACCCCGAGGTCCTCGATCTGGTCGGTAAACTCGCCTCTTCGCCGCAGAAGCGAAAACTCCATAGCGCGCTAAATGAATGGATCGCTAAGCTCTTCTTCGAATGTCAAGAGTCTCTTGTAGACCACGGCGCGCTCGAGCCTGGGAAGCTCTCGGCTCACCTTGGCGAAGTAGCGGGCAACCGTCTCGTTCTTGAATACACCGTCCGGGGTGTGGATGGGCGCCCGCTTGTAGTGGTGCCTCTCTCCTTCGTCGACGCTGCTGTGGCGGTAGCCCTTTCCCCTGCGCCAGATTATCGACTTCTTGCGCCCGCCCATGGGATAGACGAGCTCGAAGCCGCGAATCGTTTCGTGGTCGCTCTCGTACCAGACATACAGATCCAGGCCCTCACCGGTGAAGAGACGGCGGAATGAGTTTGGCTCCTGTCGGACATTCGGAAACTCTCGCATTCCTCTTCCAACAGGATAGCGCTGAGCGCCCTTTGCCGTCCACGCTTTAGGCAGGGGTGGCGTGACGAGCCAAGAAGCCGCGGATGATGGTTGCGAGGGTCTCCGGCTTTTCGAAGACGGCCACGTGGCCGCAGCCGGGAATGAGCATCAACTCGGCGCCTGGAATCTCGTTGGCGATCGTTTCTGAGAAGTGCCGCGGTTTCAGGATATCTTCATCTCCACACACCACCAAGGTCGGAGCCTCAATCTGGGAGAGCTCGTTGGTCATGGTAACGTCATTGAGGAAGGCGCGGTAGAGCTCGGCCTGACCGCGGAAGTAATCGGCCGGGAGCTCCTTCATCCGGGCGCCGCGGCCATCGATCATTTCGGCCTGATCGCGCAGGAATTGTCGGGAGTAGAGCGATGGGAGCACACTCGCGTAGAAGAGCTCTGCGTCCCCCCGCTCGGCCAGCCCAATCCACGAGGTAACGAAACGGCTAAGGAGTGCGTCCAACTCACTCACGGAATCAATCACCGTCAGGGAGCTTACGAGTGCCGGCTCGTCGATAGCAATGCGCATGGCGATCTCACCTCCATAGGAGGTGCCGACCAGATGACACCGGTCGATCGCCAGCTCCTTGCACAGCGCCACGAAGTCCTCGCGATGCTCAACGAAGGTGTAGGGCCCCTCCGGTTTTTCGGAGAGCAGCTGTCCCCGAAAGTCGTGAAGGAGGACGTCGTAGCCGGCGCGCGTGAGGATCTCGACGTAGTACTCCCAGCTTGAAGTCGAAGCCATGACTCCGTTGAGGAGGGCGACGGTCTCGCCTCGCGGGGAATCCACGGAAGCTCGACGGTGATCGTAAAACAGAGAGATGTTGTTTAGCTGTGTGTTTGGCATTTGGAGACTCTTGTTGATACATTATGGGACATGACACAGGAAATTGCATCCGCAGCCACACAGATGAATCAACTGCAGGTCGCGAACCAGGTCCAAACCTCGGTTCTCGACAAGTCCCTGGATGTAGCTGAGGCGCAGGGTGTCGCCATGAACCAGATGTTGCAGAGCTCTGAGGCCGCAGCGCCGGACCTTGGGGCTGATGCGAGTCTCGGCAACCGCGTTGACCTATTCGCCTGAACCCACGTTAGCGCTTTAGTCAAAACAACCCTGGAGCGAGATACACTCGTCCGGTAGCGCCATTCTCGCCTCAATGAGTGCGTCTACGACCGTGGGATCGGCCAGGGTGCTCGTGTCGCCCAGGGAGTCCGTCCCGCGCTCGGCGATCTTGCGCAAGATACGTCGCATGATCTTTCCGCTTCGCGTCTTCGGCAGTCCCTTGGCAATGAGCACGTGGTCCGGCGTCGCAATTGCACCAATGCGGCGCCTCACCTCACCGCGCAGCTCACCGACGAGGTCCTCGTCTTCCTCCCACCCCTCGGTCAAGACAACGTAGGCGAAAATGCCCTGCCCCTTGATTTCGTGTGGAACGCCCACCACCGCGGCTTCCGCGCAGGCGGGGTGATTCACCAGGGCGGACTCCACCTCGGCCGTTCCCATTCGGTGTCCGCTGACGTTTATGACGTCGTCGACGCGGCCGGTTATCCACATGTAGCCGTCCTCGTCCCGGCGGCATCCGTCGCCGGTGAAGTAGTAACCGGGAAATGGTTTGAGGTAGGTGTCCAGGAAACGGGGGTGATCGTCCTGGATCGTTCGCGCCATACTCGGCCAGGCGCGCTTGATCGCCAGCAGGCCCGACACGCCGTTGCCATCGATCTCATTGCCCTGCTCGTCCAGCACGACCGGCTCGATCCCAAAGAAGGGTAGGGTAGCGGATCCCGGCTTCATTGGCGTCACCCCGGGCAGCGGCGTAATCATGATGCCGCCGGTCTCGGTTTGCCACCACGTGTCCACGATTGCACAGCGTCCCTCGCCGACGGTGTGGTAGTACCACTCCCATGTGTCGGGGTTAATGGGCTCGCCGACGGTTCCCAGCACGCGCAAACTCGTCCGCTTGTACTTCGTGACCCATTCGCTACCTTCGCGCGCAATTGCGCGGAGCGCCGTCGGCGCGGTGTAGAACTGCGTGATCTGGTGGCGGTCGACCATGTCCCAGTAGCGGCCCGGGTCGGGATAGACCGGAGTGGACTCGAACATGACCGTCGTCGCGCCGTTTACCAAGGGACCGTATACAACGTAGCTGTGTCCGGTTATCCACCCGACGTCGGCGACGCAGGCATAGACGTCCCCGTCCCGGTAGTCGAATACGTAGCGGTGGGTCAGGGCGGTGTACAAGAGGTAACCCGCCGTGGTATGCGCAATTCCCTTCGGCTTGCCCGTACTCCCCGAGGTGTAGAGAAGAAACAGGGTATCCTCGGCATCCATTGACTCAGGGGGCGAGTAGGGCCGTTGCTTCTCGAGTGCCTCCTCGAGGTGGACATCCCGCGGCGGGAAGAAGGGAACCTTGGCATTGGTCCGGTGCGCCATGAAGACCGTGCGGACGCTCGGCGCGGCCATGGTCGCCTCATCCACGGTTCGTTTGAGGGGAATGGCCTTTCCCCCGCGCAGCCCCTGATCCGCCGTGACCACGGCAACCGCCTGCGCATCGTTGATACGGTCGCGTAGCGCCTCGGCGCTGAATCCGGCGAATACGACGGTGTGGACGGCGCCGATCCGCGCGCACGCGAGCATTGCCACAGCGGCCTCGGGAACCATGGGAAGGTAGATGGCAACGCGGTCACCCCTGCCGATTCCGTAGCTGCGTAGGACATTCGCCATCCGACAAACGTCGCGGTACAGCTCTCGGTAGCTGATGTGCCGTGACTCCGACGGGGAGTCGCTCTCCCAGATGATGGCCGTCTTGTCTCCGTGTCGCTTCACATGACGGTCGACACAGTTGTAGGCAGCGTTGAGCTTACCTCCGAGGAACCACGCCACCGTTCCATCTGTAAAATCGGTGTCTTGAACCGTTTCGAAGTCCGAGTCCCAGCTCAAATGGCCCCGCGCCTGATCGCCCCAGAAGGTATCCGGGTCTGCAACGCTCTGCTCATACAGCTCCCGATACTCTTCCATGGACCGGAGAGCCCCACCCTTCGTCCAATCGAACTGGGGCGCATACATCTCTTCATTTGCCATGTCCATCCTCCTGTCGGTCGTCCCTGCACAAGGGCTCTCGATCCGCTTGCTCAATTGTTGAATTCATGACGGCTTGGGTCAAATTTGGGAGCGTGGAATCAGGGGAACGCGCGGGCTTGTCGGCCTGATGGATAGCAGGCAAGATGGCAGGCAAGATAGCAGCTATACGATCTCGAGAGGTAATGCGTGAGTAGACATCGGCACATACGCCAAGACTCCGGCCGGCGGCCAGGGTCGATTCGCGGACCCAAACGCCCGTCGAGGCTCGTCACGGCATTCCTCGTGCTCCTGGTGGCTCCCGCGGTCGCCGGCTTTGCCCAGATCAATGCCGAGGGTAAGGCGCGAAACTTCGAGTACCTCCGGGGCAAGACCGCGAGTTACCGGCTCAACGCCTACGTGGACTACCGAATTGCGACGCAGATCATGCAATTTGTCGAGTCCGGGGTCGAGCCTGCCGGCACGCATGAGGCCGCAGTCCGGGCTCGAGGTTTCATGGCGGATCTAGCGCGTGTGGGTTCCGATCCGGAACAGACGCAGCGGCTCACCGTTCGGGCCTTCACGCTCCGGCACCTGAACGGCTACGCCGACCTCATGTGGGCTCGCTTCATCGAGCGGGTGAACCGGGTAGATCCGGTACACGTGGAAGCCCACTACGGCCGCAAGGCCGAGGAAGGTCCCATTGATCTCTTCTTTTGGACCTATCTGCTACGCGGCTCGGTGGAGCCGGTCGCCGCTTTCGTGGAGCAGCAGCTTGCGTTTACCCTGAGTGATGCAGCCGTCGCCGACGAGATCGCCCACGTCCAGGAATCCAACAGCGCGGCGAACCAAGGAATTGCCGAGGAGCTTCATCGCGCAATGGAGCTTGCCCACAGGGCTGTGTCACCGCTTGGGGCGGAGCTTGATTTCGAGAAGTCGCGAATTCTCCTTAGCTACGCGCAAGCTTCGCCCTATCCAACGGACTTCCTCCGCGGCGCCATAGCCGCCCAGCGGGGAGCCGGGCGGTGGGACGGCGCCTTTCGCCGCTTGCTTCAGTGGCGCTTTTAGGAGAAGATGCGGGACCCATGATTGATGAGAAGCCCCGCCTCCTCGCGTGTGACATTGATGGGACGCTGCTCGGTGAGGATGACACAATCCCCAGCGCGAACGTATCGGCCCTCGCCGCACTGCGCGACCGCGGGGTCAACGTGGTATTGAGCTCCGGGCGCGCCTTGATCAGCATTCGCCAAATTGCGGCGCAGATGTTCGCTCCCCGGGAGACGGACTTCTACATTGGATTCAACGGCGCCCTGGTGGCCGGGGGTCTCGCGTCCACACCCGTCTGGCGACAAGTGCTGGCTGTGAGCGCGATTTCGGATGTCGTAGAGTACGCTCGGCGGCACGGCTTGGTCGTGCAAGGCTACGTGGGCGACCAGTTCATTGTGGAACAGGACTCGGAAGCCTCGCGCGCCTACGCAGCCGGAACGGCCATGGAGCGTCGGATCGTGGAGGACTTGATTCAGGCGCTTGCGGGAGGGAGCCCGAAGCTGGTCGTAATCGATGATCACGAGGTGCTCCTTCGTCATCAGACCGCCCTCGAAGAGGTGGCCCGTTCGAATGGTGCCGCCTCGCTCCCGCGTTTCATTACCACCTTCTCCAAGCCGCACTTTCTCGAGATCATGCCCACCGGGGTGACGAAGGGCGAGGGCCTCCGGCACCTCTGCGAACACTTGAGAATTCCCCTGGAGCTCGCGGTAGCCGTGGGTGATAGTTATAACGACGTGGAGATGCTGCGAGAGGCGGGCCTCGGCGTTGCAGTTGCAAATGCGCCCGCGGAGGTGAAGGCGGCCGCCGACGTGGTGGCTCACCGGAGTGCCGGCGACGGCGCCGTCGCCGAAGTCGTTGACCGCTTTTTCTGATCGCTTGTGTGCAAGGTGCACTAGCCGGCGTTCGGTTGATGCCGCTGCTACGCCGTCTTCTTGTTCTGGATGATCTGCGGCGTCTCCGACTTTTCGATAACGTCGCGCGAAATAATGACCTGCTTCTTTCCTTCCATCGACGGGATGTCGAACATTATGTCCATCATGACACCCTCCACGATTGCCCGTAAGCCTCTGGCGCCGGTCTTCTGACTCATGGCCTTCTCTGCAATCGCCGCTATTGCCTCATCCTCAAAGACCAGGTCTACGTCGTCGAGTTGCAGAGACGCCTTGTATTGCTTGAGAATGGAGTTGCGCGGCTCCTGGATGATCCGAACGAAATCCTCCTTGGTGAGGTCCCGCAAGGTCACGTGGATGGGGAGGCGACCGACGAACTCGGGGATCAGGCCGTACTGGATGAGGTCCTCCGGGTGGAGTTGCTGGAAGATCTTGTCGAGCTCTCGATCCGAAGTCCCGCGGATGTCCGCACCGAAGCCCATGGGGTGCTGAGAGACCCTGGCTTCCACGAGCTTATCCAGGTTCACGAAGGCGCCACCGACAACAAACAGAATGTTGTTGGTGTCGATCTTGATCATTTCCTGGCTCGGATGTTTCCGACCGCCCTGAGGCGGGACGGAGGCGACGGTGCCCTCAATGATCTTTAGGAGTGCCTGCTGGACTCCTTCGCCGGAGACGTCCCGGGTAATGGAGACATTCTCACTCTTCCGGGCGATCTTATCGATCTCATCGATATAGATGATTCCGCGCTCGGTTGCGGCCACGTTGTTTCCGGAAGCCTGGTAGAGCTTCAAGAGGATGTTTTCCACATCCTCGCCGACATAGCCGGCCTCGGTGAGGGTTGTAGCGTCGGCAATGGCAAAGGGAACGCGGAGCTTGTGCGCCAATGTGCGAGCGAGGAGCGTCTTTCCCGTGCCGGTCGGGCCGATCAGAAGCACGTTGGACTTCTCGATCTCAACGCCGTCCTGTATTCTACCCTTCTGCGTAATGCGCTTGTAGTGATTGTAGACGGCGACGGAGAGGACCTTCTTGGCGTGCTCCTGACCCACTACGTAGTCGTCGAGGTATTCCTTTATCTCATGAGGATTCGGAACGTCCTCGATAAACTCCGTCGTTACAATGTCATCCTCTTCGTCGAGGATGCGTTTGCAGACGTTAACGCACTCGTCGCAGATGTACACTCCGGGCCCGGCAATAAGACGCCGGGCGAAATCTGCGCTCTTGCCGCAGAAAGAGCATACTTTGGAGCTGTCGTTACGCTGTTTGCTCATTCGGCTCCCTCTTCAGGACCTGGTCCACTATTCCGTATTCTACACTTTCTTGGGCAGACATAAAATAATCGCGTTCCAGGTCCTTTTCGATTACCTCTTTGCTCTTTCCGGTGTGCTCTGCGAAGTAGTCGATAATCATGCGTTTCATCCTGACGATTTCCCGCGCTTGTATGCCGATGTCGGTTGCCTGGCCCTGCACGCCGCCCCAGGGCTGGTGAACGAGCACCCGGGAGGATGGGAGGACAAAGCGCTTTCCGGCCGAGCCGGCGGTGAGAAGCAGGGCACCCATTGAGGCCGCCTGGCCCATGCAGATGGTCTGCACGTCCGGACGGATGTACCGCATGGTGTCGTAGATTGCCAATCCCGCGGTAACGCCTCCACCGGGGGAGTTCACGTAGAGGTTGATATCCTTTTCGGGGTCCTGGCTCTCCAAGAAGAGCATCTGTGCGACGACGAGGTCCGCCGTCACGTCGTTGATGGGTCCGTCAAGGAAGACAATTCGGTCTTTCAGGAGCCGAGAGTAGATGTCGTAGGATCGCTCGCCGACGCCGGTCTGCTCGACCACGATCGGCACGAGCGTATTCATCTGTTCATTCATTCTGGAATGTCCTCTTGAGAAATGCTGCGCCTGAATTTAACGATTGCCCCCCACTGCGTCCAGGAAATTGAGTGTATCGCCCTTCTTCACGGTTGCTTCACCGAGGAGTGAGTCGAAGACCTTCTGTTCCTGGATGTCCTGCTTGAGATAATCCATGAGATTGTTCTTCTCGAAGTAGTCGCGCGCTTCTTCCGTGCTCATGTTACTGCGCTCGGCCTGCTCGGCGATTTTTTCTTCGATCTCTTCGTCGGTCGCCTCAACGCCCTCTTCCTCAATGATCTTGCCAATGAGGAGTCGCTTCTTCAGGTTCTTCTCAACGTCCGGGCGCCACTCCTGGTAGAGGGACTCGCGGCCCTGTCCCTGGCTGGACAAGATTTTGTCGATGTCATCCGGATTCATGCCGTAGCGCTGCGCGAAGTTGCGCCACTGGTTGTCGAGCTCCGCCTGAACCATGGACTCCGGCAGAGGAACCGTTGAGTTCTCTGCAATCTGATCCATGAGGGCGTCGATCTTCATCTGCCGCTCGCGGTTCTTTGCCGTCTCGTCGAGACGCTCTTTGATGTCCTTCTTGAGGTCGTCGAGGGTCTCGTACTTGTCGCTCACGTCCTGGGCGAGCTCATCGTCGAGGTCCGGCATCTTGCGCTGCTTGATCGCCTTGACGCGCATGGCAATGCGCTTCTTCGTGTTCTTCAACTCCTCGATATCGATGTCGTCGTCATAGGCTTTCTCGACGATCTTCTCCTCGCCGTTGGCCATGCCTTTTACATCGTCATCGATCTTGTAGTAGTTGTAGCCGGTGCCGACGGTGAAGACGAAGTCCTCCCGGGAGGTGCCCTCTATGGGCTCGTCGTTTTCATCGACCTCCCAGTAGTCGAGGGTGACCACGTCCTGGTCTTCGACGGCGCCCTCGTCTTTGTCCGTGACGAGGGCGTTCTGCTCCTGGATTGCCGTGAGCTCACGCTCGAGGTCTTCGTCGGAGACCTTGATGGTGGGCGCTTTGATGGTCAGTCCCTTGTACTCCCCGAGCTCGATCTCGGGAAAGGTGTCGTAGCGGACCGCAAAGGTGAAGTCCTTGTCGACGTTGAAGTCGAGCTCATCGATCAATTCGGGCTGCGCATAGGGGAGGGGCTTCTCCTCCAGGTTGTCGAGGATCTCCTTGAAGCTCTCTTCGACGATCTTCTGGCTCGCCTCGGCCTTGAGGCTGTCACCGAACTTGCGCTCGAGCACCTCCGGGGGCACCTTGCCCTTGCGGAAGCCCTTGATGTGAACGTTCTTGGCGTAGTCTTTTACGACCTTGTCATACTCGTTCTTGACGGTGTCCTTATCGACGGTGAGCGTGACTTTGACGGAGGAGTTGTCCTCCCGTTCTACGTTTTTATCCCGGACCATGTTTGGATTCCTCTGTACCGTAAAATGAAAAGGCGATCCGGAAGGGCCGGATCGCCTTATGGAACAGCGGGAGACGGGAATTGAACCCGCGACATCCACCTTGGCAAGGTGGCGCTCTACCCCTGAGCTACTCCCGCGCGAGTGTTGAGCGGGTGAATTGCCACGTGTAAGGTGCGAGAGAAGGGACTCGAACCCTTACACCCGAAGGTACCAGATCCTAAATCTGGCGTGTCTACCAATTTCACCACTCTCGCAACGCATACTACCCGAGAGCAAACCGGGCGTCAATGCTTTGCAAAGCCCCAATAGGGGCTGAACTGAGCCGTACAGGGATCGAACCTGTGACCCGCAGATTAAGAGTCTGCTGCTCTACCAGCTGAGCTAACGGCCCATGATGTCTTACGCCCGGCAGGATTCGAACCTGCGACCTGCGGATTCGAAGTCCGACGCTCTATCCAGCTGAGCTACGGGCGCGAATCGTGTGACGCGCCCGTAAGAGGCGCATCCCCGGTGTGCCAATTCGCTACCGGGTGTTCGGGTGGATGACGGGATTTGAACCCGCAACAACCAGAACCACAATCTGGTGCTCTACCATTGAACTACATCCACCATGAGTTGCTGCGGAAGAGAACAATGATAAAGTTTCGAGACTTTGTCAAGCTCCTGGTGCGCCGTGGCGAATGTATCAAGCCCGGTGCGGGGTGTCAAACAGCCGCGCGGCGCGACCCACGGGGTGGCGAAGGCCGGGGGTCAACAAGGATGTCGGCTGCAAACGGAGAGCTCAGCACGCCAGGATGAGATACGTTCGCTC
>CAYPTH010000034.1:0-21793 GCA_964413635.1 uncultured Spirochaetaceae bacterium
CACCTTCGCCAGAAGTCGGGCCCTTCGGGTTTGCGATATCGCTTCGCGAATCGCTAGACCCAGGCGCGTTTACGGACGTCGATGCCGACCTCTACCTCGCTTTCTGACGGCGGTTCGTAGCCGGTGTCATCCGTGCCGGATACCGTTGAGTGAGAAGTTGTCCAACCGTCCAGCCGCCGACCGACGCGTATGGGTGGCACCGTGGCTGCGGCCGTTGGCATCGGCCTCATTGGAGCTCTTGGCTTCAACTTCGGCGCCGGGGTGGCTCTGGGTCAGAGCTGCTTCGACGGCTCCGCAACCGGGCGCGAAGGGCGCAGCGCCCGAGCCCCCGTCTTTCGGTTGACGCACACGAACACGGCCGCAAAAGCCTCGCTTGTGACTCGAGCGGCAGCGCTCCAGGCCAACCAGCAAGTCATGCGAGAGCTCAACCACCGCGGAGACAACAATCTCAATATGGTCTCCCCCTCATCAGCTTGAACAAGCAATCCCTTGGCGCTGAGGCGGATCTGTCCGATTCCCGAGGCCAGGTACGGGACAAGGCGACGGAACTCTTAGAGGGTTGCCGGGAGGGTACGGAGCGCTCCCCGGGGAAAATGAAGCACGGGTTCGACCTAGACTGCCGACAGGAAAATGGTAAGAATCACCATGGTCAGCAGTGCAATCGGGTAGACCGCTCCATATCCGGTGGCCACGTCGTCGCAGCCCGTAGCCTCCATGGCGGCGCCGAGCCCGGGAGTGCTCGTCATGGCGCCGCAGAGCGCGCCGGCGAGGAGGATCCAGTTCATCTTCAGCACGTAGCGCCCCACCACAAAGCCCACTGCGATCGCCGGCATTGCCACCCCCACCGACAGCGCCAGTAGCGACAAGCCGCCCTGCGCCATTGAGTCGATTGCCGTGTAGCCGTAGCGCAGACCTACCACGGAGAGAAACAACGCAATTCCGAGCTCCCGCACCGCCGATAGGGCGGCGGCGGGCATGCGAAACTCGAGGGGGCCGATGGCGCCCTTGAAGGCCACGAGCAGGCCAATGGCCAAGACCCCGCCAGTCGTGCCCAGCCCAATCCGGCCCACCGAGGAGAGCGGTATTTCAACAGCCCCTACCAAGGTCCCCAGCGCGATCACCAGGAAGAACTCGAGGGGACGGAAGTGGCCCGAGTCTTCGGTCGGGGCATTGGGATCGACGTCCAGATCGACGCAGAAGGCTAGATTCTCGTCGTCGTGGTTCATACGAAAGATGACCGGTATCAGTTGCATTGCAAGCACCACGATCAGCACCCCCGGTATGTAGGCCACCGCGTACCCAAAACCGACAATGCCTTCGATCTCGGCGCCTTGTCCGGCAACCTGCTCCAGCGCCGCCGCAAGACCCGGGGAGCTCGTCAGGGACCCGGTGAATGCGCCCGGTATTGCCGTCGGTATCATGCCCGGGATGAGCCGTCCGAATCCCCAGGCCGCCGCCGCGCCAACGGCCGGCACAAGCACACCAAGCAACAGAAGCTTGACGCCATAGACCTTGAGTACTTTGTCCAGATACCGCGCCGCCGAGAGCCCCACCGATGCAATGAAGAGCGCCAGGGCCAGACGGAACAGATTGGCTTCAATCACACCCTGAGAGAGCATGCTTCTCGCGGTTTCCTCATCCGCCGTGTGAATGACGAGCCAGCCGACAAGCAGGCCAACGAATAGGGTGCCCGATGAGCCGAGGGAAAAGCGGCGGATCCTCAGGCGTCCGAGAAGCAGTCCAAGCGTTATGGTCAGCGAGAGTAGCGTAATCGGTTCGGTTAGTACGTCTCTCATTGTCGGTCCGCCATTCTCGGGTCATCGGTACAGCACTGTCGCTGATTCCCTTTCTCTCGAATCATGGCCCCCTTGTACCATATCTGTACGCGGGCGTCTTGCCACCGAGGGGCCAGGGCAAACGCAGTTAGCCCTGGAGGCCGACCGACCGGCCGGCCGTTTAAGACAGTAATCGTTGAAGCTGTTGGGGCGGCGGTTCACCTTGGCTCAAGAACGGCAATACGCGGATGTAGGACTTAGCCGCATGCATCGTCTCCCTGAACGAGCAATAGAATACTTCGCCGAGAAGGATTATACCGTGGACGAGCGTAGGGAACATGCGGCGCGCGGTTTCCAGCTTCGATACCAGTTTCACCATGAGAACGCCGAGACGCGTGAGCGCGTAGAACGTATTCTTACCCGCGCACGGAAGACGCGGGCGGCCGAGGCGGTGCAACAGCGAGTTTTCGCTGCATTCTCAACCTATGGCGCATTGTGGATGGCATTGGCTGGAATCTACGCAGGGATGCACTTCGGTATTCTGACACCATCGACGACGGATATCGGCTGGTTTCTCGTTGCATTTACGGCGCCGACCATCGTCTACACACTCGCAGCCTGCAGGGTGAGCGGCGCGCACTCGCTGCTGTTCGTCACTCTGCTCATCGGCTTCATCGGCCTGGATCTGGAATCTCATTGCTACGTTCGACCTCATACTCTGTGCCGTGACTGCGCTCTACATTATGGCCGCAATCGTACTGGCCGATTTCGGCTGGAAGCTGCCCATGGGGAAAGGCTGGCTGGTCCACAAGAGATAAGCTCACTGTCGACAGAGGAAGGAGGTGACACCTCCTTCCTCGAGAAGTTGGGACTCATGGCTTGGACGGACCGGCCGGCCACGCTCGGGCTCCGCAGTGTTCGTCGGTCTGCCCCCACGAACCGCATTCTTATCGATTATCGATTATTGCTTGCCCTGAGCATATACCGGGGTTAAAATCATGCGGAGCGCTACCAGAATAACGAGAACACTGAACAGAGGTCACAATGGCAAGCACATCTACTGCATCTATTGAACAGACAATCCGTGACGCCGTTGGTGCAGCCCAACATGACAAGCAACCGGAATCGGTGCTCAAGGCACTGAAATCGATTCACGCCGGCGAGCTGGGCGTGTTCTTCCACGCCGGGTTGAACACCGCCACTACAACAGCGGAACCGGCCACGACCGGGCTACCGGCTTCACCCGGCGCTGCTGCGGGTGAAGTGGTGGTGGACGCAGCCCGAGCCGTGAAAATGGCTGACGCCGGGCGGGCTGTGATTCTCGTCAAGTCGGAAACATCCAACGACGACGTCTTGGGCATGCAAGCTGCCGGCGGGATTCTGACGGCGCGAGGCGGGCTGGGCTCGCACGCCGCCATTGTTGCCCGCGGCTGGGGCAAGCCTGCGGTGGTTGGGGCCGCTGACGTGCAGATCGTTGACGGCGGGATCGAGATAGCCGGCACCCGGGTTCGCGAAGGCGAGTTCCTGACCATCGACGGCAGCACCGGCGCTGTCTACATTGGCGAGCTCGAAGTGTCGTCCCACGAGCCTCCCCACGAGCTGAAACAGCTGCTTCGGTGGGCCGACGAGGTAGCGGAGACCGGCAAGGTGGAGGTGCGGGCCAACGCGGATACCGAGGAGGATGCGACCATGGGCCGCACCCTGGGGGCAAAGGGCATTGGACTGTGCCGAACCGAGCACATGTTCCTGGCGCCCGACCGCCTCCCGCTGATGCGCAGTTTCATTTTGAGTGATACGGCCGAGGAGGAAAGGGAGGCTCTGCAGCAGCTCGAACAGGCACAGGTCGCCGATTTCGAGTCGGTACTCGAGGCAATGGACGGACTGCCGGTAACGGTCCGCCTGCTGGACCCACCGTTGCACGAGTTCCTGCCGGACATACTGAAGCTCACCGCCAAAGAGGCGCGGGGCGAGTTGACCAGCGCTGAAAAGAAGGAGCTCACGGCGGCGCGGCGGCTCCACGAAACCAACCCCATGATCGGCACGCGAGGAGTACGGCTGGGAATGGTGCGCGGCGGTTTGTACGAAATGCAGGTTCGCGCGTTGGCGGCGGCGGCCGCCAACCTCCTCGAGCGCGGCAAACAGCCGCGGGTGGAGATCATGATTCCGCTGGTGGTGAGCGACCGTGAACTGGCGGTGGCAAGGCAGTGGGTTAGCGAGGCCTTGGACCAGTCCGGTCATGCGCAGTTGGCGGCCAAAGCGATCTCGATCGGGGCGATGATCGAAACACCCCGCGCAGTCGTAGTGGCCGGAGCGCTGTCGGAGCACGCCGACTTCTTCTCCTTCGGCACCAATGACCTGACCCAGATGACCTTTGCGTTCAGTCGCGACGACGTCGAGGCTCGCATGATACCCGCCTATCAGGAGCGGGGAATCCTCACCGAGAATCCCTTTGCGGCACTGGACATTGACGGGGTTGGCGCCCTGGTCGAGATGGGCTGCGCAAACGCCCGCGGAGCCAAGCCGTCGATCAAGCTGAGCGTATGCGGTGAACACGCTGGGCACCCTGACTCGGTGGACTTCTTTATCCGCGCCGGCGTGGATGCGGTGAGCTGCTCGCCCTTCCGCGTGCCCCTCAGTCGTCTGGCTGTGGCTCAGGCTCTGCTGGACTCGGGGCGGGTGTCGGCCGACGACGTGCAGTTTACGTTCGACGCCGCCGCTGGAAGCGCCTCGTCTGCGGGTGAGCCCGACGGAGAAGCATCAGCCGCCCCAGCCGCTCTGGAGGTCGACGAAGATCTCGTGCTGTACGTGCTGCGGGTACGCGGTTACATCTCCTCCGACGGCCTCCAGGAGAGTCTGGGTACGGTTCCCACGGAGATCATGGACGACTTCGTGAACAAGCGCTGGCTGGAGCTCATGGAAGAGCGCAACATGTACATGCTGACGCCCGAAGGGACCGAGGAGCAGGAACGTCGTCTCGAGGCGTCGGCCGATCCGGCTCTGGCGAAGGCACTGGCGCCTGCCTACCAGAAGTTTCTGGAGCTCAACAACGAGTTCAAGGAGCTGTGCAACGCCTGGCAGCTCAAAGACGGTGCTCCCAACGACCACAGCGACGCCGCCTACGATCAACGCCAGATCGACGCGCTCCAGTCGATCGCGGAACGGGTCCAAGCCGTTATCGGTGAGTTATCCGATGCCCTCCCCCGCCTGGCCCGCTACGATCACCGCCTGCAGAACGCCGCGCGGCGCGTTGCCGCCGGTGAAATCAAGATGTTCACCGGCGTAATGTGCGGCTCATTTCACGATATCTGGATGGAGCTGCACGAGGACCTGATGTTGCTGCAGGGCATCGACCGGGCCGAGGAGGGAAGCTTCTAACCGCTGCCGACGTGGGGCGGTGGTGGCGCCGGGCAATCGCTACTGGCCCACCGGTTTCGCTGAGGATGGGCAGGCCGCTTACAGGTTGCTGGACGAGACTGCCGTCGGAACGCCCCGACAGATGCTCGAGGCCCCGCCATGAGGTCTTTTTGGCAGCCCATTGTGCGAGCAATCCCTCGACCCGCCGGGGCTGTGACAAAGCGGTAGCGCCCCTCGGCATCGATTTCCCAGATGTATTCGCCGGCCGCCGTGGCCACGTCCAAGAAATGAGTTCGCTCTTCGAGGGTAAGAAGCACCACCGTCACCCGCACATCCAGAGTCGAGCCGTCCTTGCGGCGGTGTATCCCAGCTGCTCGTGGGCCACCCAGTTGAACTGCACCGGCAGTCCGGTTTCAGTATCGATGAGTACGGTTGCATCCGGGTAGAGCTCGAACAGGGTCCGGAAGCGCGATTCCTGCTCCTGGAGGTTCGCGAAAAGGCGGTGCTGCTGGGTCATGTCGGTGTGCGTGCCGGTGACGCGAAGCGGATGACCTTCACTGTCGCATTTGATTACCCGGCCCCAGTCCAGAATCCATTTGTAGCTGCCGTCCGTGCACAGCACACGGTGCTCGGTCAACGTGGAAGGGATATCTCTGAGCGCAAGCGTGAAACGGCAATCCAGGCCGATACTGCACGAAAAGGCCACGACAACTGAGGTCCGCGGCACCGCATCAACAATTTCGACACCAGTCATCATCAGAAGACCAGGCCCAATAATATTAAAAACATATAATACTTGATTTTCCTTATTATCTCTGCAATACTCACGTTACGAGAGGTTTATCTATGAGTATTCGCGCAAAGGCTCTGGTAACTATCGTCATTGTGATAGGTATCATGTTCGCGGGCCTCGTGCCCTACGGCATCCTGCAGTATCGGCAGATCCGGGAAGCCACCTTGGAGCGCACCGTCGGAGACATGACCGGCCGCTTTACCGACGTGCTGAGCGCCAAGGAAGACGTGTGGCTGACGAACGCCCTTCAGGTCGCCGAGAACCCCGTCATTGAGCGTTCTTTGCGCGACGGCGATCGGGAAGCGGCCATCACAATGCTCGATCACTACAGCGAGCTCTTCCAGGAGAATACCAGCTTCAATAACGTCCAGGTCCACCTCATCGACGCCGAGCTACGCTCGTTCGTCAAGTCCTGGTCCCCGGACGACTTCGGCGAAAGCCTCTCATACTCGCCGGCGTACAATCACGTCGCTTCGAGCAGGGACGCCCTCGTCACCTTGGAGCAGTCGCCCAAGGGCCTGCGTCTGAAGGGACTCTTTCCCATCCGGGTCGATGGGCGTTTGCTCGGAATCGCGAATTTCGAGGGCGGTCTCAACTCCATCAAGCGTACACTGAAGCCGAGCAACATCGATTTCCTCTACTTCCTGGACGGGCAGTACCTGGATCTCGCCACGGGCCTACGTGGAAAACCGGCGGTCGACGGATACACCCTCAGCCAGAGCGACACCGATGCGCAATTCCTCGAGCACGTGGTGGATTCAGTCGACCCTGCCGCCGCGCGGGACGGCTACCTCCTCACCGACGAGTACCTGATCCACACGCTTCCGGCAAAGAGCTTCGACGGCTCCGAGGTGGGCCTTTTCGTGCTCGGTCAGACACGGGAGGTCGCCTTGAGCCTTGTCCGAGACAATCAGGCCTTGCTGATATCCCTGTTCAGCGTGGTTGCCGGCGTGCTCCTGATCTTCGCCGTGGTTGCATACTTCCTCATCGGCCGCTCCATCGCACGCCCTCTGATAGAGGTCGTTGACACGGCGCAGCAACTCGCCGACGGCGACCTCACCGGCGGGATTTCCACCGCGCGTCAGGACGAGATCGGCCGGGCAATCACCGCGGTGAGCCGCACAATGGAACGACTCCGCGATGTCGTAGCAAACATTCGCCTGGTCTCCGACGCCGTGACCGACGGCAATCGGAACATCGCCGCGAGCTCCCAGACGCTGTCCGAGGGTTCGAGCGAGCAGGCGGCATCCGTCGAGGAGACATCGTCCTCGATCGAGGAGATGGTCTCGCAGATCAGCCACACCGCGGAGAATGCAACCGAGACCGAGAAGATCAGCCGGAGGGTCTCTCAGCAGGCCGACGAGACCCGCGGCGCCGTGGGTGAAGCCGTCACATCCATGCAGCAGATCTCGGAGCGCGTCGGCGTGATCGATGAAATTGCACGCCAAACCAACCTTCTCGCCCTCAACGCTGCGATCGAAGCCGCAAGCGCGGGCGAGGCGGGCAAGGGCTTTGCCGTGGTAGCCGGGGAAGTGCGCAAGCTTGCCGAAAGCAGTCGCACCGCCGCCGCCGAGATCACCAACCTCGCCAAGTCCACTACCCAGACCGTCGAGCGCGCCAACGACAGTCTCGAGGCGCTCTTGCCCGACATCCAGCGTTCTACCGATCTGGTGCAGGAGATCAGCGCGACCACTCAGGAACAGACCAAGGGCTCCCAGCAAATCAACGACGCGGTACAACAGCTCGATCAGGTAGTTCAGAGCAACGCTTCCGCCGCGGAGGAGCTCGCCTCTACCGCCCAGGAGCTCGAGTCACAGGCTCAGACCTTGGACGCCACCATTAGCTACTTCCACACCGCGGCGGACGCGAGCAGCGAGGTCGCCGGTGTGAACTTCGCGACGATTCGCTTCAAGCACCTGATGTGGAAATCGCGCCTGCGCGGTTTCATCAACGGAACGGCGCACATCGACGAGTCCGAGGCGGTATCCGACCACGACTGTGAGCTCGGTCAATGGTACTTCGGCGAGGGCACGGACCGCTTTGGCGACCTCGAAGCAATGCAGAACCTAAGCGAACCCCATCATCGCCTCCACGAGCTCGTCGGGGAAATCATGTCGCTTGCCAACGCCGGAAGGCGCGAGGAGGCGGAGCACCGCCTGGACGAGCTCTCCGGCCTGTCGGATCGAATCGTCGAGCTTCTCCACGAGGTTGAGGACGACCTGAGACGCAAAGGAGCCTGATACCACATAAGGACTTGTAGCCGTCGCGTATACCTGTGATTATCTTCATACGACCTTGAGTGCCATCGTCCGGCGAGCCGCATGCTCGCCAACGCGCGCTCGCAATCGTTTGGAGGAATGTAATGATGTTACGGTTTCTTTTTCGCAGCCTTCTCGTCGGCGCACTTGTGATACTGCCGGTTGGCCTTTTTGCAGCCGGCGACGCAGAGGCCGAGCGGAGCGCGACAGAAGAGAAGGTGCTCCGCATCGGATTGCGAAAGCTCACAACTATTGATCCAGCCCTCGGTGCAAATGATCCCGAGGTCATGTTCAATCGCCTGCAGTACGACTACCTCATTGAGATACTGCCGGACGGAACACTGGAGCCGAGCCTCGCAACGGGCTGGGAAGTGAGCAACGACGGTCGGACCTACACCTTCGACCTGCGCTCCGGAGTCACCTTCGAGGACGGAAGCTCCTTCGGGGCGGAGGACGTGGTCTTCACCTTCGAGCGCCTCGTCTCCGAGGGTTCCTCGATCGTGGGCCTCATGGGGCAGAACGAGGACGGCAGCGCGACCTGGAGCGTGGAGGCCGCGGATGATCTCACCGCGGTATTCCGTCTCGCGGAACCAAACGCGGACTTTCTGTACGGCGTCGCATCGCGCTTTGCCATGATTCTTTCGAGCGACGGCGAGGCGGTGAACGAGTTCGGCGACGGTGAGGACACCTACGCCAGCTTCAACGGCACGGGCCCCTTCATCCTCGAGGAATACGCCGTCGACCAGAGCGCCCGCTTCGTGGCCAATGAGGACTACTGGGGAGGCGCCCCGGCCCTCGACGGAATCGAGCTGGTGTTCTTCGACGATGATCAGTCCCAGCTGGATGCCTTTCGGGGAGGAGCCCTGGACTTCATCATTAAGGTGCCCGACGACCTCGTCCCGGCTCTCGAGCAGGTGCCGAGCGCAACGGTCCTGAGCCGCCCGACGAACACGCACCCGGTTGTCCGCGTACGAACCGACGAAGGCTCCATTGGAGAAGATGTGCGCATCCGTCAGGCTTTCAAGTTCGCCACGGACCGGGAGCTCCTCAACCTGGACGCTCTCGACGGAGCGGGAACGGTGGCCAACAACGACCCAATCGGCCCGACCTACGGCGAGCTCTACAATCCCCAGGATAACCGTGAGCACGACCCCGAGCGGGCGCGTGAGCTCATTGAGGAAGTCCTCGCCGACGGGACGGGCAACGGCTACGTTGTCGAGGTCGACGGAGAGGCGCGGATCGAGATTCCCTTCTACGTGGGAGACACTTTCGAGTACGGTTTGGTTGCGGAGTTCCTCCAGCAGCAGTGGCGGGAATCCAACATCTTCGTCGAGCTCAACGTCGTTCCTGAAAACGTGTACTACGCCGAAGGCGACAACAATTGGCTCAACACCCAGCTCGGCATGACCGCCTGGGGCGCTCGTCCCACTCCGCAGGAGTACCTGAGCGTGGCCTATACGGAAGGCGCCGCCTTCAACGAAGCGCGGTGGGCAAACGAGGACCTTGCACGCCTTGCCGAAGAGGCGTCGAGGACCGCGGATATCGATGCCCGCGCGGATCTCTACGACCAAATCAGCAAGATCTTTCTCGAATCCGGGCCGATCATCATTCCCTATTTCCGACCGGTAGTTGCCGCCCACTCGGACAGGGTGGATGGGATCGAGCTTCATTCGTTTCCAGGACGAACGGACTTCAGCAGGGTAGATCTCAGGTAAGATTTGTAGGTAAGAAACGAGATGGCCGAACAAGACTACACGGAGCCGGAGGCCTCAGCGTCCCCGGCTCCACATTCTCCGCCTCGGAGGCGGTCCCGTCTGCGGGCCGCGATCACCGGCAGTCCGCTGGCTTTCGTCGGAACGGTCGGCGTGCTTGTCTTCGTTTTTTTGACGCTCTTCGGCCCGCTGATCGCCCCGTATCCCTACGACCAGATCATTCGCGGGACCGATCTGGGGGAGGAGAATCGTCGCGCCCTGACAAGCCGCCCCCCCTCACCGGACTTTCCCTTCGGCACCGATCAGCGCGGTCGGGACGTCCTCAGCCGGATGTTGTGGGGGGCCCGGGAGACCATTGGTCTCCCCCTCGTCGCCACGACTATCTCCGTCATCATCGGCTCATCTCTGGGGCTCTTCATCGGCTACGTGGGCGGCATGATAGACGATGTACTCTCCCGCATTCTCGACAGCCTGATCTCCATACCGGCAATGGTCCTTGCCCTGGTGATGATTTCCACCATTGTCCCGCTTCTGTCCGCCTCGGAGGGCGGACTGATCGGCTTTCTCGGCCCGAGCAACATCAGTCTTACGACCGTCATTGTCCTGATCTACGTACCGATCATCTCCCGGATTGCCCGGAGCGCAACCCTCTCCGTGCGTGACCGGGGCTACATTGAGGAGGCCAGGCTGCGAGGAGAAGGCACCCTGCACATTCTGTTCCGACAAATCATGCCGAGCGTGCTGCCCGCCCTCGTTGTGGAGGCGTCCCTGCGCCTCTCCTACGCCATTATTCTCGTTACCTCTCTCGGTTTTCTGGGGCTGGGGGTGCAACCGCCCTCCCCCGAGTGGGGCCGAATGGTGCTGGATGCCCGAACACAGATCACCGAGGCACCCTGGGAGCTGTGGTACCCGGTGGTCGGCATTGCGGTCCTCATTATCAGCTTCAATCTCATGTCCGACGGCGTCCGTCGGCTCCTGCGAAACGAGGAGTAGCAGCCATGGCGGAACCGGTCATCAGCGCGGAAGAGCTCAGCATTGAGTACCGTATTGGGCGGGAGTGGCTCGAGGCGGTGAAGGACGTGGACCTGCGCATTGACCCCTTCCAGATTCACGGTCTCGTGGGAGAGAGCGGCAGTGGAAAGTCCACCATCGCCATGGCCATGCTTCACTATCTCACCCGAAACGCTCGGATTTCCCAGGGGCGAATCCTCTTCGGGGATCAGGATCTGCGAAGCATTAGCGACGAGGAGATCGAGTCGATATGGGGAAATCAGATCTCCCTCGTGCCGCAGAATACCATGGACTCCCTGAATCCCTCGCTTCGGATTTCCCGGCAGATGACCGAAATCACTACGCGCCATCTCGGCGTGAGCGCAGCGGAAGCGTGGCAACAGGCAGCGGAGGCCCTCAGGCATGTCCAGATAGCCGATCCGGAGCAGGTTTTGGGGCGCTACCCCCATCAGCTTTCCGGCGGCATGGTGCAGCGGGTCATGATCGCCATGGCCCTGAGCACCCGCCCACGACTCGTGGTGCTCGACGAGCCTACCACGGCCCTCGATGTAACGACCCAGGCGGTTATCCTGGACCTTCTCCGGGATCTGATCAAAGAGGAGCAGGCCGCCGCTCTCTACGTCTCCCATGATCTCGGCACGGTTGCCCAACTCTGCGACTACGTCACCGTGCTCTACGCGGGAGAGGTTATGGAGAGCGCCCCGGTGGAGGAGCTCTTTGCCCGACCAAGACACCCCTACACCGCCGGCCTCCTTGCGTGCCTTCCCTCCTCCGCCGGTGGAAGCGAATCGCGCCTCACCAACATTCAAGGTGTTGCTCCGGGACTCGGCGCCCGGAGCGCCGCATGCGTATTCGCCGACCGGTGCCCCCTGGCAACCGCCACGTGCCGGCAGGACAAACCGCCGCTCGAACATACGGGGGATGGCCGCACGGTGCGCTGCTGGCGATGGCGCGAGGTAGCAGCCGGGGAAATCACACCGTTCGAGGGCACACAGAAGAGCGAATCCGCTGCCGAGCCGAGTGGCTCCTACGTCCTCAGCGCGACCGACATGAGTAAGCGTTTCGGCGAGACGCGGATGCTCGATCGCCTGGCCGGACGGCGCTCCGAGGGAGTTCGGGCCCTCCGGCAGGTCTCGGTGGAGGTCAACACGCGCTCCACATTCGGCTTGGTAGGAGAGAGCGGCAGCGGAAAGACAACTTTGGCGCGCTCGATCCTTGCCCTCATTGAGGCCGACCATGGAGCAGTGGAGTTGCAGGATCACCCAATAAGCCTGCGGCTCAAGAAACGTAACCGCGAAACGCTCCGGAACCTCAGAACCGTGTTCCAAAACCCCGACGACTCCCTCAACCCGTACCGAACGGTGGGCCAGACCATTGGGCGCACGATTCGCAAGCTCTCCTCCGAGCGTCTCGGTCACGCCGCAATACGGAGGAAGGTCGAGGGGTTACTCGAAGCCGTCGGACTCACCGTGGAGTACTACAATCGCAGGCCTGCCTTCCTCAGCGGTGGGGAGAAACAGCGTGTCGCGATTGCGCGCGCCTTTGCGCCGAACCCCGCCCTCGTGATTGCCGATGAGCCGACCTCGTCCCTCGACGTATCGGTTCAAGCGGTCATCCTGAACCTTCTCAAAGACCTGCGTGCGGCGGAAGGCGCCTCTTACATCGTCATTTCTCACGACCTCGAAGTAGTGAGCTATCTCGCCGACCACATTGCGGTCATGTATCTCGGAGAGATCGTAGAGCAGGGGACGGGAGACGACGTGCTTCACTTCCCGTCGCACCCCTACACCGAGGCGCTGCTCTCCGCCGCCCCGACGCCGGATCCCGCGGTGCGCCACCATCCCATTGCGTTGCGCGGCGAGGTGCCGTCGCCGCGGCAGCGGCCCTCCGGCTGTCCCTTCCACACGCGCTGCCCACGAAAAATCGGCGCCATTTGCGAGACGGATGTCCCACCGGTCAGAACCAGTGAGAACGGCCACCAGATTCGCTGCCATTACTCACCGGCGGAGCTGAAGAAGATGCAGGAGTCGGGAGCCCCGCCCGCGGTGGGGGATGAGGCTGTGCAGGATGAGAAGGAGAGGACCGAATCATGACGCGCTACCTTGTCAGACGGCTGTTCCTGCTCGTGATCACCCTCGTGGTAACCTCGTTCCTCATCTTCGCGCTGACGAACCTGCTGCCGGGGGACATTGCCAAGCTCGTCCTTGGACGAGACGCCTCGCCCACGGCCATCGAAAACTTCGAGGAGAAGTTCGGTCTCGATAGGCCCCCCCTTGCGCAGTACGTGGACTGGCTCGGTGGCTTCATCACCGCCGACTGGGGCCGTTCCTTCACCGCCGGTAATCCACCCGTTCGGGCCCTCGTTTTGAGCCGGCTCGGGAACTCGCTGCGCCTCGCGGGGATGACTCTCGCCATCGTGATTCCCCTTTCGCTGCTGCTCGGCGTGCTGGCCGCCCTTCGAGAGGGGAGCTGGACCGACAGTTTTATCTCCGTTGCTTCCCTGTCGGTGGTTGGACTCCCGGAGTTCGTTACCGGCATCATCCTTATCAATGTCTTCGCCCTCGCCCTCGGTTGGCTCCCGGCGACTGCCTACATTGGACAGACCATGTCCTTCCTCGAGTGGATACGCGTACTGATTCTCCCCGCTCTCACCGCAAGCCTCGTTCTCACCGGGTACATAACCCGTATGACCCGGGCGGGCATGCTCGAGGAACTGCGGAAGCCCTACGTGCGCACCGCTACGCTCAAGGGAATTCCCTACCGACGAGTCGTGTTTACGCACGCCCTACGGAACGCGCTCTTGCCCACGATTGCGGTGATCGCACTTTCCATCGGCTGGCTCATGGGAGGCCTGGTGGTGATCGAGAACGTCTTCAACTTTCCGGGAATCGGGTCGCTTCTCGTGACGGCGGTGACTCAGAAGAACCTGCCGGTCCTGCAGGCCATCTCCGTGCTCATTGTGTTCTTCTACGCCTCGGCGAATCTCTTAGCGGACCTGCTGTTTGCACTGCTCAATCCGCGGATCCGGCTGTCATAGGCTGACGCCACCGGCGATTCACGGTTGACGCCGTGTCGAACTCCGTCACGTTGACCAGCTCCCCGGGAAACTCGGTGTTGCGCTTTCCATGACTGAACATACGGCCAGGCAGAAGCAGCGTCTCCGTCCGGGCATCAGCCTCCACCGAGACGGATGTACCGGGTGCGGGAGAACCTCAATTACTCGGTCGAAGTGACCTCGGGCGAGCGTTTCGTGTAGACTGCCGGCATGCGGACTGAGCACTCCGTCGAATTCCAATCTGCGACGAAGATGGAAAGTATCGCGGCAGAGTCGGTGGACCTTGTCGTGACTTCACCTCCCTACCCCATGATCGAGATGTGGGATGAATCGTTCTGTGCATTGGACGACCGGATTGAAGACGCCTTAGGTAAAGGACAGGGCCAAGCGGCGTTTGAGCTCATGCACCAGGAGTTGGACCGGGTCTGGACTGAATGTCATCGAGTGCTCAGATCGGGGGGATTCCTCTGTGTCAACATTGGAGACGCCACCCGCAAGGTGAAGGACAATTTCCGCCTGTATAGCAACCACTCCAGGATTATCGAATACTGCGTCTCCAAGGGGTTTCAATCCTTGCCGGTGATCCTATGGCGCAAGCAGACCAACGCACCGAACAAGTTCATGGGTTCCGGCATGTTGCCGTCGGGAGCGTACGTAACGCTGGAGCACGAGTATATTCTCGTTCTTCGGAAGGATGGCAAACGCGTGTTCACCAAGGACGAGTCGGAACGACGACGAATGAGCGCGTTCTTCTGGGAGGAGCGAAACCGATGGTTCTCCGACTTGTGGGATCTAAAGGGCGTTCGACAGCTTTTACCGGCGAATGAAGCAAGAGCACGAAGCGCCGCGTATCCTCTCGAGCTCGTCAATCGGATTATCAATATGTACAGCCTCCAAGGTGACACGGTTTTGGATCCGTTCCTCGGGACGGGAACCACCACCGCCGCGGCAATAATCAACGGCCGAAATAGTATTGGCTTCGAGCTGATAGGAGGGTTTGAACCCCTGATCCGCGAAACCGTTACGACGGCTGGAAGGCTCACGAATCAGCTTGTACGCAATCGTCTCAAAGCTCATGTAGATTTCGTGGAAGACACTGAATCACACCGGGACAAGCCGCTCGGCCACAGCAATGACGTGTATGGATTTCGCGTCATGACGAAGCAAGAGACGGACCTGCGTCTCCTCAAGCTGGACAGGCTCTGGGAGGAAGGGTCGGGACGCTTCGTCGCTGAGCACTCAGTGGCCGGCATGGACGCGGTTTCGCGGCACACTGAGCTCGGACCGAGCTTGGTGGAAGAAGACGGTGAGCAACTCGCCCTGTCGTTCGGCTCCTAGAGCTACGATGGGTCGATTGACACACTTTCAGCGCCCGTCCTTAACTGACCCATCTCGGCAAACCGGAGGATTGCACAATGTGGTTGTTGACTCTCTTCACCCGGAAGGGGCGGTTGCGGTTTCGCCGCTACCGGCAGATAGCCTCTACCCTCGTAGCTCACGGATTTGGAGAGATCATCTATCAGACCGGCACCGGCAAGCTTCTGCGCTTGCTTCGCCGCCCCTTCAGCAATGCAAAACGAAGACGCAAGCGGGGCGCGACGGAGTCAAGCAGCTGGGTCCGCATTCGGTTGACCCTCGAGGAGCTCGGCCCGACCTTTATCAAGCTCGGACAGATCCTGAGTAACCGGCCTGATCTGATTCCAAAGGAGCTCCAGGACGAGCTGGAGAAACTGCAGGAACGGGTCGCTCCGGTGCCAACGGAGGAGATCGTTTCCGTCATCGAGCAAGAGCTCGGAGAATCTGTAGAGACGCTGTTTCAAGCCTTCGACCGGAAGCCGCTGGCCGCAGCTTCAATTGCCCAAATACACGCAGCCCGACTCCACACCGGAGAGGCCGTCGCCGTAAAGGTTCAGCGTCCGGGGCTCGAAAAGCTCGTCGCCGTGGACGTGGAAATCCTCAGAGAGCTCGCGACACTGCTCGAGCGCTACGTTCCGGAGAGTAAGCGCCTTTCTCCGAGGGACTTGGTGGACGAGTTCGAGTCGGGGATGTTGCAGGAGCTCGATTTTCGCAGGGAGGCGGCGGCGATGGACCGATTCGGCTCACAGTTCGAAGGTGAGAAGGGAATCAAAATACCTCAGGTGTACCGTAATCAGTCTACCCACCGGGTGCTTACCATGGAGCAGATCACCGGCACCCCCCTTGGAGAGCTGTTGAGAGAGGAAGGAGCGACGGAGAACAAGAGCCGGATTGCCAAGCTCGGGGCGGAGCTTACCCTCAAGCAGATCTTTGTCCACGGATTCTTTCACGCCGATCCCCACCCGGGGAACGTCGTGATTCTCGATGACGGACGGTTCTGCTATCTCGACTTTGGGCTCACTGGAAACCTCATTCAGCGGGATCGTGAGGTAATCAGCGATATCCTCATTAATATTATCACCCGAAACGAGCAAAAGGCCGCCCGGGCTGTGATCCGCCTCGCCGGTAGCAGAGATGTAGAGCGAGCTCAGCGGATAGAGCGTGACATTGCGGAGCTCATCGACCGATTTCAGTCCGCCGAGACCGGGGATTTCTCGTTCACGACGCTCTTAGCGGAACTGATCGAGGTGCTTGTAGATGAAGGCCTCGCCCTTCCGGCGGACCTCTTTCTCCTCATAAAGTCGCTCATAACGATTGAGGGAATAGCCACCGTATTGGACCCGGAGTTCGACCTGGCGAGCCACGTAGAACCCTTTGCAAAGCAGTTGGTCAGGGACCGCTACAGCCCGGAGCGGGTGAAGAGCCGTGTAATCAACGCCGCCGGAGATTACGCGGAGCTCCTGCAGAGCATACCCGGCGACTACTATCGCCTCGTGGACACCGTTGCCAAGGGCAAGGTCCGTGTCGCGGTGGAAGATGATACCCTCAATAGAATGAGTCGCACCGTCTTGCAGGCGGTCTCTTCCTTAGTCTTTGCCGTCGTACTGGCGGCGCTCATTGTCGGGTCGGCGCTCATTGTCCATTCCGGCGTGCCTCCTCTCTGGCACGACATACCGGTCATTGGAATCGTCGGTTTTCTCGCAGCAGGTGTCGTTGGCTTCGGTCTCCTCATCAAGATCGTGCGAACTGGGGGAGCGTAGGAACGCAATGAGGTAAGCGAGCGCCTCATCCACTGTCCCCTGGACACGCTCCTCGAGGTGCAGCTGCGACCCGACAATATCAGCCGCGGCGTCGATTCACCACGAAACTGACGCGCTCCCGGTAGCGCTCATGCATCTTCATGTCCGGCTCGTATCGAGGGCCTCCGGACAGCCTCATGTCGATAGGGCTCGTCCCCCGCTTGCGCGTTCACGATTCCCGGCTTTACAATACGGGACTCAATGCACACGGGTGCACGGTTGCGGGGACTTCCCGCGACCGGTCGCAGAGGGTGGCCGGCAGCATCGACATGCTCCGAGAAGTCTCACACACCAACACTTCATGAAGGGGGTCAACTATGGCTAACGCACTACGCTACGGTATGGTAGGCGGTGGGCCTGGAGCGTTCATTGGCGACGTTCACCGAAAAGCTGCAGCTTTCGACGGCAAGGCCGTCCTGGTCGCCGGCTCATTCTCCAGCTCGTTCGACAAGACCAAGGAGACGGGCAAGGAGCTCGGTCTCGACGATGACCGGCTCTACAAAGACTACAGCGAAATGGCGAAGGCCGAGGCGCAGCGAAAGGACGGCATCGATTTCGTCTCGATCGTGACGCCGAATAACGCTCACTACCCTGTTGCCAAGGCTTTCCTCGAACAGGGCATTCACGTCATCTGCGATAAGCCGCTGACAACGAGCCTTGCCCATGCGGAAGAGCTGGAGAAGCTCGCAAAGGATAAGGGGCTGCTCTTCGGCGTCACCTACACCTACACCGGCTACGTCCTCGCGAAGCAGGCGCGCCATCTCATTCAGAGCGGTGAGCTCGGCGAGATTCGCTTCGTGAGCGCGGAGTACGCTCAGGACTGGCTCGCAACGCCCATGGAGAAGGAGGGGCTCAAACAAGCCGAGTGGCGCACCGACCCAAAGAAGACCGGAATTGCAAACTCCGTCGGCGACATCGGTACGCATGTGGAAAACATGGTTTCCTACATGACCGGCATGAAGATCACCCGCCTGTCGGCGCGGCTCGACTCCTTCGTCGAAGGTCGACAGCTGGACGACAACGCCAGCATCATGGTCGAGTACAATACCGGCGCAAAGGGACTCTACTGGGTGAGCCAGATCGCAATCGGCCACGACAACGGTCTGCGGGTTCGCGTCTACGGCACCAAGGCATCCCTGGAGTTCCTTCAGGAAGAGCCGAACCATCTGTACGTACGATATCTCGGCGGTCCGGAGACAATCCTCTCCCGCGGCCGCGACGCCGTCGCCGACAGCGCCGAACGCTACAATCGCGTCCCCGCCGGCCACCCCGAAGGGCTCTTCGTTGCATTCGCGAATATCTACAAGACCTTCGCGGAAGGAGTCGATGAAGCCAAAAACGGAAAGAAGGTCAAGGACGAGGACTTCGACTACCCGGGCGTCGCGTACGGCGTCGAAGGCGTTCGATTCATAGAGAAGTGCGTAGAGAGCTCCAAAGCCGGAGCCAAGTGGATTGATTTCTAGCTCATAGGAGATAATCACGCCGCGACCGGTAACGCGTCTTACCACCCTGTGTGCGGACTTGTCCTTGAAGACCATGTGTCTCAGGGTAAAGTCCTTCGGATAGGAGTGTCTCGCGAGCGCTCCTCGACCGCTCCGGCCCAACGGCGGTGAGAGAACCGACACCTTAGGAGAGAGAAGTGCGTATTCGTACCGCCCTCATTGTTCTTGTAGTGATAACGGTGGTGAGTCTGATCGCAGGAACCCTTCTTGCGCTGTTCACCATCCAGGACTTCAACCAGGCATGGCGTTACCGCCTGGCGGCAAAGGAGGCCGAGGTTCAGGTGTGGCGACTCCAGAGCCGCAGCGCCTCCTTCTTTGACGCGAACGATCCCATGAGTGCGTACGACGCCTGGACCGCCGCGGTGGAGGAATACCGCGTAGCCCACAACGAGCTGTTCAATGCTCGCGAATCGATTGCCGCGCTGGGACCGAAAGTGCGCGAGCAGGCAGAGAGCCTGTTGCGCTTCTACGAGAGCGTCGGGGATCAGATAGAAGCCGTCCGCACGACCATCAGTGACATTGCCGTAGAGCAGGGGAACGTGTTCGATCGAAGCCTTGCGGCGCAGCTCCGTGATGACGACACCCGGTACGACCTCCAGGGACTGCAGCAGGAGCTACGACAACTCGCGGTAACCTTGGACGAGACGGAGAGCCGCATCATCAACGATCTGGCGGAGAGCCAGGATCAAGCCCTTGATGAAATGCAGAACCGGCGCCTTTTCATCTTTGTGATCGTCGTCGGCGCCATCCTGGTCATTGTCATTCTCTACGTCCTCATCTTCGCGCGCGGCCTCTACCGGCGCCTGAGTCGCCTTCAGACCGCCTTCTCGTACCTCTCCGAGGGAGACTTCACGGTCACCCTGAATCCGCGAGGTCGCGACGAGATCGCCGCACTCTCCCGGGAGATACAGCGTTATATGACCGATTTCGGCTACATCATCTATTCGGTCCAGGACATCATCAGTCGATCGATAGAGCTGAAGGACACGCTGTCCAACACCGGCGAGGAGTCCGCCGCGGCCGTAGAGGAGATGAACGCCAACATCCGGTCCATCGAGAAGCAGATTTCGGACCTGAAGGCGAACATAGACAGCACAGGATCCTCTGTATCGGACATTTTCACCCGTCTCCAGGATCTTTCCACCGAGGTGGAGAGTCAGTCCTCGGCGGTCAGCCAATCCACCGCCGCCGTCGAGGAGATGGCCGCTTCGATCGACAACGTTGCGCGCATTACCAGCGAGCGAACCAATGCATCCGACAAGTTGGTGGAGGTGACCGGAACCGGAAACGAAAAGGTACAGGCAACCAACGAGGTGATTCAGGAGATCGCGCAGTCAGTGCAGAACGTCGTCGAGATTATTGAAATCATCAACAACATTGCGTCCCAGACCAACATCCTCTCCATGAACGCGGCCATTGAGGCCGCCCACGCCGGCGACTACGGCCGCGGCTTCGCCGTCGTCGCCGAGGAGATCCGCAACCTGTCGAGCTCCACCAACGAGAATGCAAAGCGTATCAAGGAGTCCCTCAAGCACATTACCGACAACTCCCTGAAGGCGCAGGGGCTTAGCAGCGAGAGCAGCCAGGCATTCAAGGCCATCACCGAGGAAGTCGGCACCTTCACGGCGTCCCTCAGAGAGATCTCTTCCACCACCGACGAGCTTTCCGCCGGGACACAGCAGATGCTCAACACGACATCGACCCTCTCCGACGCGACCCAACGCATTCGAGATGCGACCTCAAACATTGAGACCCAAGCCCGGGACATTGACAAACGCATGAACGACGTCCAGGGCATCTCCGAGCACGTCCGCAACGGCATGGAAGAAATCACTCGCGGTACCGACGAGATCTCCCAAGGCATGACCCATCTGAACGAGGTCAGCAGAGAAAACAGTCGCCAGATCGATGAGCTGTCACAGACAGTAGCCCACTTCAAGGTCGATGCCTCCCGCTACGCCGCCGGCGAGCAGTAGAACGTATTACGCACCTTGTTGAAGGAATTCCCGTAAACGACGACGTGACCGTAAATTGCAGTGTCCCGAGCTCGACGACGGGCAAGACAGGTGTGGGATCGACCGAAGTCACGTCATCGTCGGGACTTGGCCGCCCGCCCTTCAACAAGCTCCGGCATACGTTAGGTGGCGGTATAGGCCATACCATAGACCACCGATAGACCGTATGGCCCATTCGTCCGAGAGCCGTATCGTAATAGGCTCTTTGTATCCGTACATGGATAAAGAAGAAGCGATGTTACGGCACAAATTGTGCGGACTCTTCGCAGTCGCTCTGGCAATGACTCTCATCTTTGCAGAAATGACATTCGCGAAGGGGAACAGCTCGCTCGGGAGTACGAAGCCCCGGCGGTGAACGCCGAGGAGCTTTCAGGTCAGACCCCCTCCGGAGAACTCGAGATTTTTCCTGGTGGGCAGGCAGTGAAGGGCCGGCTCTGGCGTAAACGCACGCGCGGTGCTGAAGACGCGGATGCTCGGCGGGAACCCTCCAGACAGTTTTCAGGTCCACGCCGGACGTGAGCTGATCGGCACCTGGGTGACTGCGGAACGCATGCAGGACCTAACCCCCATGTTCGAGGAACGGGGCGTAACGCCATTGGTGATTGCGACGAACTGGACGGTGAGGCAGCCTTCAACGTCATGGGTGATTGGGCCGAGGGGTACATGCGGAACGTCCAGAACCAGGTACCGATGGCGCTCTCCTTTGTAGTCACGGGTACGATCTGGCGGTGGATGCTTGCGCCGAGCGGCGGGGTGAACATCATCCTGACCTTCAACTGGCAACACGCACTCTACATTGTCGCGGTGATCGTCGCAGTCATTCTGCTGGTCCGAGCAATTCGCGGCTGGAATAGGAAGGGCTTCCGAGGAGATGCACGGCATCAATCTGGCAACCTTCGGCGTAATCATTGCGGCGGTGTGGCAGTACTCCGGCTACACCATGGCGCTCTTCCATGGCGGGACCGGACAATGCCGCTACCGGGCATCCGGCAGTGCTGATGTACCTGACGACATTCCGGGCAAACGACTTTGCGCTGGGAGCCGCCATCTCGATCGTGCTCTTTCTCATTGCATCGCTGTTCATCATTCCCTACCTCATCAACTCCTACCGGCAGAGCTGATCGTGTAATTGCCCCGAAGCGGCCAACGGCGCTACAGTGACG
>CAYPTH010000034.1:21893-24952 GCA_964413635.1 uncultured Spirochaetaceae bacterium
CCGGCAGAGCTGATCGTGTAATTGCCCCGAAGCGGCCAACGGCGCTACAGTGACGGCGAATGCTCGGCCGGGACAACCAAGCGCTTCTTCTCTCACAAGTTATGGAGAACGTCACTGTCGGCGGAGGAACAGACGTCGGCGTACAAGAAGTAGGAATTGACCGAATTGTGGGAACGGAGAACCGGGGAGAGGACTTCTCCCGGGACTTCCATCCTCGGAAACGGTGGCTTGCGTCACGATGGATCGCCATCCACGGTCTCATGACACGCTCGGAATTCCACGAGCCGATCTCGGTCATCGAGGTCGGCGGCACCTTCTTCGTACGGGATGGCCACCACAGGGTGTCGGTTGCGAAAGCGCTGAACAAGGAGTTTCTACCGGCTTCGGTCACACGATACAACCTGCCGTTCAGCCTCCCGCGTAGTCTTGATCGCAACAAACTCCCGCTCATTCGCGCAAAGGCCCAATTTCACCGGAACACCGGCGTCTTTGAGATCCTTGATGAGAAGGAGTTCTTCGTCGCCTGTCCAACGACCTGGGAATGGCTCGAGAAGGAAATCTGTGAGTACAACCGAGCGTGGTTCGTCCGGCGCTTCTCCCGCCGGCCGAAGAATCTGGCCGAGCAAGTGACCACCTGGAACGATAACCTGTATCACAACGCCATAGATTTCATACGGCGCAACTCGCTTACCTATCTTTTCCCTGGAAAGCGAGAGACCGACATTTTTGTGGAAATGATTCGCCTGTGGAACAGCTACGACAATCCCGACGAGGAGTACAGACAGTTTGCCGCAATCAGCCAAGTCGAGGAGATTGTCCCCGGATTTCGGCCCCTTCCGAAAGAGAAAGGCTTCTACCGATTTCTCTATCGGGAGCTCGTGCACCGGTTGCAAAGCACGCGGCAAGCTACCCGACAGGAACCGAGCAGACGAAGTTCTACATGAGTTTCAGCCGGCGCCATCTTCGACGCATCATGGATGGAAGCGAAGAGATCTGCACGGCCCTGCGCGAATATGGCTCTTAGTAGGATGTAGGATCCTCAGTCGGGCCAGATCCTGCGACCGTCACCGCCCGCGATCGGCGGCTCGTAGTACGGATCAATCCAATTGAACGATCCGGTTACGCGCAGGTCTCGCGAGGAAGGACCGATCTCGAGCACGAACTCACCGGGCTCGGTCACCCATCCGGAACGGGCGCCGGCATTGGTCACATCTACTTTGACCTCCATCAGGTCGCCCGGAGCGAAGGAGTCACCGTTCATTCGCAGGTTCGCGTACTCGAATGTGGTGTACGACAGCCCGTGCCCGAATGGAAACAGCGGGTCGATACGTCGCTTGTCATAGTAGCGATATCCGACGAAGAGTTGCTCACCGTAGTGAACCTTCCCGTTCTCCCCGGGATAGGTGAGATAGGATGGGGTATCTTCCAGTCGTCGCGGAATGCTTGTCGGGAGCCTCCCGGAGGGGGATACGTCTCCGAATAGCACGTCGGCAAGGGCCGTTCCGGCATCTTGACCCCCGTACCAGCTCTGCAGGACTGCCGGCACGGCATCGATCCAGGGCATCTCGATGGGCGATCCCGTGTTGAGCACCACGACGGTGCGCGGGTTTGCCTCGGCAAGCCTCGCAATGAGCTCATCCTGACGGCCGACGAGCCGCATGTGTTTCTTCCCGGACAGGTGCGCTACAGTAGCTACAGTCATGCGACAATTGGGGATCATCGTCATTGGCTTCTACTCACTTCTCTCAACGGGCTGTATTTCCGTGCCCCTCGAAGAGAAGGAGTATCCACACACTCCGGACTGTCGCGTCGCGAGTTACAACATTCACTTTGCCGATCTCAACAAGGGTCGCGAACGTGTGACGGCGCACGCTGAAGAGGTGTCCCGGCTCCTCGAGGACATAGACGCCGACATCGTTTTTCTGCAAGAAGTAGGCACCGTGGACTTTCCGTCGTATGCCCGACCCTGCCCACTCCGACAAGAACTGGCCGGACGTTTGGAGAACTACGGATGGATTGGACCTGAAGGCGCCTCGCAAACCGGGGGCAGCACCCCCATTCTCTACCGCTTTGACCGCTACATGCCCATACGACAGGGGATGGAGTGGTTCTCGGATGACCCGACCGTGCCGGACTCGACCGGCTGGGGCAATGATATCCCGCGCCACATGACCTGGGCGCTACTCTGGGACGTCCGGGCCGGACGCCACCTCTTCGTCGCAAACGTACACCTGGATCACGTCGCACGGCGGGCTAACTCCCGGTCCATCCGCGAAATTGCGCGCCTAATCCGCCGGCACGCGCGGATCAATCCCAACGATCCCTACGGCGAGGTCCCGGTCATTCTCAGCGGCGACCTCAACGAGCATGCCGGATGGCCCTCCCGGGCGCCCCTGGAGGATTTGCTCAATCCGGTCTTCGGCACCGGCCACGGTCCTACGCGGCGGGGGCTGATCTCGCTGCAGATCGACGCGATCTATCTCTCCGAACACGTCTCGGTGATCGACCGGGCCATTCTCCGGCGACAGGGTCCGAGCGATCACCATCCCTTGGTAGCAGACCTGCATATTGGCGACTTCGCGCAGTAGCGCACCCCGCGCCATAGTTGCCACCGAAGCAGAAGAGGTGTTTTCTCGCAGCAATCTTTGGAGGTATCTTAAGAGGTACCCGCTCAAGTTGATTCTTCATGGAGCACATTGCACTCAAACAACGGGGCACCTCATCGATAGAGCTCAAACTGCGCTACATGCGCAAGAAGAGCGAGGTGGGCCGGCGGGCGGTGCGGTACACCGTCGACTTCCACCTCTTCCTTCCCCAGTCCTTTCGGATAAACCCGGATACCTACGACAGCGAAACCTTCTATGAGGATCGTAAGCTCTACGTTCGCTTCAACACCCCGGATTTCACAATTGACGAGCTGACGAATCCTAACTCCTCGGAGTCACCGCTGTGTCGGGTCGAAGGTCTCGTTGCCGATCAGTCGCCTATTCACGAGAACACCTTCATCTACGAGACGAAGATGCTCGGCGCGGTATACAAGTCCCTCCTCCGAGAGTCCC
>CAYPTH010000035.1:0-12864 GCA_964413635.1 uncultured Spirochaetaceae bacterium
TCGCGCCATCTCACTGGTGCACGAGACACTGTACGCGTCGAGCACCTACGGGGATGTGGATTTCGATGACTACGTTCGACGCATGGTGGATCACACCCTGTCGACGGTGAGCATGGCAACAGCGGTGGACGTCGACATCGATATAGCCTCACCCCGCATGGGACTGTCGGAGGTCCTTCCCCTGGGGATCATCCTGTCGGAGCTCCTGATCAACAGCGCAAAGTACGCCTTTGCGGATCGGAGCCGCGGCTCGGTGATCATTCGGCAGTGGGAAGAGGAGGGACGCCGAGTCGTTCTGGAGTATCGTGACGACGGCCCCGGGCTTCCCGCGAAAACCGAGGCCCTGTCGGATCCCTCCAAAGCCGCGATCGGCCTCGAGATCGTCGGCGCCCTCATGGAGCAGCTGAACGGGAGCGTGACCCTCGGTGAGCCTCCCGGTTTTTCCGCGCGGCTTACCTTTCGACGGCGTGACTGAACGCCCCGCGGCGCGCGGCCACCGGGGTGTCGCGTCTTGCTCAGCCCTTCTCCCGGAAGGCCTTCGCCTGGTTCACCATGTTGGTCAGGGCCGGAATTGTTTCCTCCCAACCGCGGGTCTTGAGCCCGCAGTCAGGGTTAATCCAAAAGTTCTCCTTCGGGATCACCTGGATGCTTCGCCGGATCACCTCTCCGATTTCGGACTCCTCCGGAATCGCGGGTGAGTGAATGTCGTAGACTCCAATGCCGATCTGCCGGTCGAAGGCCGCCTCTTCGAAGCTGCCGATCACCTCACCCTTGCTCCGCGTGGCTTCTATCGAGATCACGTCGAAGTCCATCTGTTGGATGTAGGATATGATCTCGTTGAACTCCGAGTAGCACATGTGGGTGTGGATCTGCGTTTCCGGCAAGGCCTTTGCCGTGGCCAGGCGGAAAGCGCCGGTTGCCCAGGCGAAGTAATCGTCCCAGGCGGAGCGCTTGTTGGGCGCAAGCTCGCGGAAGGCGGGCTCATCAATCTGAACCATGCCGATGTCGGCGTCTTCGTAGTCGGAGACCTCCTCCTGGAGAGCCAGGGAAATCTGGTAGGCGACATCCTCTCGCGGCACATCCTCCCGGACAAAACTCCAGGCAATAATGGTGACGGGTCCGGTGAGCATTCCCTTGACCGGCTTCTCAGTGAGGCTCTGGGCGTAGCTGATCTCCTCCACGGTCATGGGCTCGGGGCGAACCACGTCGCCGTAGATAATCGGTGGGCGGTAGCCGCGCGTGCCGTAGGAGATGATCCAGCCCTTGTCGGTCGTGGCAACGCCGTCGAGCTTCTCAGCGAAGAACTCCACCATGTCGGAGCGTTCGGGCTCGCCGTGCACGAACACGTCGAGGCCCAGCTCTTCCTGCTTGCGGATGTTGTCTTCGATGGTGGTGCGGATGAACCCCTGATACTCCTCTGCAGATGATCTACCCTTGCGGTAGTCGGCGCGGGCCTTGCGCAGCTCCTTGGTCTGGGGAAAGCTTCCGATTGTCGTGGTCGGAAAGAGGGGAAGCTTGAAGCGCTCTTGTTGGAGGGATCGCCGCTCCTCGAAGCTCGCCTCGCGGAGGAAGTCTTCTTCTTCCAAATTGGCGACGAGCTTCCGGATTTGGGCGTTCTCACCCAGGGATGACGGCTGATTCGGCTCGTACCGAAGCGTTCCCTCGAAGACCGCCTTGATAATCGCGATATCGTCGAGCTTCTCGGTGGCAAAGGCAAGCCGGTCCATGAGCTCCTCTTCCAGCTCCTCTCCTTCCACGGAGACGGGGAGATGGAACAAGGGCGCGGCGTTGGATAGCGAAAGCTGGGGCGCGTAGAGGGCGAGTTGCTGCAGCTGCAGAACCGCCTGATCGATCTCGGTGCGCCAGACGTTTCTGCCGTCCACGAGGCCGGCAATGAGCTCCTTGTCCTTGGGAAAGCCGATCCGACTCACCGCGTCCAGGTTTTCCCGGCCGTGCAGGAAGTCCAGACCGATCGCCGCAACGGGCAGGTCAAAGAGCTCGGGCAGAAAGTCGACATCGTCATAATAGGAAAAGAGGGAGATTCGCGCCTCGCTCTTCGCCATGATTGTGTACGCCATCTGAATCATGGCAATGTCTTCCGCACTGACGTCGGTCGCGAAGGCGGGCTCGTGAATGTGGCATGCCGCTACCTCGGAGAGCGCGTGTCGATAGACATCTGAGAGGGAGGCCAGATACTCCCTGAACATGTCCGGATCCACCCCTTTCGAGAGGCGCAAGAATGTATAGGGTCCAATGATCCAGGGCACCCCGTCATGCGCTTCCTCGGCCTCCTTGAGCGGATGGCCGTTGAGGAAAAGGTCTTCAGGGTTCGTTGTTTCGAAGGTCGGGACCAGGTAGTGGTAGTTCGTGTTGAACCATTTCGTCATTTCCAAGGCGTTCTTGCCGCGGCACAGGTCGAAGTAGTCCTGCTGCGACCTTGGGGTGTACCGCCCCACCATGATTGCGGTGTCCAACATCCAGTCGTACCGCGTCATCTCGTTTACGGGAAACTCATCCACCCGGTCTTCATACGTTTCAATGATTTCCTCCTGCAACTCGCCGAGGCGGTAGGTCATCTCGTCCTCCGCCTCCTTGGAGAAATCCGCCTTCCACAGGCCTTCAACCACTTTCTTGTATTCGCGATTTGCGCCGATGCGCGGGAAGCCATAGCCGTAGGTTTTCATGTACAATACCTCTCTAGACGGAATATGGTGTCATGTACCACCGGTCAGGTACAAGCAAGTGGGGCATAAGTCATTGCGCGTTCCGACCGATTATGAAGATGCGACGTGGGAGGACTCGCACGAGAGGTGTCCGTATGAGCAAAATGCCAGTCATCAGCAGCGACGCCGCATTGAACGAACGAGTCACGCAGATCTGCGAGCGGTTTCAAAACGTGTTTCAGCCGGTGTTCTTCGATAACAGTGAGGAGGCTTTGGAGTTCCTCCGCTACGAGTTGCCGGAGATAAGCGTCATGAACTTTTCCGACCGGCAGATCGATACGCGCGCCATTCTCGGTACGATCAAGTCCGACCCGTGGCTTCACTATGGTGGAATTGTCGCGGTGCACAAGCAATCCGAAGAGCAGGAAATCTCGAAAGAGGTGCCCAATTCGAACATCATATCGATGTTGCCGCGGGGTCGCTTCGTTTCCAGCTTCTTCCGGGTTCTCAAGATCGTCATTGAAAACCGGCACATTCTCTTCCAGCGGGAGATTCAGAGCTACCTGACCGGCACCATTTCGGGAAGCTTCGTCATGGACAATGATCCCTTCAACGTCCGAACCTACTCCAATCTGGTCACGAACTTCTTGTACAATTCGAACTACATTGACGCGGATCGAAAAGAGCGGCTCCACGTGGCGCTGTTCGAAATGCTCATGAACGCGGTTGAGCACGGCAACTGCGATATTTCCTACGACGAAAAGACGAATTGGTTGGAGAATGGGGGCAATATGATTGACCTCATTCGGCAGAAGACCAAGGATCCGGAAGTCAAGAACAAGCGAGTCTACTTCTCTTACCGAATCGCCGTTGATCGATCCTACTACACCATCCGAGACGAAGGTGGCGGATTCGACTGGCGTAGCCACATGGCACCGGATCCGAACCAGGTCAACCTGGGCATGCACGGCCACGGAATACGGATGACCGGCCACTACGTTGAGAATCTGCAGTACAACGACGCGGGAAACGAGGTCTCCTTCGAGATGCCCCATCAGGAGCGTGAGGCGCACACCGTTCCGGGAATCTTCCAAAACCAAGAGGAAACCGTCTTTCACGACGGGGACACGGTGTTCACCGAAGGGGAGGAGTCCAACTACCTGTACTACATTGTTTCGGGACAGTTGGACGTTTACTCCTCGTCGGAGCTGGTATCCACCCTGGGGCCTGAAGACATCTTCTTAGGCGAAATGTCCTTCCTGCTGAACGATCGCAGATCCGCAACGGTCATTGCAAACGGCACCGTCACGCTCCTGCGCATTTCCAAGAACTCTTTCGTGAACGCCATCAAGGCAAATCCGCACTACGGAATCTTCTTGGCTCGCCTCCTTGCACAGCGCATATCCAAGCTCAACGTGCGGCTGGCGAGTGCGGCGCAGAAGGAAGCCGTCTCCGTCTAAAGTGGAATACGTTCGTTACTCCGTTGTCCGGATTGAGGCGTGGTAGCCCAGTCGGTCCACGAACTCCACAATCTTGTCCAGGACCTCGGTCTCTCCGACGTACTCGACCTGTACGGTGCTCGTTCCGCGATCCACGAAAATATCTTCGACACCATCGAGCTTTCGGCCGAGGTGCTCGATTGCTATTGAACACGAGGTGCAATTTGCACCTTCGAGATCCAGAACTGCTTTCTTTGGTGCTTGCGTATTTTCCATACGCCAAAGGTAATAATCCGCGCTGGGTACCGCCAACGCGTGGCTGTCCGCGGCGCCATTGCACGGCGGCGGCCTCTCGTGGAAGATGGTACGTGTTCCGGCGCCGACAGGGCGCGGGCAAATCTCAACTTCAGGTGAGTCAGGGTGACACTCGAGAAATTCAAACGACATCAGGCCAATATCGACGCAATCCTCACGGATCCTGCTTCCGAAGGTACGCGCCTGCAGAATCTCTGCGACTATCTGAGAGAGCACATTGTCCACTACGACTGGGTGGGCTTCTACCTTACCGTGCCCGGGAAGCGAATGCTGGCCCTCGGGCCCTTTTCCGGTGAGCCCACGGAGCACATTCGAATACCCTACGGTCGCGGGATCTGTGGGCAGGCAGCGGATCGGGAAGAGACCGTTGTTATCCAGGATGTTACGACGCAAGACAACTACCTTGCGTGCAGTCTGGCGGTGAAGTCGGAGATCGTGGTGCCCATCTTCCACGAGGGCGCGGTAGTGGGGGAGATCGATATTGATTCGCACGTTGCAAATCCCTTTACCGACGCGGACAACGAGTTTCTCGAAGAGCTCGCTCGGCGGGTTGCCCCTGAGGTCGCCGGCATTCTGCGTTGACATGTGACGGGTGACAGGCTATAAGCGTGAAGCGAAGGGGGAATCAATGAAGCGTTTGATGTTTCTTGCCGTGCTGTTTCCGGCCGCAGTGCTCTGCGCATACGCCCAGTTTGACGAGTCAATTGCGTCTGCGGATGCACACTATGAAGAGGATCGCTTGGATGACGCACTCTCCGACCTCGAGGACGCGCTTTCCGAAGCTTCCTCAGGAGCGGAGCGGGCGGAAGCGTACTGGCGCCTGTCCCGGGTCACCCTCGCAATTGGCGATCGCCGGATAGACAACGCTCGCGACGAGTCCACCATCCTCGAAACCTTCGTGCAGGGCGAGGAGTACGGACGCCAAGCCATTGAAGCCGACCCATCCAACCATCTCGGGTACTATTGGACATCCGCGAACGTAGGCAAGTGGGGTCAGACCCGCGGCATTGTCAACAGCTTGATTAAAGCCGGCCCAATGAGAGATCTCCTGGCGGAGGCGATCGAGCGGGAGCCCGACCACGCCGACTCGTACTATGTCCTCGGACAGCTCTACGCCCAGGTTCCCGGCTTCATCTCCTTCGGCAACGTCGACTACGCAGTCTCCTTCGGTCGGAAGTCCGTCGATCTGGAGACCGAGCAGACCGCCAACGATCCCGACGAAGAGTTCCATCAGGATATGAAGATCCAGCTTGGCAGTCACCTGATTCAACGGGATTGGAGCCGGCGTAAGCGGGAACGTGAACAGTCGAGTAAAGCGGAGGAGTACCGTTCCACGTCCAATCGGCTCGAGAAGAACTTCTACTACGAGGGTGTCGTCGACCTGCCGCGGATGGGCGACGAGGAAGAGGCGCGACGGCTTCTCGAGGAAGCGATCAGCGCCTTGGAACGGAAGCGCGATCGGAGCGACAGCGATGATCGAAACCTCGAAGAGGCGCGCACCCTTCTGAACGACCTCTAGGGAGACGCGCGGTGCGGTGGCCTCTGCGCCGCATCGCCGTCACCTCCGTCATGTACCTTCATCTTCATCTCGATTGATGAAGCGCGCCTTCTCAATGCGGGTGCCCTTGAACCTCTGTTTGAGGGCCAAGACCGCCTTTTCCACTTCGCGCCGGCGCTCCTGTTCCGCCACAAAGAGCTCACCCTGGTTCTCGGAGCCCTCCGGCTCCACCCCGGAAACGCCCACCCCGAGGAGGCGTAGCTTGGCGCTGCCGTCCCATCGCGCAAAGAGCAGCGCACGGGCGACCTCGTACAGCTCTTCGCCGGATGAGACCGCGTGGGCAAGCGTGCGCCGGGCTGTCTTGGTTTCGAAATTGCTCGAGCGATACTTCACTTGGACCGTGCATCCTTGCGCATTGTCTGCCATGACACGGAACATGACCTCGTGGGCAAGGGAGAGGAGAACACCGGAGATTGCCTCCGGGTCGGCCAGGTCGTCTTGGAATGTGCGCTCCGACGAGACGGAGTGTGACTTGGTGCGACCGGTAAAGATTCCCGGGTCGACGCCTCGGGCGGCGCGGTAGAGGTACTCGCCGGAAGCTTCGCCGAAATAGCCACGCAGCTCCGGCTTACTCAATCTTTTGAGCTCCGCCACGGTGGTGATATTGAAGGCCTTTAGGCGTCCCAAGGTCTTGCGACCTAGGCCCCAGAGATCATCCAGATCGAGATCGGCTACGAAGGTCTCTTCTTCTCCCGGCGGCACAATGTGGCAGCCGTCCGGTTTGTCGTAGGCGCTTGCCAGCTTGGCGATGTATCGGCTCGTTCCGCCGCCAACGGTGATCGCAAGCCCCGCTTCCTCACGGATGCGACGTTTGATTTCCTGTGCCGCCTGCTCGGGCGGGCCGAGAATTCTCCCAGTGCCGGTCATGTCCAGGAAGGCCTCGTCCACCGAGATCTGCTGAATGCGAGGGGTGAAATCGTCCAGGGTAGCCATAACAATTCGTGACATTTCGTGGTATCTGGCCATCCGGACGGGAAGGAAGATGGCGTGGGCGCAGCGCCGGTACGCCTCTGAAATTGGCATTGCGGAATGAATACCGAAGCGACGCGCCTCGTAGGAACAGGCCGAAACCACGCCCCGACTTCCCGGTTTTGCACCGACGACGACCGGTTTTCCGCGGTACTCCGGGGTGTCGAGTTGCTCGACCGAGGCGTAGAATGCGTCCAGATCGACGTGGAAGTAGAGGGGCTCGGGCATCATTGATCTTCCAAGACCTGATGAATGACGAGGCGGGGAAGGATGCGAACGCTCTCCGCTTGCGTCCGGAGATCGCGCGACAGCCGTCGCGCTTCGCCACGAAATACAACGTCGGTGGAGAGGTTCGTCGGCACCGTGTAGTCTATGATGAGCGGGGTGGGAGGAGATGGGCCAATCTGGAACTGTACCGTAGTGCCGGACTCTACGGGTCCAACGGGAAAGTTGGCGTCCAGTATGGCAATCTCTTCCTGGGAGCGAAGCGTCACATCTGCCTGGCTTAGCTTGACGACTGGGTCTATGGTAAGCCGTCTCCGGCTGCGGTTGAGAAACTGTCGCTCAGTCTGGGACAGGCTCACGAGCTCCGGAATGTCCTGGAATTGGATGGCAAAGCGGCGCTCGTCAGTTTGTACCGCCAGCGTTTCGTCACCAAACTCTACATCGAAGGTTCCCAAGGATGCATCGCTCTCGAATACCACGGTGTGCCGGCCGGCGGTACGGTTGATCGTCTCGGTCATGGTGATGGGCTGCGGGTTCCCTGGACCAAAGGGCCAGGCGAAGATCAGGTAGCCACCACCCGCGAGACCTCCCGCAATCAGAGCCACCAAGACGGTCACGGCCAGCGCATTTCTTCCCGTAATGGGCCCCTTGCGGAAGAGAAAGTCCACACGCACGAGCATGAGAACAAAGGGTAGGAGTACGACGGCAATGATGAGGTTCTCCACAGAGGTGGAAGAAACCAGGCTACCGGCCACACTCAGAAGGGGCGAAGAAAACACCTCCAGAGAGAACTGGAAGAGCCAGATCGTCGAGATGAGGAAACTCATGAGTTTCAGAACGCGCAGGCGGAGTATGGAGAAGAAAAACGCGAACAGGTACGCCCAGAGGAAGTAGGGCGTCGTGGAGACATCAATGGCGGCAAGAATCAGTATCCCAATGAAGAGCGACACAAGGGCCGACGCGGAGTAGTAGCTGCCGTTCTTGGACATGACGCCACTGAGCAGAAGGCGGTGAAGAATGACGTAGATTGCCGCGGAGATCACCATCTTCGTCAGAAAGAAGACGCCCGGATAGTGCTGCCACAGCGTTGGGAAGTCTCTGAGCTCGGTGAGCTGAGCGAGCAGGGCCCCGGCCAAGGAGAGAGCTCCGAAGATCACAAGGTAGATCACCGGCAGGTTGAAGAAGTTGCGCCCGAAGGTCTGGAGGTAGCGCGACAGGCGCCCGCGAAAGAGTAAGCCATAGAGCAAGGTGCCGACGATGACCAGGATGAGTGCCACAACGTAGGCCGTCTCTCCGAGGATCTGCAGGCGGTCCCCGAGCTGTAAAAAGATGTAGTGGCGATCCCACGTGGCAGGAAGCCCCGTCTGATACTCCTCGACGAGATCCGCAAGGGCGGAGGTAAGTCGACACGGGGACGCCCCCTCTCCTTCCGTGGGAGCTCCGTCTACCAGAGCGACCGCCGGGATATCATTCGCCATGTAGTGGCCAATTGGGGGGGCGTCGTCCGTGCGCCGCGCCCGGCCGGCCTGGGCGCGACCGAGGGAAGCGGAGTAGGGGACCCCATTGTTCTCAAAACTGCGCGCTATGTCTTCTACGATCCATCTCGGCGCCACCTCGCCGGCAGCCGCGGTCCGCAGGGAGAGGCCGGCGCTGCCGGTCCGTCGCGCCAGATACACGACCGACTGCCGTACGGGCGAATCCATCTGCGCCACCAAGGCGCGGGAGCCGAGATCTCTGTTATCGTGATCCGCTGCCAGGAAGGCAATCCGAAGCGTTAGGGGCGGCGTGGAATCCGCGTATACCCGCGCCAGGCCCAGGGCGCCGGCCAGTGCGGCGCTTCCATCCATTGCGGGGGTGGCTTCATCGGCGTGATTCAGGGGAACCGCGAGTGTTAGCGTCTCCTGCAAGGCTCCCGGTATTGTAACGGTGATGCTCGAGGAGAAGGAATGTCCGTCCACGTCGGTCCCAATTGGGCGACGTTTCGGCTGCAGCCCGACGCCCTCCAGTCGGTCGACAATGTACTCGCGAGCGTCGGCTCCGCCCTCGGAGCCTTCGAGGCGGGGGAAGAAACTCTGAAGAGCCGCGATATCCGTCTCAATTTCCTTGCACTGAGAGCTTGTCTGTGAAAGACTAATGGTTGCGGTCACTGCAGCGATAAGAAGGACGAGTACCGTGCGCTTCATGTGGCAAGCAGCATAGGTACGAGTAAAGAGCTTAGTCAAGCTTACGGGGGAGCGCATGGCGCTGATGCCGGAAATCGAAAAGCGAGTCAGCATACGTGATTTCACCGATGAGCCGGTCTCAGAGCCTCAGTTGACCAGTGTTCTCGAAGCTGGACGCGTGGCGCCGTCTGCAAAGAATCGGCAGGCGTGGCGCTTCATTGTGGCCACCAACGCCGATCTTCGCGCAAAGCTTCAGGCGGCCTGTTTCGGCCAGGACTACGTTGGACAGGCCCCCGTCATCATTGCCATCTGCACCACCAATGTTGAGTACAAGATGCCAAACGGGCTCCTCTCCTACCCGGTGGATCTCAGCATTGCCGGCGCCTTTATGATGATACAGGCAGAGCACGAGGGGCTCGGCACCTGTCCAATTACGACGTTCAAGGAGCAGGAGGTGAAGTCGCTCCTTACCGTTCCCTATGCCATGCGCGTCGTCATGTTGCTGCTCCTCGGGCACCCCGCCGACGAGCCGGAGGAGAAGCCGGAACGCAACACCTTCGACCGCGTTGTCGCCTACGAGCACTGGTAGCCAAGCTCGGTAAGAAGCTCCCGGGCGACTCGCGCCTCGTCCCACTCCACGGTCTTGTTGCCATAGATGATAGATTTCTCGTGACCCTTCCCGAGTAGCACGACGGTGTCATTCTCGTGCGCCTCCTCGAAGGCGCGGCGAATGGCCTCCCGTCGATTGGGGATTCGGATGATCTGCGGCGGGTCGCCGGTGCGCTCGTTTGTCGCTTCCGCGGCGCCGGCGGCAATGGCGTCAATTATGGCCATTGGATCTTCCCCACGGGGATCTTCGTCGGTGAGAATCAGGATCTCGCAAAAGTGCGCCGCCACGGCGCCCTGCCGGCCCCTCTTCTCCACATCTCGTTCTCCCGCTGAGCCGAAGACCGCAATGACGCGGCCGAGGGCCGTGTCTCGGAACAGTGGGAGGACCTTCTCGAAAGCGCCGGGCGTATGGGCGTAGTCCACAATCGCGGAGAAGGGTGCCGTCGACTCTATCGGCTCGAGACGCCCCGGGACCGCCGTGAGCGTGTGGAGGTGTGGTAGCACCTTCTCCACGTCGACTCCAGCCGCTCCGGCGGCGGCTAAGACCGCGGCGAGGACGTTGGAGACATTGAACCAACCCGGGAGCGGAATGGTCGCCTCGCCGTGTTGGCCGTAGGGACGCTGTCCGGCGGGGAGTGGCTCGTGGCTGCCAATGTCCACGGCAATGCGCGTGGAAAGGGGCGACATTTCCACGAGAAAGGCGGTCAGATCGGCACCGTTTGCCCCAATGGAGTAGCGGTGGACGCTCTCCACCCCGGCTCGCACGGCGAGGTCGGCAAAGTAGTCGCTCTCCCCGTCGTCGGCGTTCACAATCGCGGCGGGTCCTCCGTTGTCGCCGGCGGTCACCAGTGCGCGGAAGAGGTTGCCCTTGTCGCTGCGGTAGCGCTCGTAGCTCCCGTGAAACTCCAGGTGCTCGTGGCTCAGGTTGGTGAATGCGGCAATGTCAAAGCGTACATCGGCGAGGCGCTGCGTCTTTGCCGAAAGCCCGTGGGACGTCGCTTCCACGACGGCCACGCGCTTCCCGGATTCGACCATCTCTCGCAGACTGCGTTGAATCTCCGGCGCTTCCGGTGTGGACTGCCGCCAGGGATTGTCGACGACGGTGCCGGTGGTCTCGAGGGCGACGGTGGAAACGAAACCGGCGCGAACGCCAAGCGCACGGAGCAGCTGATAGGTGAACCACACGGTACTGCTCTTTCCGTCCGTGCCGGTGACGCCGATGACACGAAGTTTTTCAGACGGGTTGTCGTGAAAGGCGGCGGCCAGGGATGATAGGCTACGTCGCGCGTCGGGGACGCGGACGAACACCGGTCCGGTGGCCGACTGCGAGTCACCGGTCGTCCACGCCGGGTCGAAGGGTGCCTGGTGCACAATTGCCACGGCCCCCGCTGCGAGTGCCTGTCGGATGAAACGGTGGCCGTCGGTATGGATGCCCGGAATGGCGACGAAGAGACTTCCCGGGCGGCAGTTGCGGGAGTCGTATACAATGTCGGTGACGGAGACCTGCTCCGCGGCGGAGGCGTGAATGCCGGCGCGGTTGAACAAGGCGTAGAGTGAGACTTCTGGCATGGAACGGATAGTAGCAGCGGATATCCCCTTCAGCAAGATTTGCGCGCATCCCTATCTGCATCGGCAGCTCATTGCATATCTGGGAAACAAGCGGCGGCTTCTGCCGTTCTTCGCTCGGGTCTTCGCCGAGCTCGCCGACGGGCTCGCGACGCCACGTTTCCTCGATCCCTTCGCCGGGAGCGGGTCGGTTGCTCGCTTGGCGAAGCTCATGGGCTTCGAGGTCGCCGCGAACGATTGGGAGTCCTACAGCCACGTTCTCAACTCAGCCTTTGTGGGTCTCGACCGCGTCGAGTTGGACCGTCTCTTTCGGGATCGAGGTGGGATCAATGCAGTCCTCAGCGGGCTCAACTCCCTGCATCCGCTGGGGCACCCGGGGAAGCACCTCCCGGGCCGGCCTCTCGACGGGATGGATGGTGACGACGGCTACATTCGCCGGCACTACGCACCGGCGAGCACCGCGGAGGGAGACTATCGCGTTGAGCGTCTCTTCTACACGCGGGAGAACGCCGTCTTCATTGACCGTGTGCGCGATCAGATTGAAGCGTGGTATCCGTCCGTCGATGTCCACGGGCAAAGCCCGGAGGCGCGAGAGAAGGCGCTCCTCGTTGCGCTCCTCCTGGTAGAGGCGTCCACACACGCAAACACCTCCGGCGTTTTCAAGGCCTACCACAAGGGTTTCGGCGGTCACGGCCGGGATGCGCTGACGCGGATCCTCGCGCCCATGGAGCTCGAGTTTCCCGTGCTCGTCGACGGGGCGGCTCCCGCTCAGAGCTTCATGCTGGATGCGGCGGAGTTCCTGCGAGGCCGGACTGGGGACATCATCTATCTCGACCCTCCCTACAACACGCACCAGTACGGCAGCAACTACTTCATGTTGAATACCATTGCTCGGTGGGATAAACCCACGGTCCCCGATGGGCGGGATGAACAGGGGCGGCTTCTCGCAAAGGCGGGTATCCGGAGCGACTGGACGGACACCCGTTCCGAGTACTGTTATCCGCGGCGAGCGGCGCGCGCCTTCGCGGAGCTTCTGAACGCAGCCGACGGGAGACACATCGTCCTGAGCTACAACACGGAGGGAGTGGTTCCCCTAGATGAGCTCGTCGAGCTCCTGGAATCTCACGGCAGGGTGCAGTTGCACGCCCAAGACTACGTGAAGTACCGCGGGGGGAAGCAGAGCCTGCACCGGAGTACACGAAACACCGAGTTTCTCCTCGTGGTTAGCAGGGACGAAAGGCCCCGTCCCTCCGACCGGGTGGCGGTTTCGAGCTTTCTCCGGCGCCGGCGCGTGGAGGCGCTCCTTGCCGAGCCGCACCACCCGGGCCGTGTGGCCGAACGCTTTGTCCTCGGCGCCG
>CAYPTH010000035.1:12964-24695 GCA_964413635.1 uncultured Spirochaetaceae bacterium
GGCGCCGTGCCGGAGCTCGCGCTTCGCCTCGAAGATGGTCACCGCCTCGCCTTGGGCGAGTCGGACCTCGAGAGGCTGTCACAGGCGCAGTTGCAGGATCTCGAAGCGCGCCTCGAATACACCGCGTGTCGCAGCCGCCACGAGGAGGTGGAGGTGCTGGCGTCGGTGCTGCGCATCGAGGAGCTTTCACCGCGCGCACGGAGGCGAATTGTCGCCTCCCTGCTGAAAGCGCTCCGCAAGTTCGCCTATAGAAAGTACGAGGACCTCTTTCACAGCGCTGTACGGGATCTGGAAGCCGCCGGTGAGGCGCGGCCGGAGCTCTTTCCGGGCCTTGCCGATGGGCTTGCCTCTTTGTGCGAGTTGGTCCGCCGCAGAAACGGGAGCAGTCGGGAGGAAGCCCGGCATCACGCCACGCCGTGGAGCTTCCGGTAGTGTCCCGGGCTCACCCCCTCGAGGCGACGAAAGACGCTGCAGAAGTAGTTCAGTGACTCGTAGCCGCACATCTCCGCCACCTCGGAGACCGGGAGCTCCGGGTTCTGAACCATGAGGTCCTTGCTCCGGGCAATGCGGTAGGAGTTGATGTACTCGAAGGGGCGTTGCTTGGTGGCGCTTTTGAAGAGGCGGCAAAAGTGCTGCGGCGTGACGTCCACGGCACCCGCAAGCTCCCGGATGGAAATCGGTCCTTCACAGTTTTCGGCAATGTAGTCGAAGGCGGGCCGGAGGCGTTCATATTTCTGTTCCGCCGGTTCGTCGTCGCGGCGGTGGGCGTACTTCATGAGCGTAATGAGGAAGTCGTACACCAGCGCCGAGCATTCCATGCCATGGAAGGGATCCTTGGAAACAAGCTGCTTCAGCCCGTAGCGGATGCGGTCGGTCAGGATGGCCGCGTTCCCAATGCCGTAGACTCCGGAGCTTTTCATGCCGATGGCTTCGAGTACCGCCGGCACTCCGGAGCCGCCGAAGGTGAACCAGTGAACCATCCACGGTTTGCTCCGCGGAAAGTACTCGTGGGGCACCCCCGGGTGGAGGAAGATGGCGTAGTCCGGCGACACGACCTCTTCGCGGGCCTCGGCGTCCTCGGCACCGCCGGTCGCGGCATCGGCCTCGGCCCCGGTGCCGGCAGCTTCCCCCAACCTGAGTATACCCTCTCCCTCGTAGCACTGGATCCATTGGTAGTAGGGGTAGCCGTCCGGTCGCGTGTGCGGATCGAGATCCTGGTTGAAGTCGCACCCCGCGCCCACCAGGTAGAAGGGGAGGCGGATCTCGCTCTCCGAGAGCACCGCAAAACTGAAAACGCCCATGGCACCTCCACGGGCCCGCGGTCCGCCGCCGTCACCACGATCGTCCGGCCCGCGTGTGCCGGACCCGTGGAGTCAGGTTACGCTCAGATTCATATTTTCACAATACCCTTCAAATCTTTCGATTGACGGCTCTGCAAAGCCGGTCCAGACTTTCTTCCACAAAGAAACTAAAACGGAGGTTTCTCGTATGCTGAGGAGACACATTCTTTGCATCGTCGCCCTTATAGCGATCGTCGCCGTCGGCGCATTCGCAGGGGGACAGCAGGAAGAAGCATCTGGGTCGGGGGAGGCCATGGCCGAATCCCAGGAGTCCCAGATTGTCATCTACAACTCGTACATGAGTGATCCCGCGCCGCGTGAGGCGGACGCCGAGCTGGTGAAGCGCTTCAACGAGGATCACCCGAACGCTGAGATCATCCACAGTACGGTAGCTCATGAGGATTTCAAGCAGGCCATCCGCGCCTACCTGACCTCTTCGACGCCACCGGATGTCATGACCTGGTTCGCCGGCAACCGCGCCCGCTTCTTCATTGACCGCGGCCTCGTCATGGATATTAGCGACGTTTGGGAAGAGCAGGGCTGGAACGAGTCCTATCCCAAGGGCTTCCGCGCCCTGAGCACCGTCGACGGGAATCAGTACTTCCTGCCGGCAACCTGGTACTGGTGGGCGGTCTACTACAACACCGAGGTTTTCGATGAGTACGGCCTCGAGGTTCCCGAGACCTGGGATGAGTTCCTGGCGGTAGGTGAAGAGCTCAAGGCCAACGGGGTCACCCCGATCGCCATCGGCACAAAGTACCGCTGGACGGCGGCCGCGTGGTTCGACTACCTGAACATGCGGGTCAACGGGCCGCAGTTCCACATCGATCTCATGCTCGGCAAGGAGAGCTATGACGACCCGCGTGTTCTGCGAGTCTTCGAAGAGTACTGGGCGCCGCTCATTGAGAACGACTTCTTCATTGAGGATCCGGCATCCTACGCCTGGGCCGAGGCGATCCCCTTCATGAACAACGGCGAGGCCGCCATGTACCTCATGGGTGACTTTATTCGCGACTCCTATCCCGAGGAGGACGTGGACAAACTCGACTTCTTCCGCTTCCCCATTATTGATCCCGATGTTCCCGTTGGCGAGGACGCGCCCACCGACGGCTACTTCATTGCCGCGAATTCCCAGCACCCCGAGATGGCCAAGGAGCTTCTGGCATACTTTGGCTCCGCCGAGGCGCAGACCTACATGGCCGAGAAGCTCGGCCGCCTGGTCACCAACGGCGATGTTTCCAACGAGGTCTACGACCCCGTGCAGCAGAAGGGCCGCGCCCTCATTGACGGTGCGGACTACGTTGCGCAGTTCTACGATCGCGACACGACGCCGGAGATGGCCGACCGCGGTATGAACGGTTTCATGGAGTTCTGGGCGGATCCCTCCAAGGCGCCGGAGATCTTGGACCGCCTCGAGCAGACTCGACAGGAGCTGTTCGAAGAAGAGTAGGCCCTTCGAAGGCCGAAAGGTCCTTCGGAGAGGTTTTTCAAGAGGGGCCGGCCGCCGTGCCGGCCCCGTATTCTTCCACGATGGGAAACTCGTCATGAATCGAGTGCGCATACGAAACACGCTCACGCCATACCTATTTCTTGCCGTTCCCGTGATCATCTATCTGATCTGGGTCATTGGACCCATGATCTACAGCTTCTATCTCAGTCTTACCAGCTGGGACGGGTTCAGCGAGCCGGGATTTATCGGCCTCCGGAACTTCGAGCGGCTCTTCAACGACCCGGTCTTCTACACGAGTCTGTTCAACAACTTGGAGTGGATTCTGGTCTTCATGACGATTCCGATCGTCATGGGCCTGTTCATTGCCATGGCGTTGAACAGGGACATTCCCGGATCGAAGTTCTTCAAGGCGTGCTTCTTTGCACCAATGGTGCTCTCCCTCGTGGTAAGCGGGCTGGTGTGGTCGTGGCTCTACAATCCGGCCTTTGGGCTCATTAACAGTGTCCTTCGCGCCGTCGGCCTGGACTCCCTGGCGCGGGGATGGCTGAGCGATCCCGCCGTCGTCATGGAGGCGGTAATTGCCGTCGCCGTCTGGCGGCAGGTTGGCTACGTCATGGTTCTCTACCTCGCGGGATTGCAGAGTGTCGACCCGAACCTCGTCGATGCCTCCCAGGTGGACGGCGCGAATGCGGTGCAGCGCTTCTTCAACGTGATTCTCCCGCAGCTTGCACCGGTGACCGTCGTGGTCATCGTCATCAGCATCATCGACTCCTTGCGCGCCTTCGACCTGGTTTCCGTCATGACGCGGGGAGGCCCCTTCAACCAGTCGAGCGTGCTGGCGAACTTCATGTATATCGAGGCCTTCAACAACTACCGCATGGGCTACGGCGCCGCCATCTCGGTGATTCTCTTCATCATCAGCCTGGCCTTCATCATGTTCTACCTCGCGCGGATCGCCAGGGAGGAAGCAAATGGCTAGAGCAACGCACATGTCTCCCACGACCCGCGCCGTCGTCTTCTTCCTCATTGCCGTGCTCACGGCGCTCTGGCTTGTGCCGCTGGCTGTCGCCGGGATCACATCCGTGCGAACCAACGACGAGATTCTCAAAAAAGGATTTCTCGCCTGGCCGGAGCAACTCTCGCTCGACAGCTTCCGCCAAGCCTGGGAGCGCGGCGGGCTGGACCGGTACCTGCCGAACAGCTTCATCATTACTTTTCCGGCGCTCTTTCTGACATTGGCGCTCTCGTCGCTGGGCGCCTACGCCTTGGCGCGCTTTCGATTCAAGGGGCGAAACCTCTTCTACTTCCTCTTCGTCGGCGGGACCATGCTGCCCTTTCAGATCCTGCTCCTGCCGGTCTTTCGACTGTCCGACGCACTGGGAATCTACGACACCTACATCGGCCTCATTGCCATTCACGTGGCCTTCCAGCTCGGATTCTGCACCTTCGTCCTGCGCAACTACATGATGACGGTGCCCATTCAGCTCATGGAGTCCGCGCGCCTCGACGGCTGTTCGGAGCTGCGCATCTGGTGGGCAATTATGCTGCCGCTGACCGTGCCCGCCTTCGCGGCAGTTGCGACTCTGGAGTTCACCTGGATCTTCAACGACTACCTCTGGGCGCTTATTCTCATCCGCACCGCCGAGAAAATGCCGGTCACCACCGGCCTTGCCATTCTGCAGGGGCAATACGTCCAGGACTGGACCGTCATTGTATCGGGGGCACTCATGGCCACCATCCCGACCCTGATCGTGTTCATATTCCTCCAGCGCTACTTCATTGCAGGGCTCACGCTGGGATCGAGCAAGTAAATACGGTTTGCATCAACGGAACGACACATGGAAAAACACAACGGCCGCTACGAGCTTTTCGGAAGTCCCATTACTCGCCGCCAGTCCCGCGCGGTGGACAGGTGGCAGCGCATGTTTACCCGACGTTACAATTACGATCCCAAGGAGACATACACTCTCGGTATCCGCGACAACGCCTACTTAGGTGACATCTGGGGCTTGAAAGACATCATCAGGGTCGATGCAAACGGCGACCCCCTCCTGCGTCCGGGCGACTCGTCCGCCGCCAACCTCCGGCCGGCAAGCGAGGCGTTGGACCCGGGGCGAGGCGTGATCTGCAGCACCATCCGCATGGGCTTTGGGCACTACCGGATTGCCATGGCCGCAGCCTCCTGCGCCGCCGCCATGGGCTACACTCCGTACTGGCTCGACCTGTTGGCGCTGCCGGGGATCACCTCGGATGTCATTACCTATTGCAACAACGGCTACAGCTTCTTTTCCCGCATGTCGCAGCGCTCTTCGTTCTTCAACCGGCACGTCTGGGAGAAGGTGACCACCGGCAACCGGAGCCTGCCCATCCTGAACGCCTTTCTCAACTGGTGGATCGTCGGCTGGCCCTGGCGCTTCGTGAAGACGAACGTCAAGGACTACAAGATGAGCGAGCTCTTCCGGAATCTCCACGAAGCGCTTCCGCCGGAGATGCCGACGTTGACGGCGCACATGTGGAACTGCATGGGCGCGGTGGCCGGCGGCATGACCGAGGTGGTGGACATGGTCTTTGACAACTGGCCCATGGCCTTCCAGCTCACCGAAGGGGCCAAGCACGGCATTCAATCCCCATCGGGCTACTACGGCTTCCGGACCAAGCGCGGCTTCGACCCGAAGGGCCGCGTACTCTCACCCGTGCCCTCGGATGCGGTGTACTTCACCGGTCACCACGTGGATCATGAGCTGGTGGAAAACATTGAGGGCGACTGCGAGGCGCGGCTGCGCCGGATGAAGGCGGGGGAGCCGCGGCGCTTCCTCATTACCATGGGCGGCGCCGGGGCGCAGCGGGAGCTCTTCAAGGCCATCATTGACCACTGCGTGCCGCGGATCCGGAAGGAAGAGATTGCCCTGTTCGTGAATCTAGGCGACCACGCCAATAACTGGGAGTGGCTTCAGCGGGCACTCAGTGAGCACACCGAGCTTATCGAGACCCACTTCTCCTGGGAGAGCACCCGGGAGCTCGCCAACAATATTCGCACCACTCCTGCCGCGGGCCTCCACGTCATGCTCTACGACAACACCTCCCACGCCGTCTACGCCACGAACTACCTCATGCGGGTGATAGACGTCATGATCACGAAGCCGAGCGAGCTCGCCTTCTACCCGGTGCCGAAGATCTTCAACGAACGGGTAGGGGGGCACGAGGCGTGGGGAGCGATCCGCGCCGCCGAGCTCGGCGACGGTACCGTGGAGACGCGAACGATCCCGGAGACCTTGCAGGCCATAGATCTCCTCACCGACGCCGAGGACCTCATGACCATGTACTGCGACCGCATTGTGAAGAACAAGCAGGCAGGCATCTACGACGGCGGGTATAACTGCGTCGCCTTGGCTACGGGGACGAGCTTCGAGCGAACCTAAGCCCGGCGGGCGGGAACCGCTACGCGGTCCCGGATAATGTCCACGAGTCTCTCGACCGCCTTTCGCCGTGGAAAGGAGCGCCGGGTGACCAGCCGCACGCTGCGGCCGGCGCCCGGCGGCGCAACGTCGAGGAGACGGATCTTGTCGCCAACGCCGGACACGCCGTAGAGCGCGGGCACGAGGGTCATGCCTTCACCGGCGGCGACCAGCGCCATAATGGTCTCCAGGCTGCTCGCCCGCGTATTGATGCCCTGTGTCTCCGGGTTTATGCGGCACGCCGCTACTGCCTGGTCGCGGAGGCAGTGGCCGTCGCTCAGGAGAAGCAGCCGTTCCGGATCGATCGATTCCAGCATCACGGGAGTGGGTGGGTTCGCATCGCCGGTATTCGGCACGGCAAGGTAGAACGGTTCGTCGTAGAGGGGCCACTCCTCGAGTCCGTCCTCCTCGGCGGGTGTCGCAATGACTGCGGCGTCGATCCTTCCGGCGCGCAGGCTTTCGGTGAGCCCGGCCGTGATGTCTTCCCGAAATATGAGTTGCATCCGCGGCATACGGGTGCGAACGCCATCGAGGATCAGCGGTACCAGGTAGGGGCCGATTGTGGGGATCACGCCGAGCCGCATGGGACCCGAGTAGGGGTCGCTCCAGCTCCGGGCGACCGACTCGATTTCCTCTACGCCTCGAAGGACCGTCTTTGCGCGCTCAACAACGGCGAGGCCGGCGTCCGTGAGTTGGACGCGACGATTGCTGCGCTCGAAGAGCGTCACACCGAGGTAGTCCTCGAGCTTCCGGACCTGCCCGCTCAAGGTCGGCTGGGTGACGAAGCACCGCTCGGCGGCGCGACCGAAGTGTCCTTCCTCCGCCACCGCAACAATGTACTGGAGATCGCGAATATTCATCGGCCCCGCCTATAGTTTTCCAAAGAATAATCGATTATGCAAATGACGGCAATTGAGATACCATCCCTGGACACCGGTCTCGGGAGCTTCCATTCCCGTTTGCCGGTAGGGAGGATGTACACATGAAGAAGAACACGTTGACAACCACAGGCGGCGCACCGTTAGCGGACAACCAAAACAGCGCCACGGCGGGAGCGCGGGGTCCGGTGCTCATGCAGGACTATCAGCTCCTCGAGAAGCTGGCGCACCAGAATCGGGAGCGCATTCCCGAGCGACCCGTCCACGCAAAGGGCTGGGGAGCGTACGGAACCTTAACGATCACAAACGACATTAGCCAGTACACCAGAGCCGGTCTCTTCTCCGAGGTGGGAAAGAAGACGGACATGATTGCGCGATTCTCCACCGTGGCCGGCGAATTGGGCGCGGCAGACGCGGAGCGGGACGTCCGCGGCTTCGCCTTGAAGTTCTACACCGACGAAGGCAACTGGGACATGGTCGGCAATAACACACCGGTGTTTTTTGTACGGGACCCCTACAAGTTTCCGGACTTCATTCATACCCAGAAGCGCCACCCCAAGACCCATCTCCGGTCCAGCACGGCTGCGTGGGACTTTTGGTCGCTCTCTCCCGAGAGCCTTCATCAGGTCACCATTCTCTTCTCGGATCGTGGTCTTCCGCAAAGCGTCCGACACATGAACGGCTATGGTTCTCACACCTTCTCATTCATGAACGATAAGAATGAGCGATTCTGGGTGAAGTTCCATTTCAAGACCGTGCAGGGCCACAAGCACTGGACGAACCGGGAAGCCGAGGAGGTCGTCGGTCGCACACGCGAGTCGACGCAGGAAGACCTCTTTTCCGCAATCGAAAAGGGCGAGTTCCCGAAGTGGAAGTTCTACGTTCAGGTCATGCCCGAGGAAGATGCACTCAAGACGTGGTACAACCCCTTCGACCTCACCAAGGTGTGGCCGCACGGCGACTATCCGCTTATCGAGGTTGGCGTCCTCGAGCTCAACCGCAACCCGGAGAACTACTTCACCGAGATTGAACAGCTCGCCTTGGCCCCGTCGAATGTGGTACCCGGTATCGGCTTTTCTCCCGACAAGATGCTTCAGGCGCGCGTCTTCTCCTACGCGGACGCCCACCGGTATCGCCTCGGTACACACTACGAGGCATTGCCGGTGAACTCGCCGAAGTCACCGGTCCGTCACTACCACAAGGACGGCTCCATGCGCTTCTTCGACAATTTCCACGGAAACCCCGACGCCTACTACGAGCCGAACTCCTTCGGTGGAGCAACTGAGGACAGCGCCTATCGCGAGCCGCCGCTCAAGATCGACGGAGACGCCGACCGCTACGACCACAGGGAAGGGAACGACGACTACGCGCAGCCCCGGGCGCTCTTCGAGCTCTTCGACGACGGGCAGCGAACGCGACTCTTCAACAACATAGCGGAGCACATGGACGGAGTGCCGAAGGAGATTGTCGAGCGACAGCTCGCACTCTTCGAGAAGGTGCACCCCGACTATGCCGCCGGCGTGCGGTCGGCCCTCGGAATGTAGACCTGTCGTGGAGCCTCCGAGTTGATTGACGTCTTCGTTGCAGCTTCCCGCTTCGTGCATAGAGATCGAGCTGATCGACAGGAGGAACACGTGTCAAGCTTTAGGTTTTCCGTTGGACCCTGGAACATTCACGAAGGAGCTGATCCATTTGGTCCGGAGGTCCGGCGAACCGTGGAGTTCGCGCAGAAAGTCGAGCGCTTCGCCGACATTGGATTCGACGCCATTCAGTTTCACGACGATGATGCTGTCCCCGACATAGATGAAAAGTCGGCAAGCGGGATTGAAGGGACTGCGAAGGAACGAAAGAAAGTCCTCGACGATCATGGGCTTGCCGCGGAGTTTGTTGCGCCGCGGCTTTGGGAGAGCCCCCGCACGATAGACGGTGGGTTCACCGCTAACAATCAACGAGATCGGCAGTACGCCATCGACCGGGCGAAGCGCTGCGCGGACATTGCGCGGATCCTCGGCTGTGACCTCCTCGTATTCTGGTATGCCCGGGAGGGAACTCAGGTCGCCGAGAGCAAGGACCCGGTAGCATCGGTTCAGCGTCTTGTGGAAGGCATAAACGAGGTGCTCGCCCAAGATGCTGGTATCCGAATCGCGATTGAGCCCAAGCCAAACGAGCCGACAGACCGTAGCTTCGCGCCGACCCAAGGCCACGCAATGGCGCTCGCCGGAGCGTCGAGCGACCCAAGGCGTGTCGGCGGCCTCGTGGAGAGCGCCCACGCGCCGGGCGTTCATGGACGCCCGCGACTACGAGGGGCTCGAGATGTACGTGATGGAGCATCTCTTAGGGGCGTGACCGGACCCGGGACGTGTGATCACAAAAAAGGGCGCCTTGCGGCGCCCCTTTTGATTCGCTGCTCGGCGCCTCTAGGCGCCGGCTCACGCCGGCGTCGGTTGACGGCGCCGCTGTGTCGGCCTACTGCCCGTCCTCGTCGTAGAGGTAGCGGAAGTACTGCGGATCGGTGGTGAGAGTCTTGCGGAAACGCGGCATTACGTCGCGGTAGGATTCGACGGCGCGCCAGAACTCGAAGAAGCTCTCGTCTTGACTGTAGGCTCCCGAGTATATGGCCGCGGCCTCGGCGTCCGCTTCACCGCGGATCGTCTCGGCCCGGGCGAAGGCCTCGGAGAGGATCGTTTCGCGCTCGTTTTCGAGCTCGCCGAGGATCTCCTCCTTGCGGCCCTCGCCGAAGGAGCGGTAGGCCTGGGCAATCCGGCGACGCTCGGAAACCATCCGGTCGTAGACGCTCTCGGTAAGCTCGTCGGAGTAGCGGATCTGGCGGACAATGACGTCAATCAATTCAATGCCAAAGTCCGGAGTCACCGACGCGGCCGAGCGGTACATCTCGTTGGACAGCTCCTGGCGCCCCTTCTCGATCGGCTCCTGTTCCGACTCAGTGGCAATGAGCTCGGCGAGTCGCTGGATGCCTTCCGCTTCGATCTCTTCGGCGTCCGCCTGGATGATCTCCTCCCGCTCGATCTCGTTGATCACGTTGGTGTCGCGCACCGCCTCCTCAAGGGGGTTCCGGGCAATGACGGAGCGGACTGCGCTCTCAATCACGTCGTCGAGGCGCGAGTACGCCTGCTCGATCGTGGTTACCGAGGAGTAGAAGAGCGTGGGATCGGTAATTACCCAGCGTGCCGTCGTATCCACCCAGATGAACTGGTTCTCCTCGGTCGGAATGCGTCTGGGATCACCGTCCCAGGAGAGGATACGGGCCGGGTACTTCACGACGTTGTCGACCACCGGTGTCTTGAACTTGAGTCCCGCCTCCGTCTCGGCCTCTACGATCTCGCCGAAGCGAATGACCACGGCCTGCTCGCCCTCTTCAACTATGTAGAGCGGGCCGAGCAGGAAGAAGATGAGCAGGACGACGGCAATGATGACGAGTATGGTTACGACGCGCTTCACTGCGAGCCTCCTTGCTGCTGCTGTGCCGGGGCAGCCCCGGATTGCTCTCGATTCATGTTGAGAAGCGGAATGAAGTTCTGCAGGTTACGGTCGATGAGCTCCGTATCTTCAGCGTCGGCAAAGACATCTTCCATCATCTCGAAGTAGAGGCGCGTACGCGTTGTCTGCGGATCCGCCTCGTACTCGGTAAGCACCGAGTTGAATCGGGCAATGTCACCCTCCGCGGTGTTCACGCGGCGCGCCGCGTAACCCTGCGCCTCTTGCACAACGCGTTCCGCCTCACCGCGAGCTCGGGGTATCTCGTTGTTGAAGGCCTCACGTCCCTCGTTTATGAGACGATTCATGTCCTGGATCGAACGGTTGACGTCTTCGAATGCGTCCTGGACGCGTCCAACCGGTGGGACAATGTTTTGGAGCCGCAACTGCGTGACATTAATGCCGAGGCCGTAGCTGTCGAGGATCTCATTCATGGTATCTCGACCTTGCAGCTCAATGGTCGGCCGCTCGTTTCCGATCACGTCCAAAATTGCCCGGTCGCCGACAAGACGGTTCACCGCGGACTGCGAAATGTCCCGTATCGTCTTTCCCTGGTTCTGGACGTTGAACAGCCAGTCGCGGGGATCGGTAATGCGGTACTGGATGATCCACTCGACGTCAATGATATTGAGGTCACCGGTGAGCATGATCGACTCTTCCGGATAGTCTACGTCGGATCGAATGGTATTGACCCCGGGCTGATCGACTCTGAAGCCGAACTGCATGCTCTGAATCACCTGTGTCGGTACGTTGTAGTTCCGCTCGATCCCGAAGGGGACCTTGAACTGCAAACCGGGTCCGACGGTTCTGTGATACTGCCCAAATCTCAAGACCACGGCCTCTTGGGTCTGGTCGACCACGAAGAAGCTACCCATGACGACCACAATGAGCGCGATTACGATCACAATGATCACGAGGGTACGCGGCCGCAACTTGAAGGGCAGCTGTGGGGAAGATACGTCCCGTTCGGACATGATGCCTCCTGAGTGCGGTAAAAGGATTGATGCTTCAAGCTAACCCTTCCGGGTGAGGCAGTCAAGGTTACAGCGTGGTTCGGGAGTTGTCGTCCTCGCCTTCGCCCCTGATGGCCAACTGCACCCCGTCTTCCTCAGG
>CAYPTH010000036.1:0-23748 GCA_964413635.1 uncultured Spirochaetaceae bacterium
CCGGAGACTCCGCCAATCAACTCGAGGATACGGTTCAAGTCCGAGGTGGAAAGATACTCGATCTCGATCTTCCCCCGCTCCCCTGAGCCGCGAAGGGTAACGCGGGTTCCCAGGCGCTCCAGGAGATCCTGTTCGATTGCGGCAAGCTGCGGATCCTTGCCGCCCCCCGCGGCACCCCCGGATCCACCGGTCTCTCGCGGACCCCGCGCCGCCGCACCCCCCGCTCCCGCGCCGCCGGCGGCGCCGCCTTCGCCGGCGGAATCACCCGCTCCCCGGGCGGCGCGACGCAGCGCCTCCTCCGGCGCCGTCCCGGCGTTCACCAGGGCGGCGGCGCGCTCGGCCACGCGCACCGACACATCCTGGGACAAAAGCGCCTCGGCCAGGTCGGCGCGGCCGTCCACGTTTTCCACCGACAGCACGGCGCGCGCGTGGCCGGGGGACAGCCGCCCTGCGGCGACCGCCTCCTGCACCGATACCGGAAGCCGCAAGAGCCGCAGGGCGTTGGCGATGGTCGAGCGGTTTTTGCCCAGGCGCTTGGAAAGCTCGTCCTGAGTGGCGTTTGCCGTCTCCATGAGCGACTGGTAGGCCCGCGCCTCCTCAATTGGGTTGAGGTCTTCGCGCTGCAGATTCTCGATGAGAGCGATCTCGAGCTTCTCCGTCGGGGTGAAGGAGCGCGGCAGGATGGGGACGGTCTCGATCCCCGCTTTGAGGGCGGCGCGGTAGCGTCGTTCTCCAGCGATAATGAGATAGTTGCCGTCGCCGCTCTCCTCGACCAGGAGGGGCTGAAGCACGCCCTTCTGTTGAATGGAGGAGGCGAGCTCCTCGATTGCCTCTTCGCTGAAGTGCTTTCGCGGTTGATCCGGATTGGGTCGGAGCTTTTCGAGGGGGACCTCGGTCAATCCCTCAATGTGTTCGGGAGCGGCTTCATCGTCCTGACTCTGTATGAGGGCGTCGATGCCCTTGCCCAACCGCTTTTTAGCCACGTTCGATCACCTCTTCCGCGAGCTTGCGATAACTCTTGCCACCCGTGCTGTCCGGATCGTACTGATTGATGGGAATGCCGTGAGACGGCGCCTCCGAGAGGCGGACGTTGCGGGGAATGATGGTGCGAAAGACCCGCTTTCCGAAGTAGCCGACGACCTCTTGCACGACATCCTGCGCCAGGCGGGTACGGCTGTCGTACATGGTGAAGAGGATACCGGAAATGTCGAGGTCCGCGTTGTAGCTCTGCTGAACGCGCTTGATGCTCTGCAGGAGCTGGGTGAGCCCCTCCATGGCGAAGTACTCGCACTGAAGCGGAATGATCACGGTGTCCGCCGCCACCAGCCCGTTGAGGGTCAGGAGACCGAGGGACGGCGGACTGTCAATGAAGATGTAGTCGTATTCGTCCTGAATCCCGGCAATGGCGTTGCGCAGGAAGTACTCCCGCCGCTCAAGCTCCACGAGCTCAATGTTGGCTCCCGTCAGATTGATGCTCGACGTAATGATTGAGAGGTTTGCCTGCGAGGTGGTTTCTACGGCGCTCGTGGCATCGATCTCCTCGGTAATGACCTCGTAGATGCCCTGCCCCTGCGTCGACTTTCCGACGCTGCTCGAGAGGTTTCCCTGGGGGTCGAAGTCGATGAGGAGAATCTTGCGCCCCAGCTCCGCGAGGAATGCACCGAGGTTGACGGCGGAGGTCGTCTTTCCGACGCCGCCCTTCTGATTTGCGAAGACGATCGTTTTGCCCATGCCGATCGCCGAGTATAGCGAAAAAAGCCCACACTGTCATTGCGATTGCTGTGCTACCTTGTGACGAGATGGAAGATATGGACGTGGTTGCCGCGGTCGTTCTCCGAGATGGACACGTGCTTCTTGGGCGCCGACGCGCGGAAAAGCAACACGCCGGCTGGTGGGAGTTCCCCGGCGGGAAGATCGAGCCGGGAGAGACGCCCGAGGAAGCGCTCAGGCGAGAGCTCGCCGAGGAGTTCTGTTGCGCAAGCACCGTCGGTTCCTTCATCGCGCAAAACTCTCACGACTATGGTGATCTCACCGTTACGCTTCACGCCTACTACGCGAGCCTCATTGGTGAGATTGCGTGCCGGACGGATCACGATCTACTGTCCTGGACGCCGCTTTCCGATCTACCGGCCGTTGCGCTGGCCCCGGCGGATCGGTTTTTGCGTGCGATCTTGAGTGCATAATGTCGCACTTCAGGTTTTGAGGTCCACGGTCGAAAACAATAGGAGAGGTCTGGGAAGTCTGCGGATAGTGCGCGGAGTTGAAAATTCGCGCGAAACTGTTAGATTAGAGTCAGCACTCAGCCTTCCGGCGCGATTCAGAAGTAGAAGGTCGGCGAATGAGCAAAAACGTGGCAGCTACTCCGACAAAAAGTTCCGTACGGGAGCTCCTCCAATCCATTCCCAAGACTGAGCTCCATCTTCACATTGAGGGGCTTGTTTCCGTCGAATCGATCTGGGAGTTGATGAATAAGCACAAGCTCGACCTGGGCATTAAGACCAAGGCGGAGCTCCAGAAGCGCTTCCAGGTAACAAGCTTAAACGAGTTCATCGACCTGTTCATCAATATTGTCCAGGCTACGTTTCTCGACGAAAACGACCTCGACTTCCTGATCTCAGATGCAGAGAACTATTTGTCCCGGAACAACATTCGTTACGCGGAGATCTTCTTCGCGCCGACGAAACTCATCAAGAACGGACTTCGCTTCGACGCCTTGGCGCAAAAGCTCGACGAAGGCGCGGAGTACCTGCGCAAGCAGGGATACGATGTGCGCTACATTGTCGACGTCTCTCGCGGCTTCGGCGTGGACAACGCCATGCGCAACCTCGAGCTCACGGCGGCCAACCGCACCGACAACTTCATTGGCCTCGGTCTTGGCGGCGCCGAGCGGACCGGTCCCGCCCGGGAGTACGCTCCCGTCTTCGAGCGCGCCCGCAAGGAGGGCTTCCACCTGGTGGCCCACGCCGGCGAGGACGTCGGTCCGCAATCGATCTGGGACACCATTGATGTTCTCAAGGCCGAGCGCATTGGCCACGGCACCAGCGCAATTCTCGACCAACGGCTCATGAACGAGCTCCGCGACCGGCAGGTCCCCTTGGAGATCTGCCCCACCAGCAATCTCTTCACTCGGAAGTACGCCCAGAGCCTGGAACAGCACCCCATTCGCTCCTTCTACGACTTGGGCATGTACGTCACCGTGAACACCGACGACCCGACGCTCTTCGGTGTCGATCTGGTGGATGAGTACGCAAACTTGGTGGACGCGGGCGTCTTCTCGATTGACGAGATCATTGAGATCGTCAAGAACGGGATCTACGCGACCTTCATGCCGGACGGGGAGAAGGACGCGCTGTGGCAGGAAGTGCACGCTGCGGTGCAGAAGAGCTCGCTGGTAAATGACCTTGGGTAGTCGTCGAAGTCCCTGACGTATTCCCCTATCCCCAGAACCCTTCACTTACCTCAATCTTCGCGGCTCCCCGCGACGCGTCCCGGATTGCCCCGAGTATGCGATCCTGCGCCGCCTCAGGGATCGTGAGGCAAAGGCGCACGCTCGTCCCATATGTTTCCCCCGAAACGCGCGCCCCGGCGCTCACGGCGGCCTCTCGCACGGCCTCGTACGCGGCGTAGTCGACGGAGACCCTTGCCGTACAGATGCGCCGCAGCTCCTCGAGCCTGGCTCCGTCGAGGACGTTGCCGGCCGTCTCCCCGTAGGCCCGGACCAGGCCGCCGGTGCCGAGCTTCGTGCCCCCGAAGTAGCGAACAACGGCAAGAAGCGCGTTGGTGACGCCGCGACCGTCGAGGACCGCACGCACCGGCCGGCCGGCCGTCCCCTTGGGTTCGCCGTCATCCGACTGACCGAAGAGCCGGCTCTTCGGCGGTCCCAGGGAGAAGGCGTGCACCACGTGTGTCGCGCCCGGGTGCTCACCGCGCAGCGCCTGCAGATTCGCGTCCACCTCCTCTCGTGAGGAAAGCGGCAGGAGGACGCCGATGAATCGAGAGTTCTTGATGCGAAGGGAGGTTTCGGTTCGCTTGATGGGCACCCGAAGGGTGCCGTCGTGCTCTTCCATATGCGGTGGGTGCACGGTGTTTCACGTGAAACAATGGCGCCGGGGGCCGGGCGCCGGCGCCGATGGCATCAACAAGCTTCGTGATACTTACGACTGGTCGTCGCCGTGGTCGGTGCCTCCGGCCTCAGAGCCGTCGCCGTCCGGGGTTTCGCCGTCCTCCGGTCCGGGCTCGGGCTGCTCGACCTTCTGGGCGTCGTCGTCGGCATTCGCCGCACGCCCGACGCTAACCACGTAGTCGGGTCGCGCAATGTTGACGACCCGCACCCCCATGGCGGTGCGCGACTGGACGGTTACTCCGTTCACGCTCAGCTTCAAGGCGTTCCCCTGGGAGGTAATGACTACTACATCGTCCTCAGGCTGAACCGGCTGCACGGCAACAACCTCGCCGGTTCGCTCGTTGATGGAGTAGCCGATCTGACCCCGGGTGCCGCGTCCGTGGACGTTGAAGTCGTCGAAGCCGGTTCGCTTTCCGTAGCCATTCTCCGTAATGAGAAACATCTCCGCGGCGTCGCCGGAGGAGACGACGCCGGCGAGATCGTCCTGCCCGGATAGACGGATCCCCTGCACGCCGCGGCTCGCGCGGCCCATGCGACGCACCGTCTGCTCCTCGATCCGCAGCGCATTGCCGCGGCGCGTGACCAGAATGAGGTCGTCGTTGCCGCCGGTCAAAAGGGCGCGGCGCAGCTTGTCGCCGGGATCGAGCTTGATGGCGGCAATGCCGCGGGTCCGGGCGTTGGAGAAGTCGGAGACGGCCACCTTCTTTACGATGCCCCGTGCCGTCGCCATGAAGACAAACTGTTCTTCGGTGAACTCTGCAATGGAGACCACCGCCGCGATCTCCTCATCCGGCGAGAGGTCCAGGAGGGAGCGGATGTGCTGTCCCCGGGCGGTGCGCGAGGCCTCGCTTATCTGGTGGACCTTCAGCCAGTACGCCTTCCCCTCGCTGGTGACGAAGAGCACGTAGTCGTGGGTAGAACCGACGAAGAGGTGCTCAATGAAGTCGTCGTCCCGGAGGTTGGATGAGGAGGCTCCCTTTCCGCCGCGGCCCTGGACGCGGTAGGCGTTCAGCGGCACGCGCTTGATGTAGCCGCGGTGTGAAATGACCACGACCATATCTTCGCGCTGAATGAGGTCTTCAATGTCGATCTGCTCGACCTCGTCGGGGACGATTTCGGTGAGCCGGTCGCCGCCGAACTTCTCCGCGAGCTCGTTGGTCTCGTCCTTGATAACACCCTTGATCCGCTCTTCACTGGCCAAGAGCGCCTTGAGCTCGCGGATGAGGGCGCGCACCTCTTCGAGCTCATCGACGATTTTCTGCGTCTCCAGACTGGTGAGCTTCTGCAGCCGCATGTCCAGGATGGCCTGCGCCTGTCGCTCGGAGAGGTCGAAGCGCGTCATGAGGCCGGTTCTGGCTTCATCGACATTTGCCGAGCTTCGGATCAGGGCTACGACCTCATCGATATTGTCGAGGGCTATCTTCAGGCCCAGGAGAATGTGTTCCCGCTCTTCCGCCTTGGCCAGATCGTACTTGGTACGGCGGATAATGACTTCGCGACGGTGCTCAATGAAGTGCTCAATGATCTCCTTGAGGGAGAGCAACTTCGGCTTGCCGCGCACCAGCGCCAGGGCGTTGATGTTGAAGTTGACCTGCATCTGGGTCTGCGTGAAGAGCTGGTTGAGTATGATCTTGGGGCTCGCCCCCTTCTTCAGCTCGATGACAACGCGCAGGCCGTTGCGGTCGGACTCGTCCCGGAGATCGGAGATGCCGTCGATCTTGTGATCCCGGACCAGATCGGCGATCCGGGTAATGAGGGTTGCCTTGTTCACCAGGTAGGGGATCTCATTGAGAATGATCACGTCCTTCCCGGCCTTGGTCTCCTCAATGTGGAAGCGCGCTCTCACGACCACGCGCCCCTTCCCGGTGCGGTAGGCTTCTTTGATTCCCCGGCGGCCGTAGATGATTCCCCCCGTGGGGAAATCCGGCCCGGAGATGTACTGCATGAGCTCGTCCACCGGTATCTCCGGATTGTCGATCACGGCCGAAATGGCGGCGGCGGCCTCGGTGAGGTTGTGGGGAGCCATGGTGGTCGCCATCCCGACGGCAATGCCTGTGGCGCCGTTGACCAGGAGGTAGGGCACCGCGCCGGGGAGGACCGTGGGCTCCTCAATGGCGTCGTCGTAGTTGGGGGCAAAGTCGACGGTATTCTTCCCAATGTCGCGGAGCATCTCCTCGGCGAGCTTCATGGGCCGCGCCTCGGTGTAGCGCATGGCCGCCGGAGGATCGCCGTCAATGGAGCCGAAGTTCCCCTGGCCGTTTACCATGGGGTAGCGCATGGTAAACACCTGAGCGAGGCGCACCAGGGCGTCGTAGATACTCTGGTCACCGTGGGGGTGGTACTTCCCGAGAACGTCCCCGACAATGCGGCCGCACTTCTTGAAGGGGCGGTCGGAGCGGAGTCCCATGTCGCTCATCGCGTAGAGGATCCGCCGGTGGACCGGCTTCAGCCCGTCCCGTACGTCCGGCAGGGCGCGGCTGACAATGACCGACATGGCGTAATTGAGATAGGACTCTTTGATCTCGTCCTCGATCGCGACGGGGATCACCCGTCCGTGTCGTTCTTGTTCGTCGGACACTCAGTTCTCCTGTGGTGCTTATACGTCGAGGTTCGAAACCGACAGCGCGTTCTGTTCAATGAACTCGCGGCGCGGCGCAACGTGCTCGCCCATGAGGGTCGTGAAGATCTCGTCGGCCTCCACGGCGTCGTCCAAGCGGATCTGCATGGTGTTGCGCGTCTCCGGGTTCATGGTGGTCTCCCACAGCTGCGTGGGATTCATCTCACCGAGACCCTTGTAGCGCTGCTGCGACGCCTTCTCCGCGTCACCGTCGAAGCTCGCAAGGACCTTATCCCGCTCCGTGTCGTTGTACACGTAGTAGTCTTTTCGTTTGTAGGTGAGCTTGTACAGCGGCGGCATGGCCAGGTAGACGTGACCGTTCTCAATGAGCTCGGTCATGTAGCGGTAGAAGAAGGTCAGAAGCAGGGTACGGATGTGGGAGCCGTCGACGTCCGCGTCGGCCATGATAATGATCTTGTGGTAGCGCAGTTTGGTGATATCGAAGTTTGAGCCGATGCCGGTGCCCAGCGTCGCAATAATGGGCTGCAGCTTATCGTTGGAGAGCACCTTGTCGATCCGGGTTTTCTCCACGTTCAGCATCTTGCCCCACAACGGCAGAATGGCCTGGAAGCCGCGGTCGCGGCCCTGCTTGGCGGAACCGCCTGCGGAGTCACCCTCGACAATGTAGACCTCCGCCTTGCTGGGGTCGCGCTCACTGCAGTCGGCGAGCTTGCCGGGAAGGCCGGTGCTCTCGAGGAAGCTCTTCCGTCGGGTCAGCTCCCGCGCCTTCCGCGCGGCACTGCGCGCCTTTGCCGCCATGACGCACTTCTCGAGAACGCGCTCGACGACCCGCGGGTTCTCGTCGAAGACGGCGGTGAGGCTCTCGTTCACCTGAGACTCGATAATACCCTTCACCTCGGAGTTTCCGAGCTTCGACTTGGTCTGCCCCTCGAACTGTGGATCCTGCACCTTCACCGAGATAACCGCCGTAAGGCCCTCTCGGACATCGTCTCCGGTGAGACCCTCGTCGGCCTTCTTTGCGAGCTTGGACTTCCGCAAGAAATCGTTGAGGGTGCGCGTGAGGGCCGACTTGAAGCCAATGAGGTGGGTGCCGCCCTCGCGCGTGTTGATGTTGTTCACGAAGCTGAAAATGTTCTCGTTGTAGCCCTCGTTGTACTCCAGCGCGACTTCCACGATGACGCCGTCCCGCGTCGCCTCGAGGTGGATCGGCTCCTTCTGAATGGCGCCCTTGTTTTTGTTCAGGTACTGAACAAACTCGCGAACGCCGCCGTCGAATTTGAAGTCGTGGCTCTTCACATTGGGCAGGCGCCGGTCCTCGATCTCGATCCGGATCCCCTTGTTGAGAAAGGCCAGCTCTCGCAGGCGCTTGGAAAGCACGTCGAAGGAGAAGTCGAGGGTCTCGAAGATCTGCGGGTCCGGTCGGAACACGACAATGGTTCCCGATCTGTCCGTCGGTCCCTGCGTTTCGAGGGGCGTCGTAGGGATCCCCCGGGAGTACTTCTGGTGGTAAATGGTTCCGTCGCGGTGAACAAAGACGTCGCACCACTCAGCCAGTGCGTTGACGACGGAAACGCCCACCCCGTGGAGTCCGCCGGAGACTTGGTAGCTCTTCTTGTCAAACTTCCCGCCGGCGTGGAGACGCGTCATGACGAGCTCGAGGGCGCTCACCTGCTCCTCGGTATGCATGTCGATCGGGATGCCGCGGCCGTTGTCCTCCACACGGACTTGATTGCCCTGCTCAATGAGCACCCGAATATGGTCACATTCACCGGCGAGGGCCTCGTCGATGCTGTTGTCGACTACTTCGTAGACGAGATGGTGTAGGCCGTCAGGGCCGGTCGACCCGATGTACATTCCCGGGCGACGTCGCACGGCTTCCAGACCTTTGAGTACCTGGATGCTTTGCGCAGAATAGCTTTCAGACATTGTGAGAACCTGTACTCCTTCGCGATGTGCAATCTACGGAATTGAGGTGCGGAGCTTAGGTAGTATACAAATTTGAGGCCTGAAAGTAAAGCAAGCAGGCACCGTGACTTAGGTGCCCCGGCGCTCCGAGCAGCGCGTCTGAGCAGCCCGGACCCATTCCGCTACACAGGCGTTTCCCTTGACGAAGGCAAATGTCCTTCTGGCTGCGCATTCCTGTGCATTGATTGTGGATAAATTCCGTCTTGCTGTGGATAAGTCGACGCAGCTCTGTACGATCTTGTATACGCAGGCGCCGCAAGTCCCTACACCAGCACCACAAAGGCGAATTCTCGGGGATGATATTGGTCTGTGAGGGGAAATATGCTACCATCGCTGCTTAGCGCCGAATTCCACGGTGCTGTCCTGGGAGGGGAACGGTGAACGGCATTAATGTGAATAAATTGTGGATAATTCGGAGTCGCTATGAGCAATGGTTCCTGGGATTACAGCGTTTTCTGGCTCGAAGCCATGAAACAGATCGAGGAAGAAATCTCCGAACAGGAGTACTCCATGTGGTTCAACCGGATGGAATACGCCTTTGCTGAGCGGCAAGAGATCCACGTCGCCGTCCCGTCCTCATTCTACCGCGATCAAGTAAAGCAACGCTACCTCCCGCTCATTGAGGAGAAGCTTCACGAGCTCAGTGGGTCCTCCATCACTCTCGAGTTCGATGTCAGCAAGAGCAACGGCCGTCAAGGCGACAACGGTTCAGCCGCACCCACACCGGTAGCGGACACACCGGTAGCAGAAGCACCGAAGGTCACCGTCACCAAGACCAAGAGCAACCCCGCCCCTCCCCGCAAGCGTCCACATGGAACGCTCCGGGACGAGTACACCTTTGACAACTTTGTCATTGGGCAGAACAACTCCTTTGCCGCCAACGCCGCCATGGCAATTGCCAAGAATCCCGGCACCGGCTATAACCCCTGCCTCATCTACGGAGGTGTCGGCCTGGGAAAGACGCACCTCATTCAGTCTATCGGAAACTCTGTTCACACCGAGTTCGACAACCTGAAGGTCGTCTACGTGACCATGGAGACCTTCACCAACGACTTCATCCAGTCCATTCGGGAAAAGAAAACCCAAGCCTTCAAGAACAAGTACCGCTACGCGGATGTGCTCCTCCTCGACGACATCCACTTCCTGCAGAAAAAGCCGGAGACACAGGAGGAGCTCTTCCACACCTTCAACGCCCTCTACGAGGCGAATAAACAGATGGTCTTTACCTGCGACCGCCCCGTCTCGGAGATCCGCGACCTCACCGACCGGCTCCGGAGCCGCTTCGAGCGCGGCCTCAACGTCGATCTCCAGCCGCCCTCCTACGAGACGCGCTACGCAATCCTCAAGAAGAAGATCGACCGCGCCGGCATCCAGATTCCCGAAGATGTCATTGAGCTCATCTGCAACAACGTCACCACCAATGTCCGCGACCTCGAGAAGGCGCTTACCAAGCTCGTTGCCTACGCGGACCTCGTCGACAAGGACATTTCCCTCGAGGTTGCCCAGCAGCAGCTCAAAGACTTCTTTGCCTCACCAAAGCAGAACAACATTACCATTGACCTCATCCAACGCGTCGTTGCCGACTACTTCAGCCTCTCGAGCCAGGAGCTCAAAGGGAAGAAGCGCACCAAGGTCATTGCCTTCCCGCGGCAGCTCGCCATGCACATTGTTCGGGAAATGACCGAATACTCCACCACCGAGGTGGGCCTGGAGTTCGGCGGTCGCGACCACACCACCGTCATGCACGCCTGCCAGCGTATTGAGAGTCGAATGCGCACGGATCCCACCCTCGAGCCGACCATCCAATTCCTGGTTCGCACCATTAAGGACCAGGGGACAAAGGGGAAATAGTTGTGGACACGCTCGGGGTAAGTCAGGTACCTATCCCCAAGGCGTCCGGTGCCTGGGGACAGTGGGGACGGAATGTGCAGGATTGCACCGAGTTGTTCCGAGGCCTTATGGTTTTGAGCATCGTGACTTGGGGCGGTTTTCCACAACTCCACCGCGCCTACTACTAATACGACTAGTATTTCTATAACAGAACGGAAGAAGGAAACAGGAGCCAACCCATGAAGTTCAGTTGTGAGAAGGACGTCATTCTCAGAGAGATTCAGATTGCCCAGGAAGTCATCTCGTCGAAAACCAGCATGTCGATCCTATCCAACGTCTACCTCGACGTTGCCGATGACGCACTGACCATCCGCGCCACGGACCTCAAGGTTGGCTTCGAGACTCGGATCCCCGTCGAGGTCGCCGACCCGGGCCGCACAACGATCTTTTGTGACAAACTCCTCAGCATTCTCCGGAGTCTCCCCTCCGGAGAGATCGAGTTCGAACAGAGCGATGCAACCACCTTCGTCATTCGCCCGCGCTTCAAGAAGATCGACTTCCAGCTGCGAAGCATTGACGCGGAGAAGTACCCGGAGATTCAGCTGGCCGAAGATCAGTCCTACTTCGACGTCCCGCAGTCGGATTTCATCGAAATGATCTCCCAGACGGTCTTTGCCGTTTCCGACGATGAAACGCGCTACTTCATGAACGGCGTGTACATGGAGCAGAACGAGGGCCAACTCGTCATGGTAGCCACCGACGGTCGCCGTCTGGCTCACATCACCAAGAATCCGAGTGAAAGCATCCCTGAGCTCCCGGGCGTCATCATTCCGCCGAAGATCCTGCAGATGGTGAAGAAGCTCGCCTCCGGAGAGGGGAGCATTTCTTTGGCCGTGGGAGAGAAGAACGTCTTCTGCCGCTTCGAGAATCAGCGCATCTCATCGGCCTTGATCGAGGGCCAGTTTCCCAACTACCGCCGGGTCATACCGGACAATCAGACCGAGCGCTTCGAGGTGAACCGAGAGGAGCTCCTCGAGGCCTTGAAGCGGGTATCCCTCCTGGTGGAGAAGTCGCGGCGGATCTACCTCACCATTGCCGAAAACAGCCTCATGCTGAACTCCGAGGAGAGCGAGGTCGGCCACGCCACGGAGGAGATTTCCTGCACCTACCAGGGAGAGGAGACGCGCGTGGCTCTCAACTACTCCTACCTGACCGAGCCCCTCCGGGTGATCGAGACCGAAAACGTGGCAATTCTCTTCACCGAATCCAACAAGGCAATCACGATCGAGTCGGTTCCCAAAACCGACTACTTCCACATTGTCATGCCCATGCAGCTTGATTAGCGCCCATGGGCTTTCGGCGGATCCGCCACTACAACTTTCGAAACCTCGACAATCATGAGATCGATGTCGATGCACCCGAGGTCTTCTTGGTCGGCGAAAACGGTCAGGGAAAGACCAATTTGATCGAGTCCATCTACGTCCTGTGCTACGGCACGTCGTTCCGCACGCGCCGGGAGAACGAGATCTGCCGCACCGGCGAGAACGATGTCGCCGTTGCCGGCGAGGCGGTTTCCTCCCAAGGTGAGGTGCAACGCGTCACCTACAAGTGGCTGCGCGGCAAGAAGGAGATCGAGCTCAACGAGAGCCCCGTGCGCGACCGCAAGGAGCTCGTGGAGCTCCTGCCCTGCATTCCCTTTGCCCACGACGACATTCATTTTGTCCAAGGGGCGCCGGAGATGCAGCGCTTCTTCTTCGATCAGACCTTGAGCCTCTACGACCCCTACTTCATTGATGTGCTGCGCTCCTACCGGCGGGTCCTGCGGCAGCGAAACGCCGTTCTGAAGAATGACGATGCAAGCCTTCTCCCCGTCTACGACGAGCACTTAGCGGGTCACGGCCTCGCCCTCCAGGAGCGCCGGGTCGCCGCGTGCGGACGCTTCAGTGAAACCTTCTCTACGCTGTTTACCGAGGTCTCGGGACTGCAGGGGGAGCTTCGAATCGAGTACCGGCCCTCGTGGAGTCTGGACGCCGACGCTGAGGCGGTGCACCGCGAGCTCGAGCGCCGCCGCGACCACGACTTCTCCATGCGGACCACCACCAGCGGGCCTCATCGGGACCGTTTCGTGTTCCTCTGGGACGGGGAGGAGTTCACCCGTATTGCGTCTACCGGACAGGTACGGCTCGCCTCCCTCCTCTTGCGGGTAGCCCAGGCGCAGTTCTTCTCCGTCCAGACGGATCGAAAGGCGCTCTTGCTGCTCGACGATGTGCTCCTCGAGCTGGATCCGACCCGCCGGGCGCGCTTCCTGGAAGTGCTACCCGCCTACGAGCAGGCCTTTTTCACCTTTTTACCGGATGAGCATTTTACCCGTTTCCGAAAAGCCGATACATTGCTCTATAGAGTCGCAAACGGATCGGTGCTGCCGTATGAAGAAAGCGGATGAGATACTTTCAACCTTCTTCCGGATGTACAACTTGGAGGATGGTGCCGAGTACGTCTCGTTTTTTGAGAGCTGGCAGGAGATTGTCGGCGTAGATTTGGCCTCCCACAGCCGCGTAGCGGACATCCAAAACGGCGCGGCCATCGTCGAGATGGACCACCCGGGGTGGATGCAGATGTTCCAGATGCGGGAGAAGAAGATTCTCACCGCCATCCAGAAGCGCTTCCCGGACCTGGGCATTACCCGCTTCTCCGTTCGCCTGGTGGATACGGACACCTGGGAGCGCCGCGCACCGGCGCAGCGCAAGCCGGCGCCGCCGAGTGCCGGCTCGGACGCGGCACCCGCCGCCGCGGACAGCAGCGGCGCCCCTCGGGACGCGCCTGATGACCCGGAGGTGGGCAATATTCCCAGCCCGCGCCTTCGGGACAGCCTCAGTCGATTGAGGGAAGATCTCGAGGATAACGACGGTCAGAGTTGACACTCAAATCGGCGAGTAGCTATACTTGCCCACCCAATTAGCCGACGCCCCGGCGGCGGGCGGTTCAGTACCCAACTAGCACGTTATTTGGTTTAGACCCAGGAGTCATAGATGAAACGCACCTATCAACCGAGTCGAAGGAAGCGCAACCGAAAGTTCGGGTTTCGCGCACGCATGAAGACCCGGGGCGGGAGAGCAGTCCTGAAGCGACGCCGAGCCAAGGGCCGCTACAAGCTCTCCGTTTCGGATGAGAAGAAGCCTTACTAAAGAGGAACGTCTCCGCGAAGGAGGGGCCATTCGCAGGGTCTTTCACCACGGCACGACCTACAAGTGCCGCGGCATGATCCTGAAGGTGCTGCCGAACAATGTGGACTACAACCGCATTGTCGTTGCGCCGCCCCGCAAGGCGGGTTCAGCGGTTGTTCGCAATCGGCTGCGACGCATTGGGAAAGAGGCCTACCGAACCCAAAAGGAGATATTCCGCAACGGGTACGACTGCGCCTTTATTGTGTTTCCCGGTGACTACAGCTTCCAAGAACGCCAAGCACAAGTTCGCGCCCTATTCGCACAGGCCGACATGATGAGAGAGAACTAATGGATCGAAAAACGCTTATCGCGGTGGTCTTGTCGGTCATCGTCATTACGGTGGGCTTCATGCTCCAAAATGCGCTGTTCCCCCCGGCAACGCCGCCGGAAACCGCGCAAGGCGCAGACCGCCGGCAGCCGGGCACGCAGAGCGATACCCCACGTACCGAACCCATAGAGCGCACGGAAGACGAGACGCAGACCGTCGAGACGCAGCAAGAATCCCTGCCGCAAGGGGCGGTCGCCCCGGTACGTGCCGACGACATTTCCGACCAGCCGCAGGTTTACGCGACCGACCTGATTCGGGCGGAGTTCGATCCGGTCGGCGGCACCCTCGTCTCCTACCAGCTCTTTGATCACCTCGACGAGGGCGAGCCCGTGGAGATGATTCTTCGCGGGAGCGAGGAGCAACGCGCCTTCGAAATGGCCTTTGGTGGCCCCGAGGCCGCGCCGGTGGATACCCTCTTCCGCTATCGGGACACGACAGATCCCAACACCGTCGAGTTCTACCGGAACTTCTACATTGTCGGGCAGGAGAATCGGCCCTTCACGGTCCGCAAGATCTACCGCTTTCAGCCCGGGGAGTATCTCTTCGAGCTCGAGATCGTCATTGAGAACAGCGTCAACGAGTTTATTCCGCTCAACTTCGCTGGGACCGCCTACACGCTCTCCTTCGGGCCACAGATTGGCCCTGAGTTCCAGTCCCTAGATGGGCGGAACGAGTACCGCAACTACTACACCTACGAAGACGGCAACCGGAACAACCTCCGCGTTTCCCAAGGGAACACGAAGGTCGTCGAAGACCGCATTGACTGGGTTTCCATTGCCGGGAAGTACTTCACCGCAATCGCGATACCCGACGCGGCAAACTACGAGGTAACGGTCTCCTCCGAGGACGTGCCTGGGATTCCCGTGGCCTCGCAGATGTTTTTTGCCCGGCCGGTCATTCGGAGCGCCACCAACAGCGACGTCTTTCGCTTCTACTTGGGACCCAAGACCAACCGTTTTCTCGAGCGCTACAACGACGCGGAGGACAACGCCTGGCGCGTCCGCGGTCTTGAGCTCCAGAACGCCGTTGATTCCCGTTTTCTCCTCGGGTGGCTCGAGAACATTCTCAAGTGGATCCTCAATACGATACACTTGGTGATACCGAATTACGGCATTGCCATTATCATTCTCACAATCATTGTGAAGGCGCTTCTTTTCCCGCTCACGCGCAAGAGCTTCGAGTCGACGGCAAAAATGCAGACCTTGCAGCCGAAGATGCAGGAGCTCCGGGAGAAGTACAAGGACAATCCGCAGAAGCTCAACCAGGAGATGGCGGCAATGTACAAGAAGGAGGGGGTCAATCCCCTCGGCGGCTGTCTGCCCCTTCTGTTACAGTTCCCCTTCTTCATTGCCATGTTCGGCTTGTTCAACAACCACTTCGACCTGCGCGGTGCCGTCTTCATTTCCGGATGGATCAGCGACCTCTCGGCGCCGGAGAGCATTCTCAGCTTCGGAGACTTCACACTCCCACTTCTCGGGTGGACCGATCTGCGGCTCTTGCCCATCCTCTTCGTGGGAAGCCAGCTCGTTACCAGTCACTTCATGCAGAGCCCCAGTTCCGGCGGCGGCCAGACCAAGATGATTCAGTACATGCTGCCCATTGTCTTCTTCTTTGTGCTGTACAATATGCCGTCGGGTCTCTTGGTCTACTGGATTACCACCAACATTCTCACCGGGGCGCAGCAGTACTACAGCACGAAGATCAAGGGTCGCAAAGCGAGCACGTAATGCGGCCTACAACGGAGCATACGAATGGTACAAGAATTCGAAGGACGCACGGAGAAGGAGGCAATCGATTCCGCAATCGAAAGCCTCGGACTCGAACGAGATGAGTTCGATGTAGAGATTGTGGATACCCAGAAGAGCGGCTTCTTGGGGATCCAAAAGAAAGTGAAGATCCGCGTCCACCTCGCGGGTGCTACCGCCGGCGGGAACAAGCCCGATCCGGAAGACGACTTCGAGCACGCTATCGTCGACTTTATTGAAGAGACCACCGATCACATGGGCTTCCCCGCGAAGGCGCGCATTGCCTACCGCGAGCCCGACAAGATCGGCATTCGGCTGGAGTCGGAGCACTCAGGCATCCTCATTGGCAGAAAAGGCAAGAATCTCGACGCTCTGCAGCTCTTAGCGAACGTAGTTGCCAATCGCCTGGAGCACGGGGACGTCAAAATTGTCCTGGACAGCGAGAACTACCGCAGCCGTCGCGAGGAGAGCCTCATTCGCCTTGCCCACAAGGTGGGCGATCAAGTAAAACGGACCAAGAAGTCGCAGCTCCTCGAGCCCATGAATCCCTTTGAGCGGCGGCTTATCCACACCACCCTCAACGATATCGCGGAAATATCGACCGAGAGTGAGGGTGATGGTTTGTACAAAAAGGTCAAAGTCTTCTATCGTGGCTACGAAGACGAGTAAGTGCTTGTGGATAATCTGTGAGCAAACAGAACTTTTTAACGGAGCTTGCAAGATTGGCCTCTCCGAAGAGGGCGATCGGCACGGAGTTTGTTAGGGGACTGTGAGAATTCCGCTAGCAAACGGGCTCTTGAGGGGCCGTAAGTCGTCTCTGCGGTTGAAATAAGACGATTTCGGCACAAATCTGCCCCGGACCCCTTGACACCGGGTCCACCGCACGGGGCGCTCACGCTTGTGGGCGCCTTGTGGATAACTTAGGGATCAATAATGTCGAAACGACACACACCTCTCCATGACCGGCACGTAGCGCAGGACGCCAAAATGGTCGACTTCGCCGGCTGGGAAATGCCTCTGCACTATGGAAATGGCGCCATTTCCGAGCACCGCCTCGTCCGGCGCTCGACCGGCATCTTTGACATTTCCCACATGGGGCGGGTGGAAGTCATTGGACGTGACGCCACCGCCTTCCTCGATCGCGTGTTGACCAACGACATGCGCGGCTGCCCCGTGGGTCAGTCGATCTACGGGCTTATGTGCAAGGAAGATGGAGGCGTCTTGGACGACGTCTTCTCGTACCGGCTGGAGCAGGATCACTGGCTGATCGTCGTAAACGCGGCCAACCGGGACAAGGATTTCGCCTGGCTCGAGAAGCACGCCGACGACTTTGCCGCCGAGCTTGTCGACCGTTCCGACGACGTGGCAATGATCGCCTTTCAAGGCCCGGGGGCTATCTCCGTTGTCGACGCTATCACCGACGGCGCAGGCGGTGCCATTCCGCGATTCGGGGTGAGCGAGGTGGAGCTCCCCTCCGGCAAGACCCTCATGAGCCGCACCGGCTACACCGGGGAGGACGGCGTGGAGATCTACCCCGACAGTCCGGACGCCCAAGCGGTCTGGGAGGACCTTCTTGGCGCCGCGGCCGAAAACGGAGTGGAAGCGGGTCCCTGCGGTCTTGCGTCCCGGGACAGCCTGCGCTTCGAGCCGGGCTTTGCCCTCTATGGACACGAGCTCACCGAGGACGTTACCCCAATCGAGGCGCGCCTCAAGTGGGCGTGCAAGCTGGAGAAAGACTTCATTGGCGCCGAGGTTGTGCGCCGGCAAGCGGAGGAGGGGACGGAACGGAAGCTTGCAACCTTCACCATGACCGAGCGCGCCGTCCCCCGGCAGGGCTATACCGTCTACGTCGACGACCAGCCGGCCGGCGAGGTCGTGACGGGGATGTACGCCCCGACCGTGGACAGCTACAGTGGGAATGCATTCATATCGACTCCGCACCACAAACGGGGTACAAAGATAGAGATCGATGTGCGGGGCACGCGCAAGGCCGCCGAGGTCGTGCGACGCCCGCTATACAAGCCGAGTTACCGAGGAGGAGAGTGACATGACCTTTGATGATTCCGTGAAATATCAAAAATCGCACGAGTGGGCCCGAAAGGACGGTGAAAACTTTGTTGTCGGGATCTCCGACTACGCCCAGGACAGCTTGGGAGACGTCGTCTTTGTCGAGCTTCCCGAAGTCGGCAACACCTTGAAGAAGGGCGAGACCTTCGGCGTCGTTGAGTCCGTGAAGGCCGCAAGCGACGTCTACATGCCTGTCGGCGGCGAGATCCTCGAGACCAACACCGAGCTCGAAGACAGCCCCGAGATTATTAACGAGGACCCCTTCGGGAAGGGGTGGCTCCTCAAGGTAAAACCCACCGACGCAAGCGAGTACGACTCCCTCATGTCCGCCAAGGATTACGAGGAGTACAGCAAGACAATCGAGGAGTAGTTCCTGGGTCACTGCGGGCGGCGCCGTCGCGCCGCGTTCCACCCCAGGGGGTGGACCGACAGGCAGCCGCCTCGGCATATTACCCACATGAACTACGCCCCACATACCTCGGACGATCGCCGCGCCATGCTCGAGCGCATTGGCGTGGCGAGCGTCAACGAGCTCTTTTCCGATATACCGGAGAATCATCGATACCCCGACCTCGACCTCCCCGACGGAAAATCCGAAATGGAGGTCGTCCGGGCAATTCGCCGATACGCCGGGGGGAGCCGCGCAGCGGGCCAAACGTCCAGCTTTGCCGGCGCCGGCGCCTACCACCACTTCATTCCCGCCGTCGTAAACGCCCTCTCCTCGCGGGGGGAGTTCGCCACCGCCTACACCCCCTACCAGGCCGAAGCGAGCCAAGGCACCCTGCAGGCCATCTACGAGTACCAGTCCATGCTTGCCTCCCTCTTGGAGGTGGACGTGGTCAACGCTTCCCACTATGACGGCGCCACCTCCCTTGCCGAGGCTTGCCTCATGGCGGTCCGCACCTCCCGGGGCACGCGCGACCACGTGCTGGTCTCCCCCTCCGTGCATCCGGAGCACATCGACGTAGTCCGGACCTACGCCGATGCCGCAGGGGTGGCCGTCGACGGCTATCCCGACGAGCGCGGCTCCACCGAGGCCTTCCTGGACGATCCCCGGGAGCTCATCAACAAGCTTGGTAATACCACGGCGGCGGTCGTCATTCAGAATCCCGACTTCTTCGGCCGCCTCCACGACCTGCGCGGCGTGGCCGAGAAGGTGCATGAGGCCGGGGCGCTTCTGATTCTCCACATTGACCCCATTGCCGCCGCCCTCTTCCACAGTCCCGGCTCTCTCGGCGCCGATATTGTCACCGGCGAGGGTCAGGCGCTCGGGATCCCCGTGAGCTTCGGCGGGCCCTACCTGGGCATCTTCGGCTGCACGGACAAGCTGGTCCGCCGCATGCCGGGCCGCTTGGTCGGCGAGACACGGGACATCGACGGCGCAACCGGCTACGTGCTCACCCTCAATACCCGGGAGCAGCACATCCGCCGGGAAAAGGCGACCAGCAATATCTGCACGAACCAGGGACTCATGGCTCTGCGCGCATCCATCTATCTGGCGGCCATGGGACCGGAGGGATTGCGCGAAGCGGCGGAGCTTTCCTATCAGAAGGCGCATTACGCCGCCGAGCGGATTGGTGCCCTGGCCGGCTTCACCGTCGACGATGCCCCCTTCTTCAAGGAGTTTCGCGTCACCACGCCGGGGCCCGCCGGCGCCCTTGTCCGCTGGTGCGCCGAGCACGGCGTCATTGCCGGCGTCGCCCTGGACCGCTTTTTCCCGGAGTCGGACCGGGAGCTTCTCATTGCCGTTACCGAGACTGCAACCAGAGAGGATATCGATGCGCTTGTAGCCGTTCTGGAGGAACACTCATGACCCGCACAGCACCCGCCCTGCTTTGGAAGCAATCTCAGCCCGGCCGCCGCGCCGTCCGCCTCCCCGAATCCGATGTGCCCGAAACACCGCTCCCGAAAGAGCTCCTCCGGCCGCGGCGGGAAGGACCCGGCGGGCCGGCGAACGCCCCACGCGACGCCGCCACGCCGGGCGTCCTCGACCTGCCCGAGCTCGGCGAGCTCAATGTCGTTCGCTACTTCACGCAGCTCTCACAGTTGAACTTTGCCATCGACACCAATTTCTATCCCCTCGGCTCCTGCACCATGAAGTACAATCCCAAGGTCAATGAAGAGCTCGCCGCGCATCCCGGCTTTGCGGAGCTCCACCCCTACGCGCCGACGGAGTTTGCCCAGGGCGCCATGGGGCTCATGCACGATCTGCAAGCAGCCCTTTCCGAGATTGCCGGTTTCCGGGCCGTGACCCTGCAGCCCGCCGCCGGTGCCCACGGAGAGCTTACCGGAGTGCTCATGATCCGCGCCTACCACCAGGCGCGGGGCGACACGAGGCGCACCAAGGTCCTCGTTCCCGACAGCGCCCACGGAACCAATCCGGCCACGGTCGCCATGGCGGGTCTGGACGTGGTGGAGATTCCCTCCGACAAGGAGGGAAACGCCGACTTAGACGCCATCCGCGCCAACTTGGGCCCGGATGTCGCGGGCATCATGATTACCAACCCCAATACCTTGGGTCTCTTCGAGCGCAATATCGCCGAGATCTCCCGCCTGGTGCACGAGGCCGGCGGTCTGGTCTACGGCGACGGCGCCAACTTGAACGCCATCCTGGGCGTGCTGCGACCCGGGGACGTGGGGATCGATGTCATGCACTTCAACCTGCACAAGACCTTCGCCACCCCCCACGGCGGCGGAGGACCCGGTGCGGGCGCAGTGGGCGCCGCGGAAAGCCTGGCCGACTACCTCCCCGGACCAATTGCGGCCCGCGGCGACGGCGGCTACATCTGGCGCATGCCTGCGCACTCGATTGGCCGCATCAAAGCCTTCCACGGCAACTTCGGCATGTTCGTCCGCGCCCTGGCCTACATTCTCTCCCACGGCGGCGACGGCCTTGCCGCCATTGCCGAGAACGCCGTGACCAACGCCAACTACCTGCGGGTCGGCTTGCGTGACACCTACCACGTCAAGTACGACCGCAGCTGCATGCACGAGTTCGTGGCCCAGGGCGATGTCACCGACGGCATCCACACCATGGACATTGCCAAGCGCCTCCTCGACTACGGCATCCACGCCCCGACGGTCTACTTCCCCCTCATTGTGAAAGAGGCGCTCATGATCGAGCCAACCGAGACCGAGTCGCGCCAGACCTTGGATGAGTTCATTCGTGTCATGGAAACCATTGCCCGGGAGGCGCGGGAGAATCCCGAGCTCCTCCACGAGGCGCCCCACACCATGCCCCTGAAGCGCCTCGACGAGGTACAGGCGGCGCGCAAGCCGGTGGTGCGGTACTGTCCGAGTTAGGGGGCGGCTACTACCGCTTCTCGCCACCAAGCGGAAAGCCACTACATCTCCTGGAAATCTTGAAGCACCCCACCGGTCACTCCTGTAGGCAGTTGTGAGGAGTGAAGAATGGAACACGCAATTGCTACCGCCACGCCCGACGCCGCCGGACCGGACCTGCAGACCGCTCTCTACGAGTTCAACGTTGCGGCAATTGAGATCTACAAGGACCTGCTCTGCGACGGCGAGAAGCTTGCCTCCCGGCAGCTCTTCCGCTCCGCCTGCTTCTTCAGCGAGGCCTTGGCCGGCGTTCTCCACGCCGAAACCGACCAGTGGCGCACCGCCGGCGCCTTCGAGGCGCGCCGGAAGATCCAGGAGTGCCTCTACTGGCTCTGGCTCCTCGACGAGCGCGGCCAGATTGCCGGTCACCAGTATCGCGACGCAGCCTTCACGAACGCCCTCTTCATGCACGAGGCGCTCACCGGAATGGTCGTGGAGGACCTCGAGCGGGAGGGTCGGTGAATGTAGTATTATGATTCCAGCAATGAAACACGAGTTCACAGCCCTGATTGAGCAAGAAGGTGACTGGTACATTGGCTACTGTCCCGAGATTCCGGGCGCGAACGGACAAGGGCGCACCATAGACGAGTGTCGCCGGAGCTTGCGAGAAGCGATCGAGCTCATTCTTGAAGACCGCCGAAACGATGCGCTCAAAGATGTGGCTGCCGACGCGATCCGGGACACAATCGTAATACCCTGAACGTGAAGCGGAGGGCTCTGCTGAAACACTAACACGGAAATCCCAGACCGCCGTGCTCGAAAGATTGTGCCAAACCTGTGGATAACCGGTCAGTATCCCGTGTATTGTATTGATTGGAAGGGGAGTCGCAGTGGGCATTACCACCGTCCAAGCCAGTGTCTCCGGCCCCAACGGGACCGCCGGAAATCTCACTCTGCTCGTCGACAGCGGAGCTACGCTATCTCTCATCCCTGATCCGGTGTGGAGACAGCTCGGACTCAAAGCGAAGCGCCGAGCCGCCTTCGTCCTTGCCGACGGTACTCAGGTAACCCGGCCGGTCTCCGAGGCTCACTTTCGGTTTGGCGAAGTTGAGGGCCACAGCCCGGTCATTCTCGGTGAGCCAGGAGACGAGCCGCTCATGGGCGTGATCACGCTGGAGAACCTGGGCGTCGTGTTCGATCCCTTCAAGCGTGAGCTGAAGCCGATGAAGATGCGGTTGTGAGTGGGTTTGCCGGGGTGTCTGCACGTGACACCCCTGTACCCCTGGTTCGCGTCTACCAGCGGTAAATGAGTCCGTAGGTCGCGTGGTAGGCCCAGGCGGCGCCTTCGAGGCGCGCCGGAAGATCCAGGAGTGCCTCTACTGGCTCTGGCTCCTCGACGAGCGCGGCCAGATTGCCGGTCACCAGTATCGCGACGCAGCCTTCACGAACGCCCTCTTCATGCACGAGGCGCTCGGACTCAAGCCACCATTAGGCCTATAGATTTGTATTCCCAGACCTGAGAATCAGCGGTAAGAAAGATGAACTCCTGCTGAAGACACTGCCAGATTAGCAGCCGATCGAACGGGTCTTTGTGTGTACCCACATACTCAAGGCGGTAAGAGATAGCCATTTGCTCGGTGGTCGCGGCGAGAAGCGCGAATCCCGCTTCCATTGCGCCATGGACCAACTGCTCCGGGGTAATGCCCGAGAGCTTGAGTTTGCCGAGACCGAACTTTAGGCCTATCTCCCAAAAGCTCACGCTACTGACGTGCTTCGTATGTGTCTCGTCTTCGAGAATTGCTCGATGCTGCGCTGAGATTTTATCGGGATCGAGAAGGCTCCAGATGAGACAATGAGTGTCGACGAGATAGTTCATTCGCCGATTAGCTCGTCGGCCGTCATCTTGAAGTCATCGCCAAACTCGGCGCTTCCTTGGTCCTTCAGGAGTCCGAGGCGTATCCTGTTCTTCTTGCGATAGGTGGAGTATGGAATCAGCACCGCGACGTTCTCGTGTTTCTTTCCATACGAAACGACGATTTCCTCTCCGTTTTTGACCTCTTCGACCACCTGAGAGAAATGCGCCTTGAGCTCCCCGACCGGCATAGTCTTCATACCCGGAATGGTAGTCGCGCAATACGTATTTGTCAACTTGACAAGAACACCTGGGCCACTGGTAGCGCTATACGTAGAGCTCAGCTGCAAGGCGCGACGGTAGCCTTGACTGGCTGAAGCGTGATGTTATCCTGCCTTCTCACTGCGTTCGATCAGCTGCCCGGTGATGTACTTGTGCATCACGCTCTTCACGAGTGTCTGGTACCGCAGCCCTTCCTTTTCGGCTTGGCGCTTGATCCTATCCAGCTCCTCAGCATCTATCCGAATGTTCATTTTCGCGGCGCGATTCCTGAGATGCTCGCGCGCCGCTTGGCGGAGTTCCTCCTGGCGCTGCCGAGATGGCTGGCCAAGCGCCTCGGTATCCACGTCATCGAGCTCTTCCATCAGCTCTTTCTCTTCGCGGTCAAGGTAGTCGGTGTCGTATCGGTCGGTCATTGCTATTCTCCCTCTATAAGGTGTTTGAACTTGCGACTCGGATAGACGGTTTTCAGGAA
>CAYPTH010000037.1:0-13909 GCA_964413635.1 uncultured Spirochaetaceae bacterium
GCATTCTCCAGAAGCTCCCGATTCGGGCTCACCGGCGGAACGTGGGAAAGGTACCACACCAGATCGTACCAGTCCCTCCCCTTCGGTGCCGCCCGAGTGACTACCGCGTGGATCTTCCCGGCCATAAGGGAGGGCAGATCGTGGTGCTGGAGCGCGACCATTGTATGTCGCGTCACCACGGTTCTCGCCAGTGCTGCTCCGGCAGGAGGGCGGCTGTCGATCTCGAGTTTCACGGCGAGCTTCTGCTCAGGATGACTTCCCACGTCCAGCTCCCGTAGCAGGCCGGCAACGCGGACCGATCCGACGTGGACAGCCCTACGGTCGCTCCAGCTCACCGAAGCCTCATATCCGCCAAGCCGCAGCGCCCGATTCAGTTTCTGCAGCCAGGCTCTCGGCTTGTAATGATCCGCCACCTCCACCGAGAAGTCCAGATCGACGGAGAACCGCGGAACTCCGTACACGAACCGGAGGGCCGTTCCGCCCACGAAGGAGAGGCACGTGAAGGCGCCGGCATCGTGGAAGCTTCGGAGAATCTGCGCCTGCACGTACTCCCGGAGCACGTTGAGCCGCTTTCCCGGGTCATCGAACTGTCGGGCAATCTGAAGCGCCTCGGTTTTCACTCACCGACATCCTCGTACGCGGACTCCAGCTGCACGTACTCCTTCCAGGATGCAAGGGCGCGATGAAGCCGCAGCCGGTCTGCACTGTGGACAACGCTTTGAAGGCGATCCTCATTCTCGAGTGCGGACGGATCAAAGCGCATGGCCTCCATCCGCGACACCGTCCATTCCCCGGTGCTCAGATACCAGTAGTCCAAGAGCGCCTTCTCCGGCGTCGCCATGCGCACCTCGGTCCCCATGATGTGGCGCACCGAATGGCCGAAGAACAGCTCCGGTTGAACGGTCCGGTATGTGAACCGCCCAAGTGGATTTGTGAAGGTGCGCCGCTCCCGGGTCGTCACCGACGTGAAGGTCCCGGCCTTCTCGGGCACGAGCCCATGGAACGAGAGCGCCCACTCGAGACTCAGATAGGAGGGGTGATAGATATGCCCTGCCACTGCGGGGCCGTGCAGCGGCACCTTCCGATACGGCTCGGCCAGAGCGTAGATGCCGCGACGAAGCTCAACCACCTTGCCCGCACGCCGCCACCGATAGAGCTGCACCGGTGCCGAGTCAGCATGGTCCGGAAAGAGTGTCCGCAGCGTGTTCAGGTCGAAGCAGACAAAGGTCCCAACGGCGTGAACCAGCTCTTCAAATTTCATTGGTTTTAATATACATTAATGTATATTATTGTCAATCGGAAACCGCTTCTTGCGTGGCGCACCCGCTTGCCAGAGTTCAAATACAACTTGAAATCTGTCCGACGTCGGCGTAGGACGGAGGCGATATGATTCCGCGCAGGATCGCCGACACCGTTACGAGCGCCGCCGGCCGGTTTGTGCTTACCGGGAGCAACCAGCCGTTCCTTGGAAAGGCCATTGCACAGTCTTTGGCGGGGCGAACCAGCATCCACCGCTTGTTACCGCTCTCAATGGAGGAGCTCAGCCCCGTTGGGCTGCTTGGCAGTCGTGACGAAATGCTGGTAAACGGCTTCCTCCCACGTCTCCATGATGTGTCCATTGATCCGCAAGAACTCTACAGCGACTACTTTGCCACCTACGTAGAGCGCGACGTCCGGCGGCTGATCAACGTGCGGGACCTCGGACGGTTCGAGACCTTCATGCGCCTCCTCGCAGGCCGCGTCGGACAATTGGTGACCCTCTCTTCCCTGGCCGGTGACATCGGCGTGACATCAACGACGCTGGCCGGCTGGCTCAGCGCCCTGGAAGCATCCTTCCTGGTATTGCGGCTGCAGCCCTACCACGCCAACCTGCGGAAACGACTGGTCAAGACTCCGAAGCTCTACTTCACCGAGCCCGGCCTCCTGGCGTGGCTCCTGAAGATTGAGACACCGTCTCAGGTCGCTCGCGATCCCCTTCTCGGCGGCGTCTAGCTTTAGCCCGGAGATGCTCCAATCCATTGAGCGCTTTCGCGATCTCTCCGGTGATCTGGTCGGGGCCTCGCTTATCTACAGCGGCCCGGAGCAGCCGGCGGTGCGCGGGACACGCATCGCAAACCACACGAAGACGGCGGAGATACTTTCGGATCGAGACCGAAGGGAGAACACTCACGGGCAGTGACCCCGGCGCGCCGCCCTCTTCTATGTCCGCACCGGGATACACTTCCACAAAGCCGTTGCCGCGGTTCTGCGCTTTGGGGAGAAACGCAAGCGGCTGCAGGTTGTCTCCTGTCTGACGCTGCACATCCCCCCCGTCAGCGGGGAAATCGAGGAGCAGAGCGTGCGCATATTGAAGCGGCGACTCTTCGAACCGCTCTCGTTCCTTCCCGTCGGTCCCCAGGTCTATCGCTCGTCGTCGAGTGATCCGGGCATTCACGCACTGAGTGCTCAGGACGCCGAACTTATCGCCGCCCGGTGCCATTGCTTCTCCCAGTCGCTGATCTTCTGCTCTCGGGTGAGAAGCCGATTCATTCGCTCCGTCTCCCTGAGATGCACAAGCACGGCGACATCAACCACATCCCGTAGCTCAGGTCTGGCGGAGTACACACCCTCGAGAACTACGATCCCGCGCAGATGAAGTACCGTTTCATACTCCAAGACCGAGCCATCGAACTTCTCCCAATCGAATGCGCGGTATTTCGCATGCTGAGTATCGATCAAATCCCTGATGACACGGCGCGCCGCCTTCCAGTCGATGCACGCATTAACCAGGACCTCCGGGGGATCGCTACGAAGGGCCACCCCACCCACGTAGAAGTCGTCGCCGGAAATGATCGTGGCGTCGATCTGTTTCGCGAGGCCGCCTGCGAGCGTTGTCTTTCCGGCACCACTTCGACCGTCTATGGGGACGACTACGGGACGAGATGCCATCTGAGACAGGTGGTGAAGTCTTTCGGCAAGATCGGTGGAGCATAGATGTCGAGCCAGCCGGCAATGGCGCACGAACCCCGAAGAAGAGACGAACTCGGGGCGCCGGACTCTTTCGGCGTCTAGGCGCACCCAAACCGCGTGAAACCTTTCTCGCTCACCTTCGTTACTAGGGTTGAAGGAGATACAACATGGCACATACAGATAGTGAGATTCGCACCGCGGTGCGACAACGATACGCCGAGAAGGTATCACCAGCGGCATCGAGCTGCTGCGGCGGCGGGGAAGAGACATCAAGTAACGGCAGTTGCTGCAACGCCGGGTATGACACAACGCAACTCGAGATGATTCCCGGTGGGTCGGACCTTGGGCTTGGATGCGGCAACCCAACGGTGGCGGCGGCTCCGGCACCGGGTGAAACGGTACTCGATCTGGGCAGCGGAGCCGGGGTCGACTGTTTTCTTGCAGCGCGGAAGGTTGGACCCAAGGGACGGGTGATCGGTGTCGATATGACACCGGAGATGGTTGAGAAGGCACGGCAGAACGCACGGCAGAGCGAGTACGCCAACGTCGAGTTCCGCTTAGGCGAGATCGAGGCGCTCCCGGTAGCGGATGCGTCGGTAGATCTGATTATCTCAAACTGCGTAATCAACCTCTCCCCGACCAAAGACGTGGTTTTTCAGGAGGCCTTTCGGGTACTAAAACCGGGTGGTCGACTGGTGGTGTCGGATATCGTAGCCGAGCGGGAGCCAACGGACGAAGAGCGGGCCAACATGGACCTCTACAGCGCATGCGTCAGCGGCGCGGAGCCAATCGAAATGGTCCGACGGCTGGTATCCAAGGCGGGATTTGCCGATGTTCAGATCGATCAGGCATCGACTCCATTTAATTGGGGGGATTCCGACACGCCGGTAGTTACCGTCTACTCCGCCACGATCAGCGGACGCAAACCGCCGCACGCAACTGCCTAGCCTTGGCTATGCGGACGGGCGCGGCGAACCACTCGCGGCGCCTCAGCCGCACCCGCACGAGCACACCTCCGCGGGTGTGTAGTCGACAACACGACCGCGGGCGTCAAAGAAGAAACGACAGCAGTCGGTAAGCTCTCTCTTGAGCAGCTTTCTACCGCGATGTACCCGCGTCTTGACCGCGCCCACCGTGACCCCGGTCTTTTCCGCAATCTCGCGGTAGGGGAGTCCGTCGATTTCACTCATACGGAGCGTGGAACGGTAGGGCTCCGGGAGATATCCGACAAAGCGGCTCATCCACCCGGCAATTTCGCTCCGGGTGCCATCCGCTTCTTCCAGCAGCTGAGACGCGTCTGCAAGCTCAGGCAACTCCTCCCACGTTCGCCGCGTCCGATAGAAGTCGATCAGAACGTTGCGAGCCGTCCGGTACAGATAAGCGGCCGGGTTCGGCACGGCGCCTTCGGTCGTCTTGAGCCGCCGAAACACCTTGGTGAACGTCTCCTGTACTAAGTCCTCAGCTACATCATTGGAGCTCGTACGTCGCAAGAAAAATGCAAGCACGTCGTCCCGCAGTTGACGGTAGAGATGATCGATTGGTTCCGCATTCCTTCGCATGTACTGTTTTAGACGATATCAGAACGAAAAGGTTTCATGATAGCCACGCGGTGAGACATCGACCACCCGATTACTCGACTATTCTACAGGCCGAGCATCACGCGAGGATAGGGACGTTGACCGCCGTGACGTTGGCCAACGCAGTGACGTATACTCTACGAGACGGGGGCGAGTATGAACCAACCTGCACAGAGCAAGACGAAGCTCACCTATCACGACTATCTCCAACTTCCCGACGACGGCAAGATCCACGAGATCATCGACGGAGATCATTATATGTCCCCAGCTCCGGAAACCGACCATCAAACCGTGTCGCGGTGGATTCAGTATCAGCTTTTCGAGCAGATCGAGAAGCAGGGAACCGGCCGCGTCTTTAATGCCCCGACCGACGTCGAGCTCACGGAGACGGACGTGGTGCAGCCCGATCTGGTGATCATTGCCTATGCGCGGCCCGAGGGCAAAGCGGAAGCGCAAGAACGTGAACATCAGGATCTCAGAACGGGATCTATCGCAGCTACGCGAACGGGCGTCACGCGAAGGGGTCCCGTACCAGACGCTCATAGCAAGCGTGTTGCATAAGTACGTTACGGATCAGCTCTACGACGAACGGGAGATCCGGAAGACACTGGAACTAATCGAATCGAGTGGTGTGAAATAGCCGTATACCCCGAACGGTCTGCACTCCGAGCACCTCAGCGTCTGTCGGTTCCGAAAACTCTGGCCGCCCCTTTTCCGGAAAACCTGTCCGTTTTGACGAGGAGATAAACTCGGACAGACTCGTTGCAGACCAAGGCAACGAAGGGAAAAATGATACCGATGCTGACACGACACGCGATATAAGTACTGCGGAGCGCCGGCCACACCCAGAAGGAAATAGCTGAGCTCACTGGGGTGTCCGAGCGCGAGGTTCGGCGGATCGAAGCTGAGCCCGCGGTTGTGGGTTTTGCCGTCGGGATGCTGGGGCATCAGTTGACCGGGTGAGCTTGAGCCCCCGGAGCCCCTCACATCGAGAAAGTAGAGAGAGAACCACATGGCGCGATTACCGCCCCGGGGGGCGTGCGGATTCGAACTGTATCGCCGGATAACCGATCTGGGAGCACTGCGTGGTGAACGCACCGGCTTCCCTGCCAACGGGCGAAACAGCGGTTGTGGCCCTCGGCGGCCGCCTATGTGTTGATGAACACCCTCCGGCGCTAACCTGAAGCGCTACGGCCCTCGAGTCACTCCCCCCGCACGTCCCACGCCGCAAAGTCCGGATCCTCGGAGAGCCGGTCGAGGACCTGGCGGCGCTGGGATGGAGTCGTCTCCTCGGCACTGAGCCGGAAGGTGAAGGTGCCCGGCGTGCGCTGGGCGGTGCGGAGGCGGAAGGCAATCGGAGAGACCGTGATCTTCCCCGCCTCGAGCTCGACGGTGGCGCCGGTCTCCTGCCGCTGCCCGACCCGCGGCATCTCCATGACCACATTGTCGCCGGTGCCGACGGCGCGGGTCTGCCGGATGCTGTAGCGACCGGGATCCAGGCCGTCCACAACGGTGACGGGGCGCGTCCCATCAATGCGCACCCACTGGGCAGGGAGGGTCTTTCCCTCACCGGCGAGCAGGATCTCGAAGTAGCCCGCGCTCGGAACGGCGCCGCCCGCCTGCTCCCGAATCACCGGAATCACCAGCAGCGCATCCTCCCCGGACTTCGGCGCCGGAACGGTGGAGCAGCCCATGACAAGCGCGGCAAAGATGATGCCGACGGGCGCGGCGGCGCTGCGGCGAATCGAAGAGAACATGGGAACCTCCAGGCGGTTGAGTCCTTCGACTCTATCAGCGAATGCGCGGCGGGCGCAACGCGCCGCCGACTGCGGCTGACCGGCCGGCGGGGCGCCAAACCTGCCGACGGCACTTGGCTTCGGCCACTTCCCGTGCGATCTTATACCTCGTGAACACACGCTGGATAGCGTCCATGATTTCCACCATGCGCGCCGGAGACCTGGTTGCCGTCGGAGTTGCCGCCGCGTTGACCCTTGCACTGTCCGTTGCGGTCTACGCGGGACCGCCGGTAACGGGCTCCCAAGTGACCGTGCAGGCCGAGGGTGAGCGCTTCGTCTACTCTCTAGAGGACTCACAACAACTCACCTTCGACGGACCACTCGGTGTTACCGTCGTCCGGATCGCCGACGGGGCGGTCTCGGTGACAGAGGATCCCGGCCCCCTGCAGATTTGCGTACAACAGGGGGAAGTGCGTCGCGCCGGCGAATGGCTTGCATGCCTCCCGAACGAGGTATTCATCCGGGTAGACGGGCCCAAACCCGCCGGCAGCCCGGACGGTCACGCGTACTGATTGCGTGATTGGCGGCCGCCGGTTCGAGCGCTTGCAATGCTTGCGCATGCAAGTACAATGACAAGCCAAGAATAGGACCGTCCGACCGTGAAACAACAGCACAGAGCGTACATTGCGGAATTCCTCGGCACGGCACTCATGCTCGGCTTCGGGCTCCTGGCGGTCGCCGTGTTCTGGAGTGCCGGGTCCCCGGCGGCGGACCTGCCCTTCGGGCCGGGATTGCGTCGTCTGGTTACCGGGTTCTTCTTCGCCGGCGGCGCCACCCTCATCATCTACTCCCCGCTGGGCCAGCTGAGCGGCGGGCACGTCAATCCATCCGTTACCCTTGCCTTCCTATCCCTGCGGAAGATCAGCAGGAAAGACGCAGTCGGGTATATGCTCGCTCAGCTCGCCGGCGGTATTGCCGGAGTCGCCCTGCTCTTCGCACTGGTCACGCACGGTTTCGGCTGGGGCAACGCCATTGACGTCGGCGTTACCCGGCCCGGATCGGGCTACTCGCTCCCCCTTGTCTTCGGCGCCGAGGTGGTGATTACCTTTGCGCTCATGCTCGGCATCCTCCTCGTCTCGAACCAGCGGGGTATTGCCCGGTTTACACCGGCCGTTGCGGGAACCATCGTCATGACGGAGGTGTGGCTGGAGGCGCACGTCTCCGGGACGAGCCTGAATCCCGCCCGGAGTCTCGCGCCGGCGGCATTCTCAGGCATATGGGAGCATCACTGGATCTACTGGACCGCGCCGATTCTGGGCGCGCAACTGGCGGCACTCCTGTATCGATTCCTGCCCCGGGTCGGACCCGTCCTGTGCTGTAAGCTCTACCACACCGACCGCTACCGTTGTCACCACGCCGGCTGCATGATCCAAGCGGACACCGGGAGCGAGACCGCCGAGCCCGGCACGGGCCCGGCGGAGGATTGAGGGCCCCCGCTATTCCTTTGGTTGCAGGATAAACTTGACCATACAAGTTTTCCCTTGCTAATTTTCCAGGACATGCCGGCGCTGGACGACTCCGTTTACCGAGAGCTCATTCTCAGTTCCCACAACGCGCTCTGTCTCACCGACACGCGACAGCGGATCCAGCTGGTGAATCCCGCATTCACCAGGCTGTACGGCTACGAACAGGAAGAGATCGAGGGTGAGCTGCCGCGGTTCCTGAACCCGGGGCGCGCCGTGTACTTCGAGAATGGTGTCTACCACGGCGAGTATGATCGCCTCTTTCGGAGCATGAAAGAGTTTCTCAACAGGTTCATGACCGAAGAGCCGGACGGAGCCGGTCAAGCCGACGGGTCGACCCGGTGGGAGGGTCGCATCCTAAACAGATGCAAGGACGGCTCGCTGGTTTGGGTGAAGATGCGTCTCAGCCCGATTCGTGATGCAGAGGGTCGTATCACCGGCTTCCTCGGGGCATCCGAGAACGTATCGGAGGAGTTGGAAGCCGACCTTGCCATCCGCATGGAGATCTACCACGCCATCACCGATCTCGCGGAAACGCGGGACAATGAGACGGGCAATCACCTGCGCCGCATTGCGCGCTACACGGGGCTTCTTGCCGAGGAGCTGGGCATGCCGAAAGCCTTCGTCTCTCAGATCGAGATGTTCTCTCCCCTTCACGATATCGGAAAGGTCGGCATTCCCGACTACATCCTGCTGGCTCCGCGGAAGCTTTCGAGCGACGAGTTTGAGATCATGCAGACCCACACGAGCTTGGGACACAGGATTCTCGCCGGGCGCCCGACTTTGGAAATGGCGGCGGAGATTGCGCACTTCCATCACGAACGTTACGACGGTACGGGATATCCGGAGGGAGTCGGGGGCGGAGCCATACCGATCTCCGCACGCATTACCGCGCTGGCGGATGTCTATGACGCCCTCACGTCCAAGCGCCCCTACAAGGACGCGTGGCCTCACGGAGAGGCGGCCAACCTTATCCTGAATGAACGGGGTCGCCAGTTCGACCCGCTTCTCGTGGACGCCTTCGAGGCGCGACAATCGCAGTTCGACGGAGTCCGGGCGGAGCTTGACGAGTCCATAGAGGGCAAAGAGGGCTGACCGGCACAACGCCAAGCAGGCGTACGCAAAGAAGGAGCGAGGCATGGGCACGACAACACGTCTGAGCACACAGCTCGAGGAGCTGAAGAAGCAGCTCGATCAAGGCTCCTCTGAAAAGTTCATCGAAACGCAGGCGGAGCTCCTGGAAACCCTGAAAGCTTTGGGCATAGGCAGGGATGCCCTTACCGTCGGAGATCAAGCCCCGAACTTTACACTCCCCGATCAGGTCGGCGCGGACTTACGACTCAGCGACCTCTTGAAGCTCGGCAGCGTGGTTCTCTCCTTCTTTCGCGGCGCCTGGTGTCCCTTCTGTGAGACCGAGTTGAAGGCGCTCCACATGGCCTTGCCGGAAATTGAACGCCGCGGCGGTCGTCTGCTGGCGGTCTCTCCCCAAACCTTGGACAAGACCATGTCCATGGCGGAGCGACTGCTCCTGGACTACTCCATCCTGGTAGATGCCGGCAATTCCGTCGCGAAGGAGTATGGATTGGCCTTCACAATCCCGGAGAAGTTCCAGGAGTTTCACGACGTCGAGATGGCCAGGATTGCCGAATACAACGGCGACCTCAGCTATCTTCTGCCGATCCCGGCGACCTACGTCATTGATACCGAAGGAGTCATTCGCTACGCCTACGTGGACGTGGATTATCGCAACCGCGCCGAGCCTGAAGACGTGCTTCACGTACTAGATCGGATTCATTACTGAATGCCGGAGCAGGGCTTACGCCGTGTCACGGCAAGATTCCTGCACTGCATACATACATACCGAACCAAAGGAGTAAGCTCATGAGCGAGCGTACCGAGAGCAAGATCATGGACGGGAACATTGCCTATTTCAGGTTCAATAAGGGTGCCGGCCCCGAGGACTTTCAGCAGATTTTTCCGGACTTTCAGGCAAAGGTGAATGACCCCAATGTGGACCGGATGATCGTGGACGTGCAGATGGATGACGCCTGGGGGCGAGACGTTCAGGACATTTGGCTCCAGACGGGAGAAGTTGCGGATAAGGCCGGTATCCGCCGGTGGGGCGTCGTCACCTCCGAACCCAGCAAGAAGATGACCATTCAGTTCCTCATCAAGGGCGGCAAGGAGCGCAACCGTAGCTACGATACACACGTATCGGACAGCCTGGACGAGATTCTGCAGTGGGTTCGAAGCTGAGACGACGAGCCGGCCACGACGCACGCAGATCCAGACATAGACTCGCCGTAGTTGTATTGGCTCTAAGCCTTGGGACCGCACTCGCGGTCCCTTCGCTTGGGGCCCAGGAGGAAGACGGACTCACCCCGAGTCATGTTCACCAACACGCCCGGCGCCTACTAGCCGAGATAACGCTTCTGCGCGAACACCAAGGCGTGACGGATGCCCCGCGCGACCCGGGCACTCAGATAAACAAGCTCCCCATTCACGTGTACCAGAAGGCTGTGGAGCTCATGGACAAGGTGAGCCGCTACCAGAGCAGCCTGGGAATGAGCCCCATGACCGTCCGCCCCCTCCCCTTCGAGACCCTTTCGCCGGCGGTCGTTCTCGATGCCGTCGACCACGTCCTGGTAAACCTTCGAGCGGTTAAGGAGGAGCTTGGCCTCAATCGTGAGATTGCCCCACAAGGCTTCGCCCCGGGACGAACCCCCACGGAGGTCTACGAGCTTTTGTGGAGAGCCTCCTTCATGCTGGACGGCCTGACCACCGCACTGCAACCCTCCGACGTGTACGCAAAGGAACGGCAGGCGCTGGCCGATTTGCGTACCATCGCCGAACGCATCGACCTCCAGATCCCTCAGGGCGAGGAGCGAGTGACCGACAAGCAGCCGAAAGACGTCCTCATGGAGAACTACGTAAACATGTATCGGCTCGCACGGGTGCAACGCGCCATGGGGATGGAGCCGTTCCATGTCCCGCCGCTTCCCGGCGGTGAAATAGCGCCGTCCAATGTCTACGACACCGCGGGGATCATCATTGGAGAGCTGCACCGGATCAAGGCTCGCCTGGACGTTCTGGAGCCGACTCCTCCCCCGACCGACCAAGAAGACAAGACGCCGTCCGACGTCTTTGCGACGGCGAAGCTTCTCCAACGGGGGCTATCGGAGCTTCTCGACGCAGCCGAGGGCGGTCTCTTGACGACGGATGCGACCGGTAGAGACTCCGACGGGTGAGGAATGCGACTGTCACGGATCGCATCGGCAAAAGGAAGACAACACATGTCCATACTGAAGAATCTCAATACCCGCAACAAGGTGCTTCTCATATTCGTGCCGGTGGCGCTTCTCTTCGCGTTGCAGGTGGGAATGGTGTACGTATTCGTTCAGCGCATGAATGACGAGATCGAAGAGGTGGAATCCGTACGGATTGAAAGCGTTCTTGCCATCAATGCCTTCATGCAGGAGTTGAGCGCAAACCAGCAGCGGTATCAGCTCCTCGCGGACCAGGACAATCCGGAGATCCCCTTCGAGGATCTGGTATACGAGGTTTTCGCCGCGGAGGAGCGGTTGAGCTCTCTGCTGACACGCGTTTCGGACATGATCGGCTCACGCCTTCCGGGGACCGGCCCCGCGGATCCCGGCTCCGCCGACGCCGGCGCGGAACGCACCGAGTCACAGACCCTTGTGGCGGAGCTCGTGAACGCCTTTCAGGAGTACAACGCCACCAACAGGACGGTCACCGAGACCTTTGAGCTCTACAACACGATTGACGCCATAAGTACCGAGCTGCTCAGTGTGGAGCAGCGGGCAATGAGAGACTCCGTGGCACGGACACGAGAGGAGGGCGCGGCCCTGACCAGACTCCTGGTGATAGTAGCGGCTGCCGTGGTTGGACTATCCCTAATCATTGCTTTCTGGTTCGGAACCTCTTTGAGCAGACCGATTCGCGGCGTTGCCCTGGGCTTGCGGCAAATGGCGAATGGAGAGGGCGATCTCACGACACGACTTACCGTGCGGTCCGACGACGAGGTCGGGCAGGTGGCGGCGAGCTTCAACGACTTCACTGAGATGCTCGCCGGCATGATTGGAAAGCTCAAGAATTCCGTCGATACCTTAACCACTTCCGGCGAGGCCCTGGCCGCCAACGCCGAAGAGAACGCTGCCTCGATCAACCAGATCAACGGCAACGTTCAAAGCGTCAACGCATTGGTCGCGCGACAGAACGAAAGCGTAGAGTCATCGACAACGGCCATGGAGGAGATCAGCCGCAACGTCGCCAACTTGAACGCAGTCATTGAGGAACAGTCCGCGAGCGTGAGCGAGTCCACCGCATCCATTGAAGAGATGGTCGCCAACGTCAAATCCGCCTCTGAAATGATCAACAGAGTACGGGAAGCCATGCACTCCCTCGAGGAGGCCGCGGTGAAGGGTCGCGAACTGATGAACCAGGTTTCCCATGAGAGCGAAGACGTCGCCGGCAAGTCCGACCTTCTTCTCGAAACGAACACCATCCTTTCGAACATTGCGGCGCAGACGAACCTCCTGTCAATGAATGCAGCCATCGAAGCGGCTCACGCGGGAGACGCCGGGGCGGGATTCGCCGTGGTTGCGGCGGAGATCCGGAAACTGGCTCAAAACTCCTCCGAGCAGTCGCGGTCGATTGCCGAGAGGCTCAAACAGATCAAGGGCTCCATCGACAGCATTGTCACATCATCTCGGGATGCCGACGCCGCCTTCGGCAGGGTCCAGGACCTCGTGCAGGATACCAGCAGAATGCAAAGCGAGGTAACCCACGCCATGGAGGAGCAGGCCACCGGGGGACAACAAGTCCTCGAAGGGCTTTCGCAGATCAACGACGTTACCGCCCAGGTCAAGGACGGAGCCCGCGAAATGCAGACCGGATCAGACGCCGTGACGCAGGAGATGACGACCCTTCGCGATCTCAGTCAGGAGGTCCGCCAAGCCATGGAGGAGATCTCCGGCGGAACTACCGAGATCGAGAACGGGGTACAGGAGCTTCAGACCACGAGTCTGGAGAATCAGCAGAGCATCCAGGAGCTCGCCAAAGAGGCCGAGCGTTTCAAGACGTGACGGCCGCGTCGCCCTCGGGGGGCTCCATCCCCGCGGAGCCCCCGGGGGGGCTCAATGCCCGCGGAGCCCCCCGGGGGGGCTCCCTGCCCACGCACGACCCGGCGTTTCGCCGGCGCTACTCCAGAACCACCTCGCCTACGGTGAGGATTCCAATTATGATGAACAGCACGCTCAAGATCACCTGCATGGTTCGCTCGGGGACCTTGGCGGCAACCTTCGGCCCGACCTGACCACCAATCAGCACCCCCGGCACGGTGAAGATGACCAGGGAGAGCACCTGTTGGATGGTCTCGGTGCCGGCCTGGGTGAAGCGAACGACGTGGCCGCCGGAGGCGGCCAGGACGGTCACGGCGATTACAAAGACGCTCGTCGCGACGGCAACGCGACTCGGCACCTTGCAGCGTTTCAGCAGGAAGTAGTCGTTGAGCTCTCCGAGCCCGGTGGAGATCATCCCGACGAAGAGGCCGCCTACTCCGCCGCTGATCAGACCTTCGAACTTTCGCTTCACCACGTAGCAGATCTGCTCCCCGTCGCGGGCCGTGATGCACGCTTCGGGATTCGTTGTCGCCAGGGTTTCGGCTGCAAGCCGATTGGTGCGCTTCACTTCTTCATCGTCCGGAGCGTGGAGGAAGCTGACGGCTACGGCCAGCAAGCCCACCGCGAGGACAATCTTGAGGATGCTGGGGTCAATCACGCCGCCGAGATAGGTGCCCAGAAGCGCCATGGGAACGGTGGCGGCAAGCATGATCCCCCCGAGTTTGAAGTCGATCACCCGATCGCGAATGTAGGCGTACAGCCCGCTGGCAAAGCCGAAGGTCTCGGTAATCAGCGCGGTGCCGATGGCGACCTCCGGCTCCAGACGCAAGGCGAGAATAAACAGCGGCGAGAAGAAGGTGGCCCCGCCGATTCCGGAGGCCATTGCCAAAGTCGCAATGGCAAAGGCAATGGGAAGCATGAACCAGAACTCGAATGTCATGTGTACTCCTTAGCCGCGGGCCTCAGCCGTGGGCATCAGCCGC
>CAYPTH010000037.1:14009-23738 GCA_964413635.1 uncultured Spirochaetaceae bacterium
CTCGAATGTCATGTGTACTCCTTAGCCGCGGGCCTCAGCCGTGGGCATCAGCCGCGGGCCTGAGCCGCCGGCGTATCACCCCAGCGCCCGATCCAGGTTGTAGGCGGCGCTGATGAGGGCGAGATGCGTGAAGGCCTGCGGGAAGTTCCCGAGCGCCTCACCACTGGGCCCGGTCTCCTCCGCGTAGAGGCCCAGATGATTCGCGTAGCCGAGCATCTTCTCGAACATGAGGCGCGCCTCCTCCAGGCGTCCGCGGTCCGTCCTGCCGGCGCGGGTGAGCGCCTCCACGAGCCAGAAGCTGCAGATGTTGAAGGTCCCCTCCTCACCGGCAAGGCCGTCCTGCGTCGTCGTGACGTCGTAGCGGTAGGTGAGGCTGTTGGAGACAAGGCCGCCTTCCTGTGGGGGCTTCAGCGTTTCGTCCAGGGTCGAGAGCATGCGCCGGTCCGTCGGGGAGACGAAAAAGACCAAGGGCATGGTGAGGTTGGACGCATCCAGGGTGGTACTGCCGTAGGATTGGACGAAGGCCTTGCGCTCGTCGCTCCAGCCTTCCCGCATGATCTCCTCGTAGATCTCATCTCGAGTGGCGAGCCAGCGATCCCGGTCCGCCGGAAAGGAGCGTTTATCCGCCAGCCGCAGGCCGCGGTCGATTGCCACCCAGCACATGAGCTTTGAGTAGGTGAAGTGCTGCTGCCCACCGCGGACCTCCCAGACCCCTTCGTCCGTGCGCTTCCAGTTGTCTGCAACCCAGTTGATGAGCTTGCGCAACTGCACCCAGAAGTCGTAGGAGATCGGTGCGCCGTACTTGTTGTAGAGGTATACCGAGTCCATGAGCTCGCCGTAGATGTCGAGCTGGAGCTGATCGTATGCGCCGTTGCCGATTCGCACCGGTCGGGAGCCCTTGTAGCCGTCGAGGTGCCCAAGCTCCTGTTCGGTTAGCTCGTGGCGCCCGTCGAGGCCGTACATGATCTGCAGCGACCCGTCGGGATTGAGCTCGTGCGTCCGCGCCTCGATCCACGACATGAAGCGCTCCGCCTCCTCGGTGAAGCCGATCCGCAGCAGTCCGTAGAGGGTGAAAGCGGCGTCCCGAATCCAGGTGTAGCGATAGTCCCAGTTCCGTTCGCCGCCCACCCCTTCAGGCAAGCCGGTTGTCGGGGCGGCAACAATGGCGCCGGTGGGCTCGAAGGTCAGAAGCTTCAGAGTAAGGGCGGAGCGATGGACCATCTCCCGCCAGCGCCCCTTGTAGGTCGACCTGGAAATCCAGCGACGCCAGTAATTGACGGTGCGCCGAAAGAGCTCTTCCGACTCCTCCTCCGGCACGGCGGGGCTGCACCCGGCGCCTTCGGGAATCTGGTGGAGCACGAAGGTGAGGCTCTCGTTTTCCTTGAGGTGAAAACTGCTCACCGCCCCCGGCGGGAGGGCGTCGCCGGCCGCGCCCGATTCTCCGGCGCCGCCGCTGAGGGCGCCTTTGGGCGTGGTCGCCGGCGCTTCCGTGAAGTCGGGCTCGCCGCTGAGGGCCAGGTGCAGGTCGGGGCCGTGAAAGAGGACGCCCCGGTCGGTTATCTCGACCTCCGCCGGCGAGCGCGCATAATCGAAGGCAGGCCGGCACTCGAGGGTGAAGTCCATGCTGCCGCGGACGACACTCAGGCGGCGCACGATGCGGTGCCGGCGCTCGTCTTCGCCGTGATCGCCGTCGCCGCTGTTCTCGAGGACCGGCATGTAGTCCACCAGCTCAGCGACGCCGTCCGGCGAAAGGAAGCGCGTCACCAGGACGTTGGTATCAGGCCAGTAGAACTGCTTGTGGGAGATGGAGTCGGGGCCGTCGGCGGGGGCGTCGGCAGCGGCGCCGGCGGATCCCGCGCCGGTCGGCGCAATGCGGAAAAAGCCACCCTTGCGGTCGTCGAGGATGCGCGCGAAGATGCTCGGCGAGTCGAAGTGGGGGAAACACAGCCAGTCAATGGATCCATCCATGCCGACCATGGAGATGGTGTGCATGTTGCCGATGAGTCCGTAGTTCTCAATAGGTTGGTACGCCATTGCAATCCTCCTCACCCGCCGGTGGCGAAGCCGGGATAGAGCATCATGCCGCCGTCGACGTAGATGGTTGAGCCGACAATGTAGTCCGCCTGATCCGAGGCGAGCCACGCCACGGTGCGCCCTACATCCTCGGGCTCGCCGATTCGGTCGTACGGGACAAGCTTCATGAGCTTGTCGTAGGCCTCCTGAGTTTCCCAGGCATCGCGATTGATCGGGGTTCGAACGGCGCCGGGGGCAACGCTGTTCACGCGAATCCGATGCGGGGCGACCTCCTGGGCAATGGACTTGCTCATGAGCATGACGCCGCCTTTGCTCGCGGCGTAATTGACGTGACCGGCCCAGGGGATGGCCTCATGGACGGAGCTCATGCAGATCACCTTCCCCGCCGCACAGGAGACCTCCGGGACGACGCCCCGGCGTTTGAACTCCTTTACGGCCTCCTTGGTACACAGGAATTGCCCGGTCAGATTGACGCCGATGACCTTGTTCCACTGGGAGAGCGTCATCTCCTCAAGGGGCGCGTCCTGCTGCATGCCGGCGTTATTCACCAGAATGTCCACCGTGCCGAAGGCGTCTATGACGTCCCGGAACATGGCCTGCACCTGGTCCTCCTCGGAGACATCCGCCTGAACGGCTACTCCCTTTCGGCCGAGCTGCTCGATTCGTTCCACTACCTCGGCGGCCTTGTCCGCGCCGCCTCGGTAATTCACCACCACGTCGGCGCCGGCCTCGGCAAGCGCTATCGCACACGCCCGGCCAATACCCGAGCTTCCGCCGGTAACGAGCGCTTTCTGGCCCGAAAGCAAATCCGGCGTCGTGCCTTTCGGCATATGCCTGCTAGCTTCGCTACTGTTTGACATTTCTCTCTCCTAATCTCTCTCCTAATGGATTCCGTATTGTTTCATATACAAGTTTTTCCAACATAGGTAACACGTCGCGCATGGTCAAGCCGGAGACCCAGATTGTATATTGATGATTGAGTCCGCAGCTGACATGCGCGACATCAGGAGGATTGCATGCGAACACTCACCGTTCGACCACATATATCGAGATCAACAGCTTCCCGGCCGTCGCGCAGGAACGCGCGCGGCGGTCGGATCCACTGCGCCCACAAGCCGCGGCGAAAGCGACACCCCGCCCTCAACCGCGAGCTCGAGCGCGTGATAGAGACCTGTCCCGGCTATAACCTGGGAAAGGCGTACAAAAACGTGACGCGGCTCTTCGAGGAAGAGTTCCGCGCCAGCGAGTTGACGCTACCTCAGTTCGCCGTCCTGGTGAACATCGGCGTGACGGAGTCTGCGACTGCGTCGGAAGTGGCGGAACGCCTGGGCTCCGACTTGAGCACCATATCCCGGACCATGGACATTGTGGTCCGCCGCGGCCTGGTCGAGGAGCGTCGCGGCCAGGATCGCCGCGTGCGGGTCTATCGCCTTACTCCGGAGGGACAACGCACCCTCGATGAGGCTCTCGGTCAATGGAAGCGCGCCAAACGCCGGGTGCTGGCCCACGTCGACTCGCGGTCGTGGCACGCAACGCTCACCTCCCTGCACCAACTCATTCGAGCAACCCGGAACTAAACTCCGTCGTCGTCACTTCGGGACTTTGCACTTGTATCTGCAAGTATATATATTGCGAGAGACAAGAGAACATGGATGAAGGAGCAGTGAAATGGCAGCCGGCACGAATACGCATTATCAGGCAATTGTAGTGGGCTCCGGCCAGGGCGGGACGCCCCTGGCAATGGCCCTTGCAGGTCGCGGTGTGAAAACAGCTCTCGTCGAGTCCCGCAACGTGGCGGGAACTTGTGTGAACTACGGGTGCACCCCCACCAAGACCATGGTAGCCAGCGCGCGAGCCGCCCACGTGGTCTCCCGCGCCGGGGAGTACGGCGTGGGGGTAACGCCCGGGCCCGTCGACATGACCACGGTCCGCCGGAGAAAACGCGAGATCGTAGCGAGCTTCCGCGGAGGAAGTGAAAAGGCGATCGAAGCTAGCGAGAATCTGACTCTCATCCGGGGTGAGGCCTCCTTCACCGGACCGAAGGCGTTGCGGGTCGCCCTCAATGCGGCGGGGGAACAGGACATTACCGGCGACCGCATCTTCATTAATACCGGCACCCGTGCAAATGTTCCGCCCATCCCGGGTATTGATAGCGTCTCCTATCTGACCAACGAATCCATAATGGAGCTCGACACCGTCCCGGAACACCTGATCGTAATCGGTGGGGGCTACATTGGCCTGGAGTTCGGACAGATGTTCCGACGCTTCGGCAGCAAGGTGACCATCCTACAGCGAAGCGGTCAGCTCCTTCCTCGAGAGGATGAAGACATTGCCGCGGAGGTGACATCGATCCTGGAGGATGAGGGAGTCGACATCCTTACCGGCGCGCAGACCGGCGGCGTGACCATGAAAGAGGGCGCCACCATTGAAGTATCCGCAGCGATCAAGGGCAAGGAGCGCACAATCTCCGGTACGCATTTGCTGGTGGCCGCCGGGCGCAAGCCGAATACCGACATGCTGAATCTCGAAGCCGCAGGCATCGACACAGACAAGCGGGGATCCATTGTAGTGAACGATCGACTCGAAACGAGTTCCCCGGATGTCTGGGCAATCGGCGACGTCAAGGGAGGGCCGGCCTTCACCCACATCTCCTACGACGACTTCCGCGTTGTCGACCGAAACCTCAACGGCGATGGAAAGGGATCCATTGCGGACCGGCTCATACCCTACACGGTATTCATTGATCCCCAGCTCGGACGGGTCGGAATGAGCGAGAAGGAGGCGAAGGAGGCCGGCTACAAGGTGCGCGTCGCCGCCATCCCGATGACCTGGGTCGCCCGGGCCCTGGAGACCGACGAAAGCCGCGGCCTCATGAAGGCGGTGGTGGATGCCAAGAGCGACAAGATCCTTGGATTCGCCATGCTCGGCATGCAGGGCGGGGAAATAGCCGGCGCGCTGCAGATTGCCATGAACGCCGGTCTTCCCTACACCGTATTGCGCGACGGGAGCTTTGCCCATCCGACCCTCATGGAGTCGTTGAACAATCTCTTCGTGAGTTGGCGCGGGGAGTAGACCGGCAGCTCAGGCCAGGCCAATGCAGGCGCCTTTGCATTGGCCGCCGTGTCGTCACGACATCAGGAAGCAAAGGCGAAGCCGCTTGTACGTCCGTCTTTCGCTCGGTACATGGCCTCATCGGCTCGTCGCAGGATCGATTCCACGCTATCCCGATCATGACTCATGGAGCAGGCAATGCCGATGCTCACGCCAACGCTCACAGTGCACCGCTCAGTGACAACGGGTTGCTCAATGGTTTCAATGATCCGGTCGGCCAGAGAGGCCAGCTGTTCACTTCCCACTCCACTCTGAAGGAGGATTACAAACTCATCTCCCCCTATACGACCCGCCAGATCACCGGGGCGCAGACTTCCACGCAGTCGCTCACCGACCACCCTGAGCACTGCATCCCCGACTTCGTGACCAAGCTCGTCGTTGATCGGCTTGAACCCATTTAGATCCAGGTACAGAAGGCCAATCGTGGAGGAGGGGTTCCTGACCACCGCGAGGGCTGTAGCAAGAGCATCGGTAACTTGCTTTCGATTTGCGAGGCCGGTCAGGTCGTCCTGAAACGCCAGATCTTTCATCTGCGTTTCACGTTTCCGCCGCTCCGTAACATCCTCTTTGATCGCAACGTATGAGACGATACTGTTCCCATTATCCAGAACGGGTGCGATCGCCGCGGACTCCCAATAGAGCCGCCCGTCTTTCCGTCGATTACAAAACTCACCATGCCAGGATTCGCCGGCGGTGATCGTCGTCCAGAGATCTCGGTAAAAGTCCGCCCCTTGATGTCCTGATTTCAGCAAGCGTGGATTGGCACCACGCACCTCCTCAAAGACGTAGCCGGTCAATTCTGTAAAGTGCCGATTCACGTACTCAATCGAGCCGTTCGCATCTGTAATCACCACGGCCGCCGGACTATGCTCGACAGCCTTCGAGAGCTTGCGAACGGTCTCAATGCTTCTCAGTCGTTCGCGAACATCTCGCACTGCCACGAGTGTCCTCCGTCCCTGCGGCATATCAATGACCTGACGAGTGGTCTCTACGGGTATCGCCGACCCGTCTCGTCGCGCACAGTAGCTGAGCTGCACAACATCCGAAGCCGACGTGGACAGCACATCGCCGATACTCCGCACTCGAAGCTCCTGCTCTGAGAAGCCTGTGAGATCAATCATCTGCCGGTTCCAGTCGACGATTCCGCCGCCGGAATCGTGGACGATGATCGGATCCGGGCCCAACCCGAAAAGGGCACGGGAGTAGCGAGCGTATGCGTGTGACCGCCGGCGCAGCTCGTACTCTCGACGGTGTTGCTTCTCCCCGTGAAGCGACAGGAGCGCCAGCCCCACTCCAGCGGCACCGACAAAAGAATAGTCCAGAAGATCGCGTAATGACTGGCTGTCATGGGTCAGCGCAATGACGAGCACAGCGGCCCCAAACGGCACAAACGTGTGCAGCCAATACCACCTACGGGCGCTCTCGGAGAATGCGTAGTTGAGGAGCATACATACCAGAACCGCCGTCGTCACAGGCGCACGGAGGTCAACGCCATACAGGGCAGAATGCGCCGTCCGATGCGCTTCGAGCAACATGGCGTTCACCATGAGCGAGACACCGGTGAGATTTGCCATGTGCAGGACGGCGAGTATGCGCGCGGTTCTCAGTGGATCCGACGAGTCTAAGCTGCGGGCGAATCGCACCGTCAAGAAGACGCCCAACAGAAGGAAAACCGGCACCTTGTACCAGATGAGCTGAGTGGCGCGCAAAACGCTGAACTCAACTATCAGCCATCCGAGGAGGAGCGACATTTGGACCAGCGCGTACAAGGTCCCCGTTCGGAGCGTCTTCCGTCGTTGCTCCTCTTCGAATCCCTTGCCCGTATCTTCCCCGGAATCGTCGGACGGACCACGCGAGAAGCTACTAAGTTCTGTCATCTTGCGACGGATAATACCCATGATAAGTTGTAGACGCAACAATTACTTCATATCATTCCTGTTGTTGTGTGCGGGCGTTCGACCTTCACGCGCCCCCTGTCGTTCCGCGCCGTCCTTCAGCCTCCGTCGTGTACACACCCGAGGTGCCACTGGTATCCATCAGCCGCAAGCAAGTCGTCGGCCTCTTGAGGGCCCCAGCTGCCGGGTGCATACCGGGCCATGGGAGGCGCATCCGATCCGGCCGCGCCATCATCTGCCGACTCCCACGCCTTGAGAACCGGATCAATGACCCCCCAGGCGGCCTGAATGCCGTCGCTTCTGGCAAAGAGAGACGCATCTCCCTTAATCGCGTCAAGGAGTAGCCGCTCATAGGCGTCGGGCAGCGCGCTGTCGGGAAACCCATCCTTGTAATGAAAAGACATGTCCACTGTTTGCGAGGCGTTGCCCTGGTCCGGGACCTTCACCTGATACTTCAGGTGGGTTCCCTCGTCGGGCTGAACGCACATGGAGATGGTGTTGGGTGTGTACCCGTCGCAGGTCGGCAGGTCAAAGAGAATGCCCGGTGGCTCCTGGAAGCGAACCGTGATCTCGCTGGTCTTGCGCCGCAGCGCCTTTCCCGACCGAAGGTAGAAGGGAACTCCCTGCCACCGCCAGGTATTCACGTAGAGGCGAAGAGCCGCGTACGTCGGCGTTGTTGAGTTCGGCGCAACTCCTTCGGCATCTCGATATCCGTCGTACTGGGCCCTCACACCAACAGCAGGCTCCGGCGGCAGTATGGCCCGGAGCACCTTCACCTTCTCGTTGCGAATGTCATCTGCATTGAGCGAGGCCGGCGGCTCCATGGCGGTCAGGGCCAGAAGCTGCAGAAGGTGATTCTGGAACATGTCCCGGAGGATCCCTGCCTGATCGTAGTAGCCGGCGCGATGCCCGACATCCACGTCTTCCGCGACGGTGATCTGCACGTTGGAGATGTACCGGCGATTCCAGACCGGTTCGAAGATGGTGTTGGCAAAGCGCATAAACAGGATGTTCTGCGCCGTCTCCTTGCCGAGGTAGTGATCGATCCGGAAGACCTGGTGCTCTGCAAAGGACTCGTGCACCTCGGCATCCAGGGCGGCCGCGGACGCCGCATCATAGCCGAAGGGCTTCTCGATCACGACGCGTCGCGGGGACGAACGATATCCGCTCTCCTGCAGCTCGCCTTCCGTAGCCATGCCGGCGGCGCCGAGGCTCCGACACGCAGGCCCGTAGAAGCGTGGAGCGGTGGCGAGATAGTAGAGGCGTCCGCTTCCCGGCGGCTCCTTGGCCGAGAGTGCCGATTGGAGACGCCGATAGTCTTCCGGCTCGTCTAAATTGCCCTGCTCATAGCTCAGCAGCGTTGCAAACCGGGTCCACGTGCCCTCATCGAAGGACCCCGAAGCAAAATTCTCAATGCCGTCACGCGCTCGGGCAAGGAACTCATCGTCGCTCCAGTCTCGGCGTGCGTAGCCCACAATGCCGCGGACCATATCCAAGCGGCCTTTGCGAAAGTTGTCGTACAGCGCCGGCAGCAGCTTTCGGTGCGTGAGATCCCCGGTCGCGCCGAAGATGATGATCGTCATTTGTGCTTCACCTTTGTCATACGGCGTCATGGCGCCTCCTCTCTTCCTCACAAAGCTGGGCCGCCCCAAAGAGGGCGGCCTTCATATTCGCATGCCCCATGGCTCAGTGTCCCTTCGACTTGATGGCGTGACCGCCGAACTGGTTACGCATGACGGAGAGCAGCTTGTCGGTGTAATTGTCCTGCTCACGGGAGCGCACCCGGCGCTGCAGCGACATGGTGATGATCGGTGCCGAGACGTTGAGATCAATCGCCTCGAATACGGTCCAGCGTCCCTCTCCCGAGTCACTAACGGATGACGATATCTGCTCGAACTCTTGGTCTTCGTCGAGAGCCGCCTTGGTGAGGTCGAGGAGCCACGACCGTACTACACTGCCGTGCTGCCAACTCCTGGCTACGTCGGCTAAGTCCAGATTGAACTCCTCTTTTGCCTTTAAGATGGAGAAGCCCTCGGCGTATGCCTGCATCATCCCATACTCGATCCCGTTGTGGACCATCTTCACGAAATGCCCGGCGCCACTGGGACCGACGTGAGCCCAGCCCTTGTCCGGGGCGGGCGCAAGGGTCTCGAAGATCGGTTGTAGGGTTTGGACGTTCTCGCGCTCCCCGCCAATCATCATGCTATATCCTTCTGCAAGCCCCCATACGCCGCCGCTGGTGCCGACATCCACAAAGTGGAGTCCCTCCTCGCGGACCTCTTCAGCCCTGCGCATGGTATCTTTGTAGTTGCTGTTGCCGCCGTCAATGATGGTATCTCCCGGTGAGAGCAGCGCAACGAGACCGTTGATCGTGTTCTCGGTCGGCTCTCCGGCCGGCACCATGACCCAGAGAACGCGCGGTTGCTCGAGCATCTCGACAAGCCTCCGCATGTCCGCTGCCCCCACTGCCCCTTCCTGCTCAGCCGCCGCCACCGCATCCGGGTTGATGTCCGTTACCGCGACGCCGTGACCTCCGCGCAGGAGACGCTTCGTCATATTGGCACCCATCTTTCCCAACCCAATCATTCCTATCTGCATCGTCATGCTCCTTCAGCATTCAGCTCAATCGTCAACGCGTCTCGTTTCTCCTCAATGCTGTCCATGAGCGATGTAAAAGAGTCCGCAAACT
>CAYPTH010000038.1:0-23344 GCA_964413635.1 uncultured Spirochaetaceae bacterium
CGGCGGGCTTGCCGAATCTCCACGGAGCCGGTAGCTTTGCGGCATGCTAAGCTGGTTGGACGGAATACCCTATGTGGTTCTGATTCCCATTGCAGTAATTCTGGGACTGGCGCCGTTTCGCCCCAAGCCCCACTTGGTGGAGAAGATTCAAATGCTTGCTCAAGGGGCGCTTACGAGGCCAATTGACGTCTTCGACCTGCTGCTCCACGGCATACCGGTGGTCATACTTCTGGTGAAGGTCGTCCGAGATATTGTGATGGCCTAAGCCGCGCCCCGCTGACGTTACGGCACGCTGCGTGCGTATCGGTACTACTCGTCGGTGTCGGCGCTTGCGTCGTTCTTCTCTGACTCGGTGCTCTTCTTGCTGCTGCCGGACTGTTCCTGCTCCGAGTCCTCCTCGCTTCCGCCGTTCTTGGAAGCGCTTTTCTCAGAGCTCGACGCTCCTTCGCCCTTCCGGCCATTCGAGCTCAAGCCCAAGAGCTCCATGACGGTGTCCGCCTCCAGGTCCTCTTTCTCGAGGAGGGTGGTCGCCAGGTTGTCGAGCTCCTTCCGGTGATCCTTGAGGGTCTTCACCGCTCGATCGTAGGCCTCCGATAGGAGTCGTCTGATTTCATTGTCTACCTCTTGGGCGGTGTGCTCGGAGAACTCTCGGCCGCGGGAGAGCTCCTCTCCGAGGAAGACGTTGCGTTGCTCGCCGGACGTTGCGAGGGGACCGAGATTGCTCATGCCCCAGTCGGAGACCATCCGTCGCGCCAGCTTTGTTGCTTCCCGGAAGTCGTTCTCGGCGCCGGTTGTGACGTCGCCGAAGATGAGCTCCTCCGCGGCGCGCCCGCCGAGCATGACAACCAGACGGTCGTTCAGGTAGTTTCTGCTGTAGAGGTAGCGTTCTGATGCCGGCATTTGCTGCGTTACCCCCATGGATCTGTCGCGCGGAATGATGGTCACCTTGTAGATGGGGTCCGTGTTTTCCATGAACGCCGCCGCGAGGGCGTGACCCGACTCGTGATAGGACACGATCTTCTTCTCCGAATCGCTCATGGTAATGCCGCGCCGCTCGAGACCGAGAAGCACCTTGTCTCGCGCCTCATCAATGTCGGCCATGTTCACGACCCTTTTCTTGGCGCGAGCGGCCACAATAGATCCCTCGTTCAGCAGGTTTTCTAAGTCGGCGCCGCTGAATCCGGGGGTGCTCTGCGCGACCTTCCCCAAATCGACGTCATCGGCGAGGGGGCGCTTCCTCGCGTGCACTTGGAGGATAGCCTCGCGGTCCTTGACGGTAGGCAGGTTGATGAGAACGCGACGGTCGAATCGACCCGGCCGCAAGAGGGCGGGATCCAAAATGTCGGGACGGTTTGTTGCCGCAAGGACAATGGTGCTCTCGTTCGGCTCAAAACCATCGAGCTCCGAGAGCAGTTGGTTGAGTGTTTGCTCCCGTTCGTCGTGGCCCCCGCCCAGGCCGGCGCCGCGGTGACGACCAATAGAGTCGAGCTCGTCAATGAAGATAATGCTCGGCGACTTGGCCTTCGCGTCCTTGAAGAGGTTCCGCACGCGGGACGCACCGACACCAACAAACATCTCCATGAAGTCTGACCCGCTCATGCTGTAGAAGGGGACTCCCGCCTCGCCGGCAATTGCGCGAGCCACCAAGGTCTTGCCGGTTCCCGGTGGGCCAACAAGAAGAATCCCGCGCGGCGTTTCGGCCCCAATCTCGGTGTAGTCTTCCGGGTTTCTGAGGTAATCGACGATCTCGGTGACCTCGTCCTTGGCGCTTTCGAGGCCCGCCACGTCGTCGAAGCTCGTCTTTACGCTTTCCTTCTTATCGTAGAGCTTCGCCTTGTTCTCGCCGACGTTGAAGATGCCGCGTCCCTGTGAGCGCATGTTTCGGAAGATCGACCATCCAATCCACAGCAGGAGCAGGAGCGGCAGGAGGTTGAAAAGGACCGTCAGGAACGACATGTTGTCGCGGGGTGGTTGGGTGTAGATCGTGACATCGTTCTCCCGGAGGAGCGGCATGATCTCCTGATCGCCGAAAGTCGGAACAAAAGTCACGAATGTCTCGTCCTGTCCGCTTAAGCCGCCACCACGGTCGGATGAGGGTTGCTTAAACGTGCCTTCCACGCGGTTCCCGGAGATTACGACCTGCTGCACGTTTCCACTTGAGACTTGGTTGCGAAACTCCGTGTAGCTGATTGTCGGCTGCTGACCGCCGCCGGAGAACATTGTTGTAATGAGTGGAAGGAGAATCAGAAGCGGAATAAGAAAGAGTATCCACCGTCGGCTATTCCCTGGACCCTGAGGTGCATTGAATGGGTCCTGACCGTCCTTGTTACTTTTCTCATTGTCACCGTTGCTGCCGTTATTACCGCTCATATTGCCTCTTGTATTCTGTGAAGGAGTCGGGTGCTACCGGTCCGCGAAGTGTCGAAGCACAACATCTTCGGTTTCCGGAGTGAGGGACGAACGGGGATCGAAGTCAGGCGCGCTGTCCAGGTCTTCCTTCTTCGCCTGCACCATGATCTGTCGCTCGGTCCAACTGATGCTCGTAATGCGATCACTGGGGACCAAGACTTGTTTCCCGCTCAACAGGCCGCCGGTATCGAAGAGGGCGTAGCGCAGACGCCACGTGCCTTCCTCGACAATGAAGTCTTCCAGGTGGCCGGCGTCGGCATCTCGCGCCGTAGCGCGATACCCACGTACCTCATTCGCACTGCGCAGATGCGAGTTGCCGTGTTCCCCTTGCGGGTCCGAGATGGTCGCGCGCTCAGCCTCTTCCGGGCGGGGCTCGACATCCTCGGGAGGATTGCCCAGGCGGGGCAGCCCGCTTGCATAGGCCGAGCTTGCCCAGATGTCGGGGCCGGACCAGTACGGCATGAGGTCGTAGTAGGTGAGAAAACGTTCCTCTTCCTGTCGGGATACGGGCTTTCGTGTGTCAATGTCGGGACTGCCCTTTATCTGCTCAACTGTCAGATCCACCCAAAGTTGGCGATGATCGGGATCAATCTTCGAGATCGATGCCGGACTCAGTAGTACCCGGCGTCCAAAAATGAGCGGTCCCGTGGCCACAACGAGGTAGCGAATTGCCCACCCGTCGTCGTCGAAGTACGTGTCAATTACTGAGCCTATCTCTCCGTCGGTTGCGTGCAACGTTAGCTTGTGAAGTCTGGTTACTGCTATATTCATTGATCTTCCCGGGCAAGTTACTAAGAATGTATCGGAATTTCCACCGTCGTGAAGCTGGACGCCTAGGAGCTAATGTCCAGGCTGACGTCGACCGCTACCACGCCGTAGGTCAATACTGCGGACTCGTAGGCCGAGTTCCGGGCAACCCAGGTGGGGACCGATCCCGATAGCGTTACATACCCATTTTCCACGGTGACCTCAACGCTGTCTACGTCACCGTGCTCGTTCCGTCGGAGGGCCTCGACGATCTCTTCGGCAATGGTTTCATCCGCTACATTGCGCCTAGGGACCACCGTCAGCTTGTCGATAACACTCGTTACCCCCCTGACGTCTTGCACCAGGTCGTTCAGTCGGAGTTTCTTCCAGTAGGCATCTACCGTCCCTTCTAGAGTCACCTCTCCGGCCTGAACGGCAATATCGACGTTCCTGTCGTCGATCTGTGGATCCCAGGCAATGAGGTTGGCAATGTGCTCCGTGAGACGCCCGCGCTCGGGAACGCTGCCGTCGAACTCAACGTTGATCGCGTTTGCCACCTCCGATACGCCGGCGATGGACCACGCATCCTGTTCCGCGGCGCGTTTGGCGACGTAGGTGCCGACGGCTCCGAAGAGCGTCACCTCACCATCCTGGACGTCCACGTGCACACCTTCGGCGCTCACCCTGGTATCCCAATAGAGTTGGTGAACAATATCCCGTTCTACCTCCGCATTCGTCCGCAACATACAGGGCTAATGTACGTGCCGGCCGGAAACCGGCCAATAAGCCGGGCGGTCTAATCGGATCCCCACGTCGGAATGGTGAGGGTCGCCGTGGTCCCCCGGCCGGGAGTAGAATCGACGCTGAAGCTGCCGCCGAGATCCTCCACACGTTGCTGAATGCTGAAAATGCCGAAGCCGGGAGTGCTGCGCACGTCGCCAACGTTGAATCCTCTTCCGTTGTCGGAAACGGTGAGTACAACGCCATCCTGCTTGCCCTCGAGGCGAACCTCCGCATCCTGCGTGTTTGCGTGGCGTACCACGTTGACGAGCAGCTCTTGCAGGCTCCGGTAGAGGAAACGCCTCGCATCATCTTGGAGCTCGAGTTCCGGATCCGAGATCTCCGCCGTTGCACATAGGTCGAACTTCTCGTTCACGTGGTCCACGAGCCACTGCACCGCCGTCGCCACGTCTTGTTCTTCGAATACCGGCGGGCTCAACTCGGTCATGATGCTTCGGGTCGACTCAATCATCTCCTGGACGAGGTCCTTCGTCTCTCGGAGTGCCTCGGTGCCGGAGGTGCTTTCCATGTGCTTCTCCGCGGCGGATAATTTCATCTTTGCAATGGCGAGGGTCTGCGCCACCAGGTCGTGGAGGGTTCGCGCGAGCTCTCGGCGCTGCCGCTCTTCCGTGTTGGTGACCTCAGCGGCCAAGGATCGAAGTCGAAGCTGATTCTTGCGAAGCTTCGCCTCGATCTCTTGCCGTGCGTGGATCTCTTTCTTCAAGCTTTCGTTTGCCGTGCGGAGCTCCGTGGTGCGTTCGTCAACGCGGCGCTCGAGCTGCGCTCGGGCCTCTCGGAGCTCCGTCTCGACCTCTTTGGCCGCAGAGAAATCCGTTAGGCTCAAGCGAAACACCTCGGCCTCGGGGGATATCCCGTGGTCGCCAAGGTTGACGGTCATCTCGGTGTGAAGAATGCGGCCCTCGTGCCGGTCTGCACGAAAACGAATCTCTCTGGAGGTGGGCGTACCGCTTTCCTGGACTTCTTGCAGGCAGCTGCGAAAAGCCCGCAGGTCTTCCGCTTCAACGAAGTGGGAAAGGTACCGTCCCTGGATCTCGCTTCGTGGGCGACCAAGGAAGTCCGCGGCTTGGAAGTTCGCCTTCGCAATGCGCTCATCCTTGTGAATGGTCAGGTATCCCACGGGAGCGAAATCGTAGAGCTCCCGATAGCGGTCAAGAGAGTTCTCCAGATCCGACTGGGCGCGCTTGAGCTCCTCGTTCTGGAGCTCGAGCTCCACCTGGCGGACGCCGATCTCGTGGAGCAGGCCCTCAAGATCCTGGACTCCCTGTTCTGGAAGGGGCCCGGCGCTGTTCGCAATGATCTGCTCCGCCCTCTGTCGGAGCTCGTGCAGTTCGCTGCCGTCTTTGTCTGCCACTAGCTCCCGCCCTGCTCTAAGAACGTCGCGATCACACCCAAATTGTTTCCGTCAACGTCGTGATGCGGTATTGCGCGGAGGAGGAAGAGCCGCCCGTCGGTGGCCTCCACGACGCTTTCCTGCCGCTCGCGCTTCTGCAAAACCCGATCCAGAACTCCCGAGAGCTCGTTCGTGGTCGATGTAGAGGTGAGTGCCGTCGTGAGTTGTCGGACGTCACGGTTGATGTCGCTGTCAATGACGTTCACGAGCTCCTGGACCGCCGTCGTGAACCCTTGAATGCGGTACTCCCGGTCGACCACCAGCATGGGAAGACCGGTACTCTCGAGAAGGTGCGCTGCCTCGGCGCTGGTCTCTTCGAGGGACGTATTCCGTTCCTTCAACTCCTGGGAGGTTCGCTCGAGCTCTTCGTTTGCGGACTGTGCCGCGGCCTTGGCGCTCTGGAGCTCTTGATTGGCGCTGGCAAGCTCTTCATTTGTAGACTGGTACTCTTCCAGACTCGACTTCAGCTCCTCGTTCGTCGTTTCCAGCTCCTCGATGGTCGTGTGGAGGCGCTCCTTGGTGGCGCGAAGCTCCTCCTCGAGACCACGAACGTAGGAGTCCGACTGTGACGAGGCTGTGTTGTCCGTCGGCACCTCGTCGAGCTCGTCGGCGGAGCGATCGCGGAAGAGAATGGCGTAGAGATCTACGTCGCCGGCGAGCTCCTCCATTGGTTCGACAATGAGATCCAACACAATCGTGCTCCCTTCAGAGTCAAAGCGAAGGCCTGGGTGCTCTTGCCGCGTTTCGAGTCGTCGAGCCTCCCGAAGTGCGTGGCTCAGCTGGACGTCGAGACCCTCGCGTGCCATCTCGTTCACATCCATTCGTGCGTAGCCCGACTGCGGTTCGAGGAAGCGACCCGTCTTGCCGTGAATATAGACCACCTGCGATTTCCGGTTTACAAAGACTGCCGGCGGTGTCTGGTGGGTCAACAGATAGACTTCGATCTGTCGCTTCACCGTCTGTTCCTCAATACCGGCCGGCAATCGACGAGCATCGCGGTCGTGAAACAGCTTCCCGAAGGGAGGAGTTCCCCCCGTGCCTACAGGGATCTCCGGATTGCGGGAGAAGATTTTCTGCTCCTTGCTGAGCGCCGTGAAGTGATCGCTTCGCGCACCTACGTTTTCGGAAGAGCCGAGAAAGAGAATGCCCCGGCGGGTCAAGCTATACGCAAGGACGGGTAGCAGGCGGCGCTGCGTCGCCGGCTCGAAGTAGATGAGGAGGTTGCGGCAGGAGAGGAGGTCGATGTTGGCAAAGGGAGGGTCCCGGAGGATATCTTGCGTGGCGAAGAGCACCATGTTGCGGATCCGATCCACAACCCGATAGTCCCCGTCCTCCGCCTCGAAGAACTGCGAGAAACGTTCCGTTCCAAGGTCTCGACGAATGCTCTCCGGATACCTCCCGCGCCGCGCAAACTCAATTGCTGCTTCGTTTACGTCTGTTGCGAAGATCTGAACGGAGAAGTCGAGGTCGTGCTCCCGGCGATACTCCTCCGTCAAGATGGCCAGGCTGTACGCTTCCTCCCCGGTGGCGCAACCCGGCACCCAGAATCGGTACTCCTGTCCCTCGGCATCGGCGAAGAGCCGGGGGAGCGCGAGGTCGCGCAGGGCTTTGAAGGCATCCGATTCTCGAAAGAAGCTGGTAACGCCGATCAGCAGGTCCTTGAACAGCAATTCCGCCTCTCTGGGTCTCGAGCGGAGGTACTGCGTGTAGGAGCCAAGGCTATCGATCTGATGGAGCCCCATGCGTCGGACGACGCGTCGGTATATGGTAGAGCGCTTGTATGGAGTGAAGTCGTGACCTACTTGGGAGTTCAGAAAGGCCAGGACGTTTTCGATCTCTTCGTCTTCCGCCGGGCTTGGCTCGTCGGGCACGGCCCGGCGTTTTGAAACGTGCTGCGCGTACTCCCGCACGGCTTCGGCAATTTGCCCGGGCGGCAGCACCTTGTCTACCACGCCCGCGGCTATCGCCGCCGCCGGCATGGTACCATACTCCGCCGTCTCGGGATCCTGCGCCAAGGTCGGGCCGGCGGCGGCGTGAATTGCCCGCATCCCTTCGACGCCGTCGTCGCCCGCGCCGGAGAGGAGCACCCCCGCCGCGTAATGCTCCTGGTCGGTTGCCAAGCTTCGGAGGAAGGAGTCGATGTGTACGTGCCGGCCCTCGTTCGAAGGCGGTACCAGGCGGAACCTGCCGTGGAATATGGTGACATCACTTCCTGGTGGACCGACGAAGACCGCATTCCGGGCCAGTTTACTGCCGTCCTGAATGACATGCACCGGCAGCTTGGTGTGGCGTGTGAGCAGGTCCCGGAGGCGACTCCCGTCATCCCCCTCGTGGTGCGTCAGGTATACGACGGCCAGTTCGGGCTCGTCACCGAGGCCTTCCAAGAATGCTCCGAAGGCCTTGAGGCCACCCGCGGAGGCGCCAACGCCAACGGTGAGAGTGTGATCAGAACCGCTAGGATTGCCCGCAGAAGCGTTTGTATTTGGCATCGATCTCATTAAGTTAGGGACATGAAACAACAAATGCAATCCAACTCCGTCACGCGAAGGCGGAGCTCAATAGTATTCGGTGTTGCGGTTTTGATCTTGACTGTCGCGCATGGATTGCCGGCACAGCGCTGCGAAGCCCCCGGCGGGTTGGAAGACCGCTGGAATACCGAGGTCCGGGACTATTCGTCCTTAGCGGACCGTATCGGTGACCCGGAGACAATCCACCACGGAACGGAAGAGGTCAGCGACGCCGAAGGAGAGTTGGCGACCATCACGGACATGCACGCTTTGTACGACGTCCCGATTTCCGCTTTCGTCGAGGTAATCCGGGATATAGACGTGCACGAGGAGTTTGTCCCGCGCATGGAGGAATCCGAGGTCGTCTGTGCGGATGGAAGGCCCGCCTCCTACGCCACCGTGCGCCACGATCTCTCGTTCAAGTTTCTCTTTTTCGGAAACAACTACAGCTACCGGGTTCATTATTTCATTGAGGACCACGTGAAGGAAAGGGAGCTCTTTCGGACCTGGTGGATCCTCGAGGAATCCTTGGACGATCAGATGACGGACATTTCGGGGTCGTGGTTATTCAAGACGGTCCGAGTCGAGGGCCGGGAGTACACATACGTACGATACTCCACGCGGACCGTGTTCGCGGAAACGGTCTTCGGTCTCAAAACGGCCTTCGAGCGCTTCGGTGCCAAGGACGTTGCCAAGATGATGGACGCCATGCGTGACGAGGCTGCGCAGCGGCAGCTTGCCCGGAAGTAGCTTCGTGGCCGGTCCGACAGGCTCTCCGTCGCCGTCAGCTCGGGGTGTCGATAAGCAGGTTGTCGATCACGTCAACGACGCCGTCGGTGAAGAGGGCGGCGTCGAAGGCTGCGTTGCGAGCAAGCCACGAATGCACGGTCCCCGATAGGGTCACGACCCCGTGCTCGACTTTGACACTGATCGCCGTCTCGTCAATACCCACGTTGCGGCCGAGCGCAGCCAATACGTTCTCCGAAATTGTCTCGTCCAAGACGCTGTGAGTCGGGACGACGCGGATCTCGTTGGTGATGCCTCGGACGCCGAGCACACTCAGACAGATGTTTTCCGCGCGTAACTTCTTCCACACTGCGTCGACGCTGCCGGTCAGGGTAACTATGCCATTGTCGACACCTACCTCAATGGCCTGATCCGTCAGATTGGGATTCCACCGGAACATGTTTTCCAGATGTGTTCGCAGATCTTCGTGGTCGGGCACCGTCTCGCCGAAGGCGACATCGATCTGATTGTCAATGCTGACGACTCCCTGGACAATCCACACATCATCCAGGGAAGATTGCTGCGCCGGATATGATGGGACGTTTCCCATCAAGGTGACGTGCCCCTCTTGCACGTCCACATTCACGTCTGATGCGTCGACGCGATTGTCCCAGTATAGCTGATCGATGATGTCCTTCTTGATGTCTTCGCTCGACCGGACCATTTCGACCTCCCGGACTAGACTTGCACAATTTGATTCTTGATTGCGTACTTAATGAGCTCCGCTTTCGAGTGGATATCCAGCGCCTTCATAATATTGTTCTTGTGGACGTGGACGGTGTGGTAGCTGATGTTCAGCTCCTTGCCAATGTCCTTCTCCGTGTACCCGTCGCAGATGAGCTTCAGGATCTCTCGCTGCCGGTCGGTGAGGGTGGACTCCAAGCTCTCATCGCCCCCTCCGTTGCGGCCATAGAGGAATCCGTGGACCAGGTGTCCGGAGATGGCGGGACTGAAGTAGTACTGGCCCTTGTATACCTCCTCGATAGCCTTCACGAGCTCCTCGCCGGCGCTCTCCTTGAGCACGTAGCCGCGGGCGCCGTTCTTCACCGCCTTCTCGACGAGGATTTTGTCCTTGTACATGCTGAGAATAATGACCTTAGCGCCGGGCTCACTCTTGAGGAGGCGGATCATTGCCTCCACGCCGTTCAACACGGGCATGGAAATGTCCACAACGTAGATGTCGGCCGGCTTCTCCGCCGCTAGGTCGAGAAACTCGCGGCCGTCTCCCGCCTCACCGATTACCTCCAAATCTGGATCGAGATCCTCAATGATTGCTCTCAAGCCCTGCCGAATAACGGCGTGGTCGTCGGCGAGAAGTACCGTCTTTCGCATATGTGCACCTCAAGCGTAAGAATACCGCACGGTGGTGTAGTTGCGTATAACCTAAGAAGGCTACCCGGCCTCGGTGCCGGCCAGGATCCTCCGGACCTCAGAGTCTGAAACCTGAGAGAAGTCCTGGTACCACGCGCCGACTCCGGCAAAGTCGGTGGGTGTAATCACCGACATCACATGGTCGGCGACCTCCTTCAACCGCTCAATCGCATCGGGTGGGGCTGTGGGAACGGCGACCACGATCTGCCGCGGCTGAAGCTTACGAACCGCCTGGCACGCCGCCTCCATGGTTGCCCCGGTTGCCAGACCGTCGTCGACCAGGACCGCGGTCTTGCCGGCAACTTCCGGAGCGGGGCGATCGCCCCGAAATTGCTCCTCCTGTCGGCGGAGCTTTTCCATTTCACGCTCGGTGATGGACTCGATCCGCTCGGTGGACAGGCCCATTGCATCCACAATGCGCTCATTCAGCACTCGCGCGCCTCCCGATGCGACGGCGCCGAGGGCGAGCTCCGGTTGGCCCGGGGTGCCGAGTTTGCGGACGACAAAGACATCCAGCTCGGCCTGTAGTGCCTCGGCCACGGCCTTCCCCACGGGGACGCCGCCGCGCGGGAGGGCGAGTACAATTACATCTTCCTCGCCTTCGAGGCGGGAAAGCCGCTCCGCGAGCTGCCGGCCTGCTTCTTCTCGATTGCGGAAGCTCATGCTACTCCTCCTGTCCAATGAGTTTGAGGAATCCCGCCTCATCCAGGATCTCCGTGCCGTGCTCCCGCGCCTGCTCGAGCTTGCTCCCCGGTTCCGATCCCGCAACGACGTAGTCGGTATTCTTGCTCACGCTCGAGGTAACCCGCCCGCCGAGCTCTTCGATCTTCTCTCGTGCGCCGCGTCGGGTGAAATGCTCCAGGCTGCCCGTAACGACGAAGGTCTTTCCTTCCAGCGCTGCGGCGCCGGACATTGCGCCGTCGGCGCCGGCACCATCCGCGGCACCATCCGCGTCAGCAGCCGCGCCGCGACTCGCGACCGCAGGCGGCTCCGGCGCCACTCCCGCGTCAAACAGTCGCTGCAGGGTCTGTCGGTTCTCCTCCCGGGAGAGGAAGGCGTGTACGCTCTCGGCGGTCTGACTGCCGATCTCGTGGACGGCCTCGAGGTCTTCTGCGCTCGCCTGCTCGAGGGCCTCCATGGAGCCAAAGGCGCGGGCCAGCACACCGGCGACGTGGGCGCCAACGTGTCTGATTCCGAGGGCGTAGATGAAGCGGGTGAGGGGCCGGTTTTTCGAGCCCTGGATGTTCTCATACACGGTGCGGGCGGACTTATCCGCGAAGCCGTCGAGGCTTTCGATCTCCTCCTTGGATAGGGTGTAGAGATCCGCGATATCCCGCACCAAACCGCGCTCGACGAGTTGTTTGATATTCTTCTCCCCGAGGTTCTCAATATCCATGGCGTCCCGAGCCACAAAGTGGATGAGGCTCCCGGTGAGCTGGGCGGGGCACGAGAGGCCGGCGGGGCATATGTGGTACGCCCCCTCACGGACGACCTCGGTGCCGCAGACCGGGCAATGATCGGGCATTGCGAAGGGCTCGCCGCGCCCGCCTCGGTCCGGATCCACCACCTCCGCGACTTCGGGAATAACATCGCCGGCGCGAAGAACGCGAACCTCATCACCAATGCGGATGTCTTTCCGCTGCACTTCGTCGTAGTTGTGCAAGGTCGCCCGGCTGACGGTCACGCCACCGATGTTCACCGGATCGAGGAGGGCTACCGGGGTGAGCATGCCGGTACGCCCGACTCCAACGGCAATGTCACGGACCGTGGAGACTTCCCGTTTCGGGGGGAACTTCCAGGCAATTGCCCAGCGGGGACTCCGGTTCCGGTACCCGAGGTCGTCGCGGAGCTCATAGTCGTCGAGCTTGATGACAATGCCGTCAATCTCGTAGTCGAGGTCGTCTCGATCTTCCGAGAGCTTTCGACGATAGGAGCGGATCTCTTCCAAGCTGTCGACGTAGCGGTTGAGGGGGTTGGTCTTCAGGCCCCAGTCAGGGAAGGCGTCCAGAACCTCACGGTGGGTACCGGCCTCGAAACCCTCCACGGCCAGGATGTCGTAGAAGTAGACGTCCAGCGGCTTGCCTGCGGTGTTCTTCGGATCGAGTTGGCGCACCGTTCCCGCCGCGGCGTTCCGCGGATTCGCAAATGGATCGTCCCCCCGTTCCGTGCGATCCTTGTTGAGCGCGTGGAAACCGCTCTTGGTCATGAAGACCTCCCCGCGGACCGACAGGAATGGCGGAGGATTGCCCGCGCTCCGGAGGGCCAGCGGGATGGCCGGGATGGCCTTGAGGTTGCGGGAGATGTCCTCTCCGTACCGTCCGTCTCCGCGGGTGGCACCGGAGACAAAGGCGCCGTCTCGGTATACGACCTCGACTGAGAGTCCGTCGAGCTTGGGCTCCACCATGTAGCGAACCCTTCGGCCGTCGCTGTTGCGGCGAATGAAGGCGTCGAAGGTCTCGATCTCGCCCTCTTCCAATGCGGAATTGAGGCTGAGCATGGGCGCGTAATGCTCGACGCGGGCCAGCTCGCCAACCGGTGCGGCACCTACCCGCTGGGTGGGCGAGTTTGGGTCCTGCAGCTCGGGAAAATTCTCCTCGAGGCGCTGCAGCCGCTTGAGCATCCAATCCCAGTCGGAATCTGAAATGACGGGAGCGTTCTTTACGTAGTAGAGGTAGTTGTGGTGGCGGAGCGCCTCGGTGAGGTGGCGGACCTCCCGCCGTGCCTCGGTCTCGTCCAACTCCGGCCCGTCCGATGCAGCAGCCTCGATTGGAGGCTCCAGGTAGGGATTGCTCATGTTCCACTCCCGATTCCGCGCAGCAGCTCCGTGACGCCGCGGGTGTTGACAACATCGGTAGCCGACAGCCACGCCCTCCGCGCCTGGCTCACGCCGAAGCGCATGTAGTCGAGGTTTCTCGTCGAGTGTGCGTCCGTTGAGATGGCGACCGGAATACCCGCTTTGCCCGCGAGCCGGGCGTGCGCATCCCGCAGGTCCAAGCGCTCCGGTTGCGCGTTGATCTCCAGGATGACACCGTGTTTCCCGGCGGCCTCGAAGATGCGCTCCAGGTCGAGCTCGTAACCGGGGCGCTTCCCGAGCCGGCGTCCGGTCGGGTGGCCAATGATGGCGCAGTATGGATTCTCCATGGCGCGCAGAATGCGCTCGGTCTGTTCTTCCTTTGGAAGATCCAGATTCGAGTGAATGGAGCAGACCACCACGTCGAGGCGGGCCAAGACATCGTCATGTAGATCCAGGGAGCCGTCCTTGTTGATGTTGACCTCCGTTCCGGCGAGGAGGCGGAAGTCTGAGAAGCCCTGGTTGAGGCGGGAGATCTCGTCCACCTGTTTGTGGAGGCGCTCCTCGTCCAAGCCGTTTGCGACCGTCAGCCCTTTGGAGTGGTCCGTCACGGCCAGGTAGGCGTATCCGCGCTCCATGGCGGCCCTGGCCATTTCGTCCAGGCTGAACATGCCGTCGCTCCAGTTGGTGTGGGCGTGGAGATCGCCCTTGATCTGCGTGAGGTCAATGAGATCGGGGAGCTCTCCGGTGCGCGCCGCTTCCACCTCGCCGAGGTTCTCACGGATTTCCGGAGCCACCCACGCCATTCCAAGGGCGCCGAAGACATCTTCCTCGGTGGCGCCGGCAACGCGCTCTTCGTCCCGGTATATGCCGTACTCGCTGACCTTGTAGCCCTTGTTTTGGGCGATGCTGCGCAGGGCGACATTGTGCTCCTTACTCCCGGTGAAGTACATAAGGGCGGAGCCGTAGCTCCCGGCATCCAGCAGCCGTAGATCCACCTGCGTACCCCCGCGGAGAACCACGGAGGACCGGGTATCGCCGTGGGAGATCACCTCCTGCACCCCGTCGTAGGAAACGAAGCGCTCCATGATTCCGCTGTCCGATTCGGCGATCACCAGGATGTCGAGGTCGCCGATGGTCTCTTTCCGGCGACGGTAGCTCCCGGCGACCTCGATGCGCTCGACCTCGCCTCCGTCACGAAGGTACGCGACCAGGGCGTCGGCAATCTCCTGCGCCTCCGAGAGCAGGATTCGCCGCTCCTCCGTGCCCTCGCGAAGCTTGCCGAGGTTCCGGCGGATGCTATCGGTGAGTTTCTTCCCGAAACCGGGGACATCATCGATCTTGTTTTCGTCCGCCGCCTTTCTTAGGTCGTCCACGCTTTCTACGCCGAGGTGCCGGTAGAGATCGCCGACCCGCCGCGGACCGAGCTCGGGGATTTTGAGCAGCTCGAGAAGCTCTTCGGGGATCTCCTTCTTGAGTGCATCGAGCTGGGAAATGGTGCCTGTCTCGACGAGCTGTTGGATTTTGTCCGCAATCGCGCCGCCGATTCCCGGAAAGGAGGAGAGATCGGTGCCCTCGGCCAGGAGCTCGCCGGCGGGCTTCGGCAAGGTTTCCACGCTCCGAGCGGCGTTTCGATAGGCCCGGACGCGGAACTGATTGTCTCCCTTGATGTCCAGGAGATCGGCCAACTCATTCAGGACTCTGCTGATTTCGCCGTTGTGAATGGGCATGTGCCTCCCCTTACGCCTCCATGCGCTCCTGTGAACCGGCGCGAGCGCCTTTGAAGAAGCCGAGTACCATGTCCGCCACCTCCCTTGAGATTGCAGGTGATATCAGGAGGTCATCGTGCGCCACGCCGCGTTCTCGCGGGAAGACGCGGATCTCGGCGCCGAGGACATTACCGAGCTTCTGCGTCTCCAGGGGGCGAACAATGGCATCTGCCTCGCTATAGATTACCACGGTCGGTTGGGGCAGCGGCGTGGTGAGAAGATCGGTGTGAAACCACTTCTTCTCAAAGGCCTTGCTCAGGAGCTCCGGGGGCTCGTCCGCCGCCTTCCCGAAGACCTCCTTCTGTAGGTCTAGGGGCGTATGCGTGCTGAAGAACTGTGGACGCGTAATGAAGTCGGGCACCAGATGATGCTTCAGAAGGAAGCGAAGCAGCTTACTCGGAACCCGGTTGCGTTCGCCGTAGGGAGAGGCGATGATCGCGATTTGTTCCACCACCTCGGGACCAAGGTCTTTCGCCGCCAAGGCGGACAGGACGCCGCCGAGGCTGTGTCCCACCAGGGAAACGGGGCCTTCGTCGGTCCGTGCCCGCTCGATAATGAGCGCCTTGGTGGTGTCAATACGCGTGTTGATATCCGACGTGTTCAGATCCGGGGTAAGGACCGTTTCAAAGTCGCGCTCGAAGTGCTCGCGCACCTGATCCCAGAAGTAGCCCCGCACGCCGAAGCCGTGAAGCAGGATGACAGATTTTGATTCCATATATGTAGTCTAATCATGGAACGGCGCTGGAGAAAGCACCTGACGGCGGGCGGAGCGGGGCCAAATGTCGGGCGCGGCCGGAGGTCAGTCGCCGCTCCCAACGAGCTCCGGTCCTTCCGTGTGCAGCAGCCATCCCTTGTCGCGGAAGTAGGCCCTCGCCTCTTCAAAGGTGGCTTCGCACTCCGCTTTGTCGGCGGACTTCACGGTGATCCGCGTCGAGTATGATGCGCGAAAGAGGGGGTAGGATCCAATTGCCGTTCCGGGATGACGGCGCTGCAATTCGGAGAGCCAGAGGGCGAGATCGGTTTCATCGGCATTCAGAAAGAGTCGGGCGGCCCATTGCCGCTCCGTTTGGGGCAGCATGGCGGCAATGCGGCCCACCTTGTCCCGAAGTGCCACCGGCAAGCCGGGCAATATGAAGCAGTTCTGGCACTTGATGAGCGGCCAATGGTGAGCGTAGTCGATGAAGACTTCCGCTCCCTCGGGGAGGAGGGCCATTCTCGAAACCGACTCGGGCATTGGCTCGCCGTAGTGACCGGCGAGGAAGTCTTGCATGACCGGGTGGCGCTCTAAGCTCAAGCCCAATCCCTTGGCGGCGCCTTCGAGGGTCACATCATCGTGGGTTGGGCCTATTCCTCCCGCGCTCAACACGTAGTCGTGGCGGGCCGCGAGCTCGCGAAAGGTCTCGGCGATAACGTTCACATCGTCCCCGATGACGCGCGCCTCGGTGGTTCGATACCCCGCTTGGGTGAGGGTGTCGATCATGTAGGGGAGGTTTTCATCGTGAACGTCGCCGGAGAGGATCTCGTCCCCAACGATGATGATGGCGATCATGCTAGTACCGTTATAGGCACGCGCCGCCGCCGGCGTCAACCGCGTATCCCGGAGCCTATTACGAAGCTTGTTGAAGAAATCTGCGTAAACGACCGGGTGGCGAAGAATTACCGTGTCACGAGCTCGCAGACGGGGACTAAGAGCTTGTCGGGTGTCCGTATAGTTGAGTATTCTCCTGGTAGTATGGAACAGCTGCTTCGTGATGCTGAGAATGCAATCAGTCAAGGCGAGTTTAGTGAGGCAATCGAGACCCTGACCGATGTGCTGATTGAGGAACCGGACAACCCGCGGGCCCTCGCGGATATTGGCGTTGCCTTCACCGAATCCGGGGAGAACGAGAAGGCGCGGAAAGCGCTTCGCTACTGTCTTCGTCTGGAGCCGGAGAACACCGAGGCCCTCGAGGCCATCGGCTGCGCGGCCCTCCGGGAACGCGACTACGCGCAGGCGGAGCAGCACCTCGCCCGGGCGCAGGAGCTCAATCCCGCAAATGCGTCCATACTCCGGAACCTGAGTGTGCTCTACAGCCAGACCGAGCGGCATGAAGAGAGCTACGAAACGCTGAAGCGATCCTACGACCTCAATCCCCGCGACTATCTCACGCTCTACGCCCTCTCCTTTGCCTACCTGAACGCCGGCGAGAACGAGCGCGCGCGCAGCATTCTGAACGAGCTTTTGGACCTCGATGTGCCACCGGACATTCGCGCCCTCGCTGAAGATCAACGAAAGAAGATCGACGCCCGCACATAGCCCGCACCTCGCGCGCTCCTCCGCGTTTTGATGTTCGCCTCGGTTTCTTAGTAACATTGGTGAACATGAGCCAAGATGAAGGACGTCAACGAGTTGTAATCCGCCGACTTCGGCCGGAGGTGGCGGCCGGGGATTTTACGGTCGCACGAGTAGCCCGAGAAGAATTTCGGGTTCAGGCCGACGCCTTTGCCGATGGGCACGATGTCGTGGTCATGCGCCTGCGCTACCGCCGCCGCGGCGCGTCGAAGTGGACCGAAATCCCCATGGCGGCGCTCGGGAACGACACCTTCGAGGCCGTCATTGCGCCGGCGGAGATCGGGTTCTACGAGTACGGCGCGGTAGGCTGGGTCGATCACTTTGCAACCTGGCAGGATGGGATTCGCAAGAAGGTCGACGCCGGCGTCGCCACCGAGGTGGATCTCGAGATTGGAGCCGCCCTGGTCGGGGAGGCGGCGAAGCGCGCCCGGGCGCGCTCGACGAGTCGGAAGTTCCTCGACGGCACCGCTCTGCTCCTCAACGATCCGAACGCCAATTGGGACGAACGGCTCGCCCTTGCGGCAAGCACCGACCTCGCTGAACACATGGCCACGGCGCCGGATCGCCGCTTCCAAACGGAATATCCCCGGGTGCTGACCCTGCGCGTTGACCGAGAGCGTGCGCGCTTCAGCGCCTGGTACGAGTTCTTCCCGCGCTCAACGAGCGGTTCCGCCACGAGACACGGAACCTTCGAGACCGCGAAAGAGCGTCTTGCCTACATTGCCAGCCTCGGTTTTGATGTCGCCTACCTGCCGCCCATCCATCCGATTGGACGGGCGAAGCGGAAAGGCCGAAACAACGCGCTCGTTGCCGCAGCCAAGGATCCGGGCTCTCCCTGGGCCATTGGCTCAGAGGAAGGCGGCCATACCGCCATCCACCCGGAGCTCGGGACCGAGCAGGGCTTCACGGAGCTGGTGGCGCATGCCCGCGAGCTCGGCATGGAGATCGCCCTCGATATTGCCTTTCAGTGCGCACCGGACCACCCCTGGGTGAAAGAGCATCCCGAGTGGTTCGTTCACCGTCCCGACGGTACCGTGCAGTTCGCGGAGAACCCCCCGAAGAAGTACGAAGACATCTATCCCATCAACTTCGAGTCCGATGATTGGCGTAATCTCTGGCAGGAGCTCGTGGAGGTTTTTCGCCATTGGATGCGCCTCGGCGTGAAGATCTTCCGCGTTGACAACCCGCACACCAAAGCTTTCCCCTTCTGGCGCTGGGCCATTCCCGCACTGCAGGAGGAAGACCCGGAGCTCGTGTTCCTGGCGGAGGCCTTCACCCGGCCGAAGCGCATGTACGAGTTGGCCGGCCTGGGCTACACGCAGTCCTATACCTACTTCACCTGGCGGAACAGCCCCTGGGAGCTCAGGGCCTATCTGGAGGAGCTCACCAAGACCGAGGTGGCGGAGTTCTTCCGTCCGAGCTTCTGGCCGAATACTCCCGACATTCTGCACGAGGACCTGCAGCACGGCGGTACCGGCGCCTTCAAGGCGCGATTCGTCTTGGCGGCGACGCTCTCCTCCAACTACGGCGTGTACGGACCGGCATTCGAGATGCAGGAGGCGGCACCCCGGGAGCCAGGAAGCGAGGAGTACCTTCACTCTGAAAAGTACGAGATACGGAAGTGGGATCTGGACGAGGAAGGATCGCTGGCGCCATATATCAGGAAGATCAATCGTATCCGCTGGGAGAATGCAGCGCTCCAGCAGACCCGAGATATAACGTTCCACAACGCCGACAATCCCAGTATTCTCTGTTACAGCAAGCGCAGCCCGGATGGCTCGAACATCGTACTGGTAGTGGTAAATATGGACTTTCACAACACGCAAGGCGGGTGGATAGAGTTTTCCCCTGCGGCGCTTGACGTGCCCTTCACCGGCCCCTTTCAGGTGCGCGACTTGATTACCGACACGACGTATACCTGGAACGGTTACTGGAACTTCGTACAACTCGACCCCGGCGCCGAGCCGGCCCACGTGCTGCGCTTCGAGGCTTAGCGGCGCGGGGTGCGCGGGACCCGTGGCGGGTCCGCCGGCGCCCCAATGCAGCCTACAAAGAGGTGGTTTCCCCATGACACCGGCAAGCGATGATCCCCAATGGTACAAAGATGCAGTCATCTATGAGCTCCACGTCCGCTCCTTCTTCGATAGCAACGGCGATGGGATGGGTGACTTCAAGGGCCTCACCGAGAAGCTGGATTACCTGCAAGATCTCGGTGTGAGCGCCATCTGGCTGCTCCCCTTCTACCCGTCTCCCTGGAAGGATGACGGCTACGACATTTCGGACTACACCGGGATCCACCACGCCTACGGGAACCTCCGCGATTTCAAACGGCTCTTGAAGGAGGCTCACAAGCGCGACCTGCGGGTCATCACGGAGCTTGTCATTAACCACACCTCCAACCAGCACCCCTGGTTCGAGCGCGCCCGTCGAGCAAACCCCGGGACCAAGTACCGCGACTTCTACGTCTGGAGCGACACCCCGAGCCGCTACAATGAGGCGCGCATCATCTTCCAAGACTTCGAGTCGTCCAACTGGAGCTGGGATCCAACTGCCAACGCCTACTACTGGCACCGCTTCTACTCCCACCAGCCGGATCTCAACTTCGAGAATGTTGAGGTGCAGAAGGCGGTCATCAAGGTTCTCGACTTCTGGTTCGCCATGGGCGTCGACGGCTTGCGCTTGGACGCGGTGCCCTACCTCTACGAGCGGGAGAACACCAACTGTGAGAACCTTCCGGAGACGCACCAATTTCTCAAACAGCTGCGCAGCCACGTAGATCAGAATCATTCCGGCAAGATGCTCCTCGCCGAGGCCAACCAATGGCCCGAGGACGCGGTGGAGTACTTTGGCGACGATGATGAGTGCCACATGTGCTTCCACTTCCCCCTCATGCCTCGCCTCTTCATGAGCATGAAGATGGAAGACCGCTTCCCCGTGACCGACATTCTGGATCAGACGCCGGAGCTCCCGCCCAAGTCGCAGTGGGGCATCTTTCTCCGTAATCACGATGAGCTCACCTTGGAGATGGTCACCGATGAAGAGCGGGACTACATGTACCGCGTCTACGCCCGTGACCCGAGTCAACGGATCAATCTCGGCATCCGCCGCCGACTGGCGCCCCTCCTGGAGAACAACCGGCGCCAGATCGAGCTCATGAACACCTTGCTCTTCAGTCTCCCGGGCACCCCCGTCATTTATTATGGCGATGAGATCGGCATGGGCGACAACGTGTACCTCGGCGACCGGGACGGCGTCCGAACCCCCATGCAGTGGAGCTCCGACAAGAACGCCGGCTTCTCCACGACCAACCCCCAGCGCCTCTACCTGCCCGTGATCATTGACCCTGAGTATCACTACGAGGCGATCAACATCGAGACGCAACAAGCAAACTCGTCCTCGCTTCTGTGGTGGATGAAGCGCGTCATTGCGACGCGGCGCCGCTTCAAGGCCTTTAGTCGCGGCACGACGGAGTTCGTGAGCTCCAACAATACCCACGTCTTCGCCTTCGTGCGTCGCTACGAGGATGAGGCGGTCCTCGTCATTGTGAACTTCTCTCGCCACACCCAGGTGGCGGAGCTCGACCTCTTTCCCTACGCCGGGTATACCCCCGAGGAAGTTTTTAGCCAGAACGAGTTTCCCCGCATCCGCGAGGAGGACTACACCATCCACATTGGCGGAAACGACTACTACTGGTTTACCCTTCGCGCTCCCAAGCCCTACGAGGATCCGGAGAGCCAGGCGCGCTTGCCGGAGCTTGCTATCTCGTCGCGAGACTGGAGCGGCTTCACGGACAAGCTGAAAGAGGGCCTGGAGCAGCGCGTTTTGGAGAAGTACCTCAAGAGCGCTCGGTGGTACCGGGAGAAAACCAAGAAGATTCGCAGCATAGAGGTGACCGACCGCATTCCTATCGGCACCGGAGAGAACAAGACGTGGCTCGCCACCGTCGGGCTATCCTATACGGATGACGCCGTGAGCACCTACGTTCTTCCCTTGGCTACTGCGTATCGCGAAGAGGCGGAGTCGGTGCAGGAGGAAACTCCCGTGGCGGTTATCGCCCGCCTCTCGCTGGGCGACAATGAGGGTCTCCTGTACGATGCGATCTACAGCTCCGCGTTTCGAGAGGAGATCATGCGTCTCTTCCTGACCAAGAAGAAGCTCAAGGGCAGCGTTGGGGAGGTGCAGGTTACCCGTGGACGTCAGATGCGGAAGCTTGCGCGGGATTTCGAAGCGCCCTACAGCTCCCGTGTCCTCAAGGTCGAGCAGTCCAACAGCTCGATCCTCTACAGGGAGACCTTCTTTTTCAAGCTGTACCGAAAGCTCGAGGACGGCATGAATCCCGATGTCGAGCTCTTGCGCCACCTCACCGAACGGGCGCGATACACCCACGTCCCGCCCTTTGCGGGCAGCCTGGAGTACGTCGGCGGCGGCTTCGGTTCCGCCTCCCTCGGTGAGCTGATGGGCTTTGTCCCCAACGAGGGCGACGGGCTTGCCTACGCCAACTCCTCGGTGGATCGCTACTTCGAGCATCTCTTGGCGAACAAACAAGAGGAGCCCACGAAGCCGAGTCTCCCGAAGGACCCCATAGACGTCTCCCTCTCAACCATTCCCGACGAGGTCTTCTCCTACGTCGACGGCTTCTTCCTGGAAATGATGGACCTCCTCGGCGTCCGCACCGGGGAAATGCATCTCTCCCTGGCCATGGAAATCGGTGAGAAGAGCTTCGACCCGGAGAACTTCTCCAAACTCTACCAGCGCTCCGTGTACCAGTCACTGCGTAGCCTCTTCCGCCGCGTCATGACCACGGTGAAACGGGTGGCAAAGCAGGCGGGGTCCGCGTCCGGCGGTGGCGCCGGCTCGGTCGCCGACTACGCCGCCGTTCTCGCCGATCGGGAGTCGCAGATTCTCGAGCAGTTTTCCACCATCACCGACGGAAAGATCCACGCGAAAAAAACGCGCATCCACGGCGACTACCACTTGCAGCAGGTGCTCTTCACCGGGCGCGACTTCATCATCATCGACCTCGAGGGAGAACCGGCCCGAACCCTCGGCGAACGCCGGCTGAAGTACAGCCCCTTGCGCGACATCGCCGGCATGATCCGCTCCTTCCACTACGCCGTCTACGGACGCTACCTGAACTACGCCGAGATGCGCCCGGAGGACGCCGACTACTTAACCGAGTGGATCGAGCCCTGGTACACCGTGGTCGCCGGCGTCTTCCTCAACGGCTACCTCCGTACCGTAGATAATGCCGAATTCGTCCCTTCCGACCGCGAGGAGTTCCGAACTCTCTTGGACGTCTTCCTCTTGGAGAAGGCCGTCTACGAGGTGGGCTACGAGATCAACAACCGCCCCGCGTGGCTGCGGATTCCCGTCAACGGCATTGAGTTCATTCTCGACCGGGGGAAGTAGGGCCAAGGCCGTTTCCGGCGGTGGACCGCCCGCGCGCGGGCGGTCGCTGCGGGCCGGGGCGGCGCCCGGCTGACGGAACCCTAACTGTCTAACCGAATTCAAACACTTCTCTAACCGAAAAGTAGCATTGCACTCACATGATCCTAATCAGTTACCCGCTTACTGAGGCTCAAATCTTAGTAAGGAGGAATTGATGAAACGCTATGTGCAATTGTTCATCATTCTCGTAGTTGGCACCTTGGTAATCTTCGCCGGTTGTGACCTCAACGGCGGCGGGGATACCACGGACGACACCACCCTAGAAGTAGGCGATCCCGCCCCGGACGTGAGCGGTTACACGGTTACCCGCGTGGACGAAGCCGGGGGCTATTTCGCGAAGAACGACGACAACGCCGACCAGATTCTCGTGTGGGGTCGGTTCTACGAAGACATTAAGTTCACAGCAGACAAGACCTGGATCCTTGGGAACCTGGTCTTCATTGGGAACAACGCTCAGGATCCCGCGGATGCAAGCGGTAACACGCTGACCATTGACCCGGGCACCACGATCAAGGGCGAAACCGATGAAGAGATCCCGGGTGTCCTCATCATTACCCGGGGATCCCAGATCGTCGCTAAAGGGACCGAGGATAAACCGATCACCTTTACCTCCCTGAACCCCGAAGGTGAGCGCGCCGCAGGTGACTGGGGCGGTGTCATTCTCAACGGCTACGCCCGCGTCCAGGGTGGCTACGCCGAGGGTGAAGGCGGAACCGGTCAGTACGGCGGCGGGGACAACCCGGTGGACGACGACAGCAGCGGAACCATCCAGTACGTCCGGGTGCAGTTCGGAGGCAAGCTTTACACCCCCGACAATGAGCTCAACGGTATTGTCTTTCAGGGCGTTGGAAGCGGGACGACCGTTGACCACATCCAGGTACACCGTAACGCCGACGACGGCATTGAGTTCTTCGGCGGCAGCGTCCAGGTCAAGTACTACGTGGCGACCGGGATCCAAGATGACAGTCTCGACGGTGACGACGGATGGAACGG
>CAYPTH010000039.1:0-15200 GCA_964413635.1 uncultured Spirochaetaceae bacterium
GGCTTCGACTTCAAGAGCGAGGCCGACTACACCGTATACAACAGCGTCGTCGACATGCAGGAGGACAACGACCAGCCCGGCTACAACGACAAGGACGACTCCACAATTAAGTACTTCGGAACCTTGGTTGTCGGCGGCACTCCCGGAGAAGACTCCAACAACGACGACCTCGAGGCGCCGAACAATGGCAACGAGCTCCGTGCCTCCTCCGGCACTTCGGGAGTCGAGAACGCCGTTGCAACGCTCTCCGGTGGTGTGTGGAGCACCGACTTTAACGTGGAGCCGGACGCGGGTAGCTTTGCCGCGCAGGACCTGCCCGCGACCGACCCGGCCGGCAACGAGTTGGTTGACACCAATTACGTCGGCCACTGGGACGGAACTGCGGGTGACAAGTGGTGGGAAGGCTGGATAGCCACCCCCGCGAACTAGGTCACAACGCAGCGCGGCCCCTTGTTCCACCGGGGCGCTCCGGCGCTCCGGTGGGTCTTTGAGGCCGAAGAACAGTGAATCTTTGCGCGCGACCGGCGCTTCGGCTTGTCCGGCACCGGTCGCGTGGCTTTTCCCCGGGTTTTTTACAGAGCCGACGCGGCGGCGCCGGCTGTGTTGAGGGTCCAGGGCAGGCTGAGAGCCTGCAAGCTCGAGCCTGCGAAGATGATAGAGAGGATTTCATAGAACCATGCAGAGAACGAACGGCTCACCATGGCGATCGACGGGGCGGGTGTTGCTGGTGCTTTTTGTGCTGGGCGCGCTTGTACCCTTGGGCTGGACGCAAAGCAACCAGAGCACCCTGGAGAACCTGGCGGAACAGATTGCCCGGAAGCGCGCCCGGCTGGAGTCGCTTTCCGACGAGCTCGAGCTGGCCAAGACGCAGTACAACGAGGAGTTGCGCTCCCTGGCTACGCAAAGCGCGGACGTTGAGACGCAGATCAACCGCCAGGAGCTCCGGCTCTCGCAGATTGAGCAGGACCTCGAAGACGCCCGGAGTGAGATCGAGCAGGCGGAAGGTCGCGTGGAAGGGGTCGAGCCCCTGGCCAAGCAGACCATGGCGCAGCTTCGCGGCCACATTAACGCTGCGCTGCCCTTCCAGGTTTCCCAGCGCCTGTCTGCTGTGGACACGGTGGACAGGCGGATGGAAGACGGCGCCATTGAGGACACTACGGCGATCACCCGCCTGTGGAATATGGTCGACTCCGAGTTCCGCCTTGCCACCGAGTCGGGGATCTATCAACAGACCATACGCGTAGAAGGGGAGTCCAAACTCGCCGACGTCGCGCGCCTGGGAACCGTCCTGCTCTACTTCCGCACCTTCGACGGGCGTGCCGGCTACGCGGTGCCGACCGAGGACGGCTGGCGCTACCAAATCGCGGCAAGCCGGGAGGAAGAGCAGCAGATCACGAATCTGTTCGAGTCCTTGCGGCGCAACCTGCGGGAAGGTTTCTTCGAAGTACCGAATCCCTACGCGACGGGGGGCTCCAGATGATACGAAGCGCAATCGTCCGAACAGGCTCCCGGGCGGGTCTGATAGTCCTTCTCGTCCTTCTCGCGTCCGTCGTGGCCTTCGGTCAGGACAGTGCCGGAGATAACGGAACGAGCCAGGGCGACGGCCAGGGGAACGGCTCGAGTCGGACCGATCCCCTTGTCTCCGCCTACCAGCGGGAGTTCGTGTTTCTCGACAACGAGATCCGGCTTCTCGAGCAGCGTCTCGAGGAAGTTCGGGCCGACGGCGAAGAACGGGTCGCCGCGGCACGGGCCCGTCTCGAGGAGCTCGAGACGGAGCTGATCCGGCTCAACCAGACGATCGATTCGCGGCAGGATGATCTACAGGCTGCCGAGCGAGAGGCGGCGGATAGCCGGGACGCGGATTCGGCCCTCGACCAGGTCGTACAACAGGGTAGCTCGCGACTCGGGGAGTACGGCGTGCCGCCGTTTTCGGAGGCCACGGATCAGGATCTCGACAGCCTCAGTCCCCAGGACCGTTTGCTCGCGGAGCTCGGCTACGTCTTCGACGAGGCCTTTGGAACACTGGAGCGTCTCGGGAGTATTCGGCGTGAGGACGGGACCTTCTTTCTCGAGGACGGTCAGGAAGTGCAGGGCAGTCTCGTCCATGTGGGGCGCATTGCGAGCTTCGGCGTCAGTGAGGAGGCGGCGGGAACGCTGGCTCCGGCGGGCAGCGGACGGCTGCGCCTGGTCGAAGAGGAGACCTCACCCACCGCTCGCGCCCTGGTCGAAGAGGGAGCGGCTGCGGCGGAAACCCTTCCCATTTTCCTGTACGAGTCCCTGGATGAGCTTGTCGAGGTTCAAACCGGGACGACTTTCCGCGAGTCCGTGGAGGCGGCCGGTGTCATTGGCCTCGTGATTATTGGCATCGGTGCCTTCGCCCTGCTCTTCATTGTGCTGCGGATTGCATCCCTCGTCGTGGCTGGTCGCGGGAATCGGAAGAGCATTGACGAGCTCTCGTCCCTGGTTCAGCAGGGCAATTTCTCCGAGGCGTATCAAGCGGCAAAGAGCCTGCCCGGAGCGAAGGGCCGCGTTCTTGCCACAACCGTGAAGGGTCTTGAGAAGGACCCGTCCAACATTGAAGACCTCATCTCCGAGAGTGTCCTGAACGAGCAGCCGGCCCTGGATCGCTTTCGCACGGCTCTGGGGGTATTCGCCGCAGTGGCGCCGCTGCTCGGGCTATTGGGAACGGTGACGGGTATGATCGCCACCTTCGACGTTATCACACAGTACGGTACCGGTGATCCGGGACTGCTTTCGGGAGGGATCTCGGAGGCGCTCATCACGACCGAGTTCGGTCTTGCCGTCGCCATTCCCACGCTCCTGATCGGCAATCTGCTTGCCTCTTGGAGTGACCGTATTACATCCAACCTGGAGGTGTCCGCACTTCGCTTGGTGAACGTGTCGGTCGGATACGAGTCCGCCGCAGCTGAGAGGGCCCGGGCGTAATGGAGGTTCTATTTGAAGCACTGCGCGCAGGCGCCGTGGAGATCCTCGGTTACATCGACTCCGGCGGCTTCGTCATGTGGCCCCTGCTGCTGGCGGCCCTCCTGCTCTGGTACGGGATCGGCCACCGCGCCTTCTCGGTGCGCCGGGGCTCGGGAATGGAAGTTCGGGCGCTGATCGAGCATTACCGGAAAAGCCCCGACGACCGGACCGATGGATTCCTGGACGCCGCCGCGAAGGCTGCTCTCAGGATTCGGCGGAGCTACGATCGAAACCTGCGACGCTACCTGGACGATGAGCTGTTTCCGTTGGAAGAGGGCTTAGGCAGGTACCGCGTGTTGGTCAAGACGATCGTGGTGATTGCGCCGCTTCTCGGTCTCCTGGGAACGGTCAACGGGATGATCGAGATGTTCGAGTCCCTGGGAAATCAGACCTTTTTCTCCCAATCCGGGGGCGTGGCCAACGGCATTTCCCAGGCGCTCTTCACCACGCAGTTCGGTTTGGTTGTAGCTATCCCGGGGCTGATCGTCGGTGGGCTCATTGACCGGAAAGAGCGCCGCATCCGGGACGATATGGAGCAGATAAAGGATCTGCTCGTCACGGGCGACTTTCACAACAACCTGGAGAGAAGTGCATGAAGTTCCTGCCGAAGAAGCACGAAGTCGAAGAACTGAACATTTCGCCCTTGATCGATATGGTCTTCATTCTCCTGATCTTTTTCGCGGTTTCGACAACCTTTGTCCGGGACCTACAGGTGAACCTCGACAGACCGAGCGCGCAAACCTCGTCTACCGCTTCCTCCGAGAGTGTTCGCGTCTATATTGACGCCGGCGGTACGGTGTATGTAGGCGAGCAACCGGTGAACTCCTGGATGGTGCAGACACTGGTGAGGGACGAGTTGTCGATCGCGTCCTCCGGCACCGTTCTGGTAATCGCGGATCGGAGTACGCCAACGGAACTGCTGATTGATGTGGTTGATCAGGCGAAATTGGCAGGGGCGACTGAAGTGGGCGTCGCGACGGAGTTGAACTGACCATGGCGCAGGTGGTGAAGCGCGGAGGGTTTCGCGCCGTCGGAATCGGGCTGGTGACCGTCGCGGGATTCGGGCTTGTTCTCGTGTCCCTGGTCCTCATGAACCGGCCCCTCGATGAGCCGGAGGAAAAGGAGCAGGCGACGGCCATTGACTTTACCGTTCCGACCGAAGCGCCCGAGCCTCCCGAGCCTGAGCCGGAACCCGAGAACCGCGAGCAGCAGCGGAGCGATCAGCCCGCGCTTGCCCCGGCGCCGAACCTGGGCTCCAATCTTTCCGGCATCCAGGTGGCCATGCCCGAGTTCCAGCCGCAAGGGGTATCCGAAGTTGCGGAAAGCCTGCTTGGGGACCTAGATAATGTGACACTCACCGAAGATGCCGTGGATCAGGCACCGGTCCCGCAGTCGAAGCCGCTCACCTATCCCGACCGCGCGAAGCAGCGCGGCATCGAGGGTGAGGTCGTGGTAAGCGTTCTGGTCAGTCGCAGCGGCCAGGTGGAAAAACTGCGGATCCTGCAATCCCAGCCCCCCGGCGTGTTCGATGAGGCGGTGCGCAACTCCGTTCCGAACTGGACCTTCGAGCCGGCGAAGTACGAGGGAGAAGCCGTGCAGACCTGGGGCACCCTGACGATCCCGTTCAAGTTGAATTAATCATGCGCATAACTCAGCAAATACCCCCAACAGACCGAACGTTCCCCCTCATCCTCGTGTTGCTCCTGCTTGCTTCCGCCTCTCTGTTCGCCGGTGGGGCGTCCGAGCAGGACGGTGGTGCTAATCCCAGTGCGGATGTGGCCGGTGAGGACGTGGATTACGTTGCCGTGGCTGCGCTGCTGATTCGGGACGGAAACTACGACCGCGCGGAACAGGCGCTGTCGAATGTCGATCCCACGGCCGACGGCGTGGACCTGGCGCGGTACTACACGCTCCTGGGTCTCCTTCAGCTTCGAACCGGGGATTACCAGGCCTCGGCCGGCGCCTTTCGCGAGGCAATCCGCAATGGACAGGAAGACTCGAGCATTTACGCCTACCTTGCCCAGTCCGAGAACGCCCTCGGGAACCACCAGGCGGCCCTGGAGGCGCTGTCGGAGGTGCCGAACCTCACGCGCTTTCCCGGGCTCTTCTCTCTCAAGGCGAGCAGCGAGTGGGAGCTTGGACGCGCAGCAGAAGCGCTGACCACCCTCCGACGGGCGGGAGAGCTATATGCAAGCCGAAGTGACTTTGCCCGGCAACGGATCGCCTACCTCCTGGAGCTCGACCTCACGCAGGCGGCGGCCGAGGAGAGCCTGAACTACCTGCAGGATGCCGAGCAGAGCCCCGAGGTCTACACGGCCATGGGTGAAGCGCTCCGACGGGGCGGGCAGTTGGAGGCGGCGGTACAGGTTCTCGAGCTCGGGCGCATTCGGTTTCAAGAGAACGAGCAGATAAAGCTCGTCCTCGCCCAGACCTATCTGGACCGGGACATGCCCCGGACGGCGGGGTACATGATTGAGGAGGCGGCGGCGCGCAACTTGTCCCTGTATCACGAGGCAGCGGAGATCTACCGGAGAGCGGGCGACCTTTCACGGGCGCTCTTTCTAAACTCCCTGGTGCTCGATCCGGCAAAGAAGACGCGGCAGCGCTTCAACCTGCTCCTGGCGCAGGAGCGCTATGAGGAAGCCGTCGCTCTTGAGCCGCGCCTCGCTGCCGGCGGGGCAACGGAAGACGACGGGGTGCGCTACGCCCTGGCCTACGCCTTCTTCGAGAATCGTGCCCTTGACCGGGCGGTCGAGTACCTGAGTGAGATTTCCTCAGCCGAATACTTTCAGCAGGCGACGCAACTGCGTCGCGCAGTCGAGACGGTTAGAGACCGAGAATACATCTACTTTTAGGCAATTTGGTCCATAGGGAGGATACCGTGTACACAAACAGAAGCTGGATTCGAAGGATCTGCCTTTCGCTATTCGCGTTGCTCATTCCGCTGTCTCTGGCGGCGCAATCGAACCGCGGGGAGGTACAGATCTACATATTTTCCGAGGACGGAGGCCCCCTTGAAGGGGTCTCGGTAGAGCTCGAAGACCAAACCGCGACATCAAATGCGAATGGGCTTCTGAACTTCACCTACCCCTCGGGTTCGCACACCTTCACCCTGCGCTACGAAGGCCAAGAGGTTGCCACCGTGGATGTCTCGGTCCGGGCCGGGCGGGTGACGGAGCTGATCCTCACCGCGTCACCGGGGGGCGCCTCGGCAGCGGACTCCGACGGCGAGGGCGGCGACGGGGCAGCGTCTGGACCTTCCGACGACGAAGCCGGGGACGCGGTGGAGATAGATGAGGATGCTCCTCCGGGAACCCTCACCGGGACGGTACGGGACATTGATTCTGAAGAGCCGATCGACTCGGCGACGATCGTGTTCCGGGGTATCTCCGTTGAGGCCACCACGAACGAGGATGGCGAGTTTTCCGTCGAGATTCCGAGCGCTACGCACACCCTCTCGGTCATTCACCCCGACTACGCAACGCAAAACGTCGAGGAAGTGGAAGTCGCGGCGGGTGAGACCACTGAGCTCGAGGTTGAGCTGACCCCGGCGGGGGTCGACATTGGCGCGGTCACCGTCTTCGCCGTCGAAGAGGTACGGGTAGAGGGCGGAATCGCCAAGCTGATCGAGGAAACGCGTGACTCGGATCTGGTCGTGAACCTGATTGGACAGGAACAGATCGGCCGTACCGGGGACTCCGACGCCGCCGGCGCATTGAAGCGAGTTACCGGGCTCACCGTTGTGGATGATCGCTTCGTCTACATCCGCGGAATGGGTGAGCGCTACTCCTTTTCACTTCTCAACGGAACACGCCTTCCGAGCCCTGAGGTGGATAAGCGCGTCGTGCCCCTCGACCTCTTTCCAACGGGGGTGATCGAGAGCTTGGCAGTTCAAAAGACCTACTCGCCCTCACGTGTGGGAGACTTCGGCGGCGGCACCGTAGGTATTCGAACGATCGGCATGCCGGATGATCAGTATGCCCGGCGTCTGCGTACCGAGATCAGCGCATCCGTGGCGTACAACGACGGGACCACGTTTACGGAAAGGCTCGCGGACCCTTCCGGCAGCCTGGACTGGCTCGGCATTGACGACGGCACCAGGGCGCTTCCGGACGAGGTCGAGAACGAAGAAAACGCGATCAAGAAGAAGTCCGGGTTGACCGGCGAAGGACTGGAGCCCGAGCGGCGGGAGGAGTTGGGGGAATCGTTCGCCGTCAACTGGGAGCCGGAGCTCCGCACACTGCCCCTCAACTACAGCACCAGCATTTCCATGCGGGACAAGTTCGAAGTAACGGACACCTTCAGTCTCGGCCTCACTGGTTCGCTGACGCTGCAGGACGCGTGGGATTATTCGGAAGAGAAGCAGAACTTCCCCCAGGCTTCCAACGCTGAAGGACAGGACTTTGCGGTTCAGCACTCCTACGACGCAGACATTACGAGTCGGGATGTGGACATTGGCGGGATCTTCGAGATTGTTCTCCAGGAAGAGGATCGCTACCGGCTCGAGTCGAGCTCTCTTCTTGTCAGGGCCACGGATTCAAAGACCGAGAAAGTCAGCGGGTTCTACGGCTCCGAGCAGTACGACATTGGAGAGACGGATCTCGTGTGGAAGGAACAGACCCTGTTCAACGAAGCGCTTCGGGGCAGGCACTTCATCGACAGCCTCAATCGTTCCGAGTTGAACTGGGCCTACACCTTCTCCTTTGCCCAAAGCTACGAGCCGGACCGTCGTTACTACATCTACCGGGAGGACAATCAGGACGGAGACTTCGTGGAAGAGGACAGTTATTTGGTCTTCGACAATTGGTCGGTCCGCCGGAATTTCACGACGGTCAACGACATAATCAACGGCGGCACCTTATCTCTGTCCATGCCGGTTGCCTGGTTCGGGAATCCGACTCCCGACTTCGTCGACGTGGGCCTGGAGGCGTCCTACCAGAGTCGGGACTCCGAGACCCGGCGCTTTGGATTGACGTATCCCGGGGCTAATCGGGACATAGTCGAGCAGGATCCGAACGACATCTTTGTGGACGAGTACATTGGAACGGATGATCCCGATGAAATCTTCGATTTCCAGGAGTTCACGGAGTTCACCGATACCATCAGCGCCTCACAGCTCCTCGCGGCGGCCTATTTCTCGACGGATGTGCTGATCTTCGGGAACACTCGCCTCTCCGCCGGTCTGCGCGGGGAGTATTCGAGGCAGTCCGTCCAATCGCGGGATGCGTTCTCCGGAGAGGAGGCGGAGCCGCAGGTGCTCGAGACTACGGAGCCCCTCGACTTTCTCATGCCGGGGCTCAACCTGACCATTCCCACCGGCGAACGCGCACAGTTCCGTGTGGGCGCGAGTAGCACGGTAAACCGCCCCGACCTCAGCGACCTCTCGCCGCAGCAGAAGTTCAGTGGCGCCCCGGGGGCGGGGGTTTTCCAAGGGAATCCCAATCTCAAGACCGCACGGCTCTACAACGGCGACCTGCGGTGGGAGTTCTATCCCGCCGAGGCGGAGCTTCTGAGCGTCGGCGCCTTCTACAAGTACTTCCAGAATCCCATTGAGACCTTCGCCCTGAACCGTGGAGGCGGCGAGCTTTTGAACACCCTCGCAAACATTCCGGCGGCACAGAACACCGGTGCGGAGCTCGAGTGGAATCTCAAGGGCCGATACCTTGCCGACCTGATCCGGGAGACGCTCGTCACGCGTGTTCAGTTGGACTCCTTAGAGCGTACCGTCAGGCGAAGACGGCTTCTCGGCGGGGTGGCCGGATTCTTCCGCGACCTCACCTTGCGCGGAAACTTCACCTACATCTGGTCTCAGATAGACCTTGGCGAGCAGGGGCGCGAGTTTCAGTTCGAGCTGACTGATACCACAACGGGACTGTCCGAGCAAAAGACCTTCGCCAACACCACCACGGCTCGCCGCCTGCAGGGGCAGTCGCCCTACGTTGTCAACGCGGCCCTCGGCTATCGCAACAGCGTCTCCTGGTCGCAGCAGAAGGAGCAGTTTACGAGTGCGACCGTGAATTACAATGTCTTTGGTCCGCGCATTACCGATATCGGGGTGAACGGGGTGCCGGATACCTACGAGCAGCCCTTCCACCAGCTCGACCTGGTCGTGAGTCACAGCGTCTCCAAGTTCCTATCCTTCGGCTTCTCCGCGAAGAATCTCCTGGATCTGCCCGCCCGATTCACCGTCGGCGAAGAGGTGGATCCCGCTTCCGGTGATGATCCCGGCAACATTGTACAGGAGTACCGAAAAGGACGGAGCTTCAGCATCTCCGCGAAAATCGATCTCTAAGGGATCTTCAACAACTGAGGAGTATGACGAATGAAACGTCTCATCATTTTCTCATTCATGCTTGCCATCCTTGCCACGGGCGCCCTCGCAGACGGGCAGCAGGAGCGTGGCGGCGACAATCTGCGGCTGTCCATGGGGGGATCAACCACCATGGACCCGATCATGAGCTCGGCGATCGAGGTATATCGGACGGAGATCGACGCGGCAGCGGAGCTTTCCTACGACGCGCCGGGCTCGACGGCGGGCATTCAGGGGACCCTGAACGGCGTCTACGACGTTGGCGCCTCGAGCCGGGCCCTGTTTATCCGGGAGCGTCAGCAGGGGCTGGTGGCGACCACAATTGCCACCGACGGACTGGCGGTCATTGTTCACGAGACCGTCCCCCTTTACGATATCTCCTTGAGAGATCTGGCCGGCGTCTTTGTCGGGGAGATCAACAACTGGAGCGAGCTCGGCGGGCCGGACCAGGAGATCACCATCGTCCGGCGCGATCAGGCGAGCGGGACCTTCGGCGCCTTTCGGGAACGCGTCCTTGTGCGGACCTATGGCGATGATGCTCGCTACAAGCGACAGGGCCTGGTGACCGAGAGTAACGGCAACATGGCCACCATGGTGACCCAGACCCCGTACTCGATCGGCTATGCGTCGCTTGTGACAATTGAGCGGGTGGAGGATCAGGGCGGCAGGGCTCTATCGGTCGATGGGGTTCCCGACACGCTCGAGACCGTGCTCACCGGGGAGTACCCCATCACGCGGCCGCTGAATATCGTCACTATCGGCGAACCGACGGGTGAGCGGAAAGTCTTCGTCGACTTCTTGCTCAGTCCGCGGGGTCAGCAGATCGTTCAGGACGTCGGCTACCTGCCGCTCCGCTAGATTCGGCGCCGCCGGCGCCGCCCGACCGCCCGTGTACGGGTCCGTGTCCAGGAGGTTGTTGTTTGAGGTTCAGGCCGTACTATGAACAGGGCATGCGCGGCGTTTTTGCCTTCAGCGCCGCGCTGTCCGTCCTCAGCGTACTCTTCATCACGCTGTTCATCATGATCGAAGGGTTGCCGCTCTTCTTCACCTCCGTCGAAGGCAACACGCCGCCAAGCCTGGCCGACTTTCTCTTCGGGACCGATTGGTACCCCATTGGGGACCCGCCGAGCTACGGGATTGCGCCCTTCATTGTGGCGTCGCTCATGGTGACCGCCGGCGCCTTGGTTCTTGCGGTGCCCATCGGCATTTCGGTGGGCATCTTCATTGCCGAGATTGCAAAAGGGCGCGCCCAGAGCGTGCTCAGGAGCGCCACGGAGATCCTGGCCGGGATTCCTTCGGTCGTGTACGGCTTCTTCGGGGTCATGATGATCGGCTTTTTTCTGGACCGCGTTGCCGACCCCCTGGTCAATTACAACGCCTTTTCCGGCATGGCCATTTTGGCCGTCATGACGCTTCCGACAATCATCAACATAACCGAGGTCTCGATTCGCGCCGTCCCCCGGGAGTATGCCGACGGCTCTTTCGCGCTCGGTTCGACGCACTGGCAGACCATCTGGCGCGTCATTCTGCCGGCATCTCGCAACGGTATCCTCACCGGCGTAATCCTCGGCATGGGCCGGGCAATCGGCGAGACCATGGCCGTCCTGATGGTCGCGGGGAACCAACCAACCATGCCGATGGACGGGATTCGTTCCCGAGTCCGGACGCTCACCATGGCCATTGTCAACGACATGGGCTACGCAGGGGGCGACCACCGAGTGTCGTTGTTCACTACCGCGGTGGTACTCTTCATCTTCATTCTCCTTCTTAATCTCACGACGCAGATCATCAACCGCAGATCTGAGCTAAAGGTGCGACCGGATGGCAGTTCAAACAATTGATCCGGCGCCCACGCCGGCTCCGCAGGTGGGGGCGTCTCGCCACGCCCGGATCGTTCGGGTGAAAGAACGAGTAGCCAAGGGCTTCATTTGGGGATCCGCCGGGCTCACGATACTCATCCTCGGTCTGATCGTTGGCTACATTGTCGTGAACGGTTTCTACACCCGAAGCGTCCGCGCCGAGCCAACCTTCCCATTCCCCCAAGATACCGTCGCCACCGGTCGAGATACTGAGCTCACCCTCGTCGCTCCCCGGAGCCTTCGCCTGGATGCCCTCCAGTACGACGAGTTGCGCGAGATATTCCTGGGGCTGAACTCCTATTGGGGCTACCTCACCGGACAAGACCGAAACGCCACGCCCGTGGTTGCAGGGGACACCGAGTTCCGCGCCGCCGCGGCGGAGTACCTCCTTGGTGAGGACGGGCAGTTCGGCGAAGCGGTGCGTCAGGCGGCGGGGCCTGATGAGGTTTCCCGCATCATTGCTGAGAACGATGGCGCCGTGGTGCTGATGCCGGCGGGGTGGCGGGATGATCTTACACGGGCAAAAGCCGTATCACTCTACGAGGTGAGCGTCGCCGTCCATCCCGACGTCACAGCTCTGCAGGCGGGCAGGCGTTTGAACAAGCTGAGCCGAGAACAGGTCCGCGGTCTCGTATCCGGAGAGGCCGCCGCCTGGGATGAAGTGGGGGGAAGCCGCATCGAGGTCTCTCCGGCCGACTTGAGCGAGGGTGACGACGGCGAGTACGAGCCCCTTCCGGTTCGGCCGGTCATCTTCACCGGAGATGGTGCGCCGGCAGCGAAGCAGCGACAACTGATGGTTGAGGCTTTTCCGGAAATCTCGCAGTCCGGCGGCACCGGTGAGATCGCCGTACGCACGCCGGAGGAGTTCGCTGCAGCCATTCGCTCGACCGAGGGCGCGTTCGGAATCGTGAGCCGGGATATCGTGCGGGCCTTCGAGTTGCCGGTTGTGGAGGTTGAGCACGTCGAGCAGTCGGTGAATCTGCGCCCCTCCTTCTTCGTGACGCCGCCGCGCCGGGCGGGTGCCGTGGGTGGCGCGAGCACCATTATCCTCAACACCCTGGCCATGATCCTCTTTGTTCTCGTCATTGCCACTCCGATTGGGGTCGCCGGCGCGATCTATCTCGTGGAGTACGCGAAACAGGGGCGGCTGCTGACGATTCTCCGCATCGGCACCGATACCCTTGCGGGGATACCCTCCATTGTGTTTGGCCTCTTCGGGCTGGTCTTTTTCGCCCAGTTCCTCGGATTTCAGACCGGGCTCATTTCCGGGACGCTGACGTTGACACTGATGATTCTGCCGACGGTGGTGCGTACCAGTGAGGAGGCGCTTCGATCGGTCCCCAAGGAGATCCGTGACGGCAGCCTAGCTCTCGGCGCGACAAAGCTCCAAACCATTTTTCGAGTTGTCCTGCCGTCGGCCGCCCCGGGAATTCTGACCGGCATGATCCTCGGAATAGGCCGGGCAGTGGGCGAGACCGCGGCACTGCTCTACACGATGGGGAGCAACCTGGCCCTCCTTCGAAGCCTGAACTCGCCGATCCGGGTGCTATCGGTGCACCTCTACCTCTTGGTCCGGGAGACCATCTCTCTTCCGAACGCCTTCGCGGCGGCGACGATTCTCGTAATCATTGTGATCATTGTGAACTATCTCACGCGCACGCTCATTGGCCGCATGTCGCGGATGGCGTCGCAACAGTAGGAGTATCGGTATGAGTAATGAAGCGACGAGCACCAGATCGCAGGCAGAGCTTGATGCGAACGGAAACGGTGCGCTGAAGTTCCGGATACGTGACCTCGACCTGTTCTATGGTGACTTTCAAGCGCTTCAGTCGGTGAATATGGACATACCGGAGCATCAGATCACCGCCCTCATTGGACCCTCGGGCTGCGGGAAATCGACCTTTCTCCGGGTGCTCAATCGGATGAACGACGTCATCGACTACGTCAGAATCGACGGTACCGTCGAGTACGACGGTCACGACGTATACAAGGAGTACGACGTCATTGAGCTCCGAAAGCGCATTGGCATGGTCTTTCAGAAGCCCAACCCCTTTCCCATGTCGGTCTTCGACAACGTGGCCTACGGGCCGAGGATTCACGGGACGCACAACAAGGGTGTCCTCGAGGAGACCGTGGAGCAGAGCCTGCATCACGCGGCGTTGTGGGAGGAAGTCAAGGACCGTCTGCACGAGCCGGCGCTGAGCCTCTCAGGCGGTCAGCAGCAGCGGCTGTGCATTGCCCGCGCGATCGCGGTGCAACCCGACGTCATCCTCATGGACGAGCCGACAAGCTCTCTGGACCCCATCTCAACGGCCAAGATCGAGGATCTCTTAGACGGCCTACACAACGAGTACACCCTCATTGTCGTGACGCACAATCTGCAGCAGGCGGGGCGACTCTCTCACCAGACATCGTTCTTTCTCAACGGCGTTGTCATTGAGTCCGGGGAAACCAAGGACCTCTTCTTTAATCCCCAAAAAGAGCGCACGGAAGCCTACATTTCCGGCCGTTTCGGGTGAGTGAAAGATTGCGGTCACCGGTCTCCGTCGGCAACGCAAAGTCAACGAAGGCGTAGGGGCGCAGCTCGGTCAGCTCGCCGAGGGGGTTTACCAGACTCAGGCGGAGATTCACCCCCAAGCCGATCGGCACACTTCCGCCCTTGAATCCGAAGAGGGTAACGAGCTCACTCCCGAACGAAACCGCCGGATCAACGTCGATGCCGGGCCCGCCGCCGGCGGCGAGAGCCCCTTCGGTGTAGAAGGCGCTGGAAAAGCCGAGGATGCCGGTGCTCAGGATCAAGGGCCAGTCGACGCGGGCTATCGGGAGGCGGTAGCCGAGATGGAGGAGGGCGTTGAAGGTTCGTCCTTCTCCGATAGCACCCACCGGTGGAAAGGAGATCACCACATTGCGCACGTCCCGCGGCTGAACCACGCCCGGGCGGCTCTCCAGGGGAGAGCCGGTCGTGAAGAAGCCGCGGAGCTCAACCACGCTTGCGTGCGTCGGACGAAGGCCCGGCCCGAAGGCGGTGGCGGCCCCCTGCAGATCGAAGCCGTCGAAGCGGCCTTGCAAGAGCGGGAGGGTGTATGAGGCGCCCAAGCTCACGTTCACGTTCCCCGTGGCGCCGTAGAACTCCTGTGCCGCACCGGTGACGCTTCTGCTGTAGGCCGCGGAAACACCGTTCGCAAAGGAATTCGAGTAGCTTCCGCCGGTCGGTGCCGCCAGGAAGCTGAAGTTCGCTCCGCCGCGCACCACCGTCTGATGAACCAGGGTTGTGCCGATCGCGGCACCCTGCGAGACACCGAGGCGCCGCCGGTTGAACAGGCTCCGCGAGGCCGTGCCGCTCTGTGAGATTACCTGGGTCGCCGCTCCCTCGGCGCCCTGGTAGCTGTTTTGCGCGAAGTAGGAGGCGGACCAGGGGCCGTAGCGGTAGTTGAGTGACGCCGAGCCAACTGCTTGCACGGCGGGATCCACCGCGCCGTCGGCGCTCCCGTCGGCGCCGGACAGAAAGCCGGGAATGAGGCCGATGTCGACGGTCCACGTCCACCGCGCCAGCAGGGACGCCCCGTAGACAAAGGCGCTCGGCCCAACTCCAATGCTGCCGTCCGCCCCCGTTGCCAGGGCCAGAAAGGGAAACCAGAGCTCCGCTCGCGGTATATCCCGGTAGGTGGTGGCGTCCGGAACCGAGGGGGACGCGCCGCCGGCGTGCGAGACCGGCCCTGGTGGATAGACATCCGCGGCGGTGTCCCCGGGGACGGTGGCCGTGGTGGGCACGGGAGCCGCCTGCAGCTGTGCGGTTCCGGCGGCGCGGAGCGCCCACCCCAGGGAGGAGTAGGTCCCGTAGATCAGCCGGCCTTCGTGGATAATGCCGGCGTAGGCGCCGACCGGGTCTTCCAGGATCAGTTCCGTCTCTCCGCTGTCCAGCTCGTGGCGGTACAGGGCCAAGCTGCCGCTGCGGTCGGAGGAGAAGAGTAGCTCGCGCTCCGAGATGAAGCGCGGGTAGAACTCGGCGGAACCTTCAAAACCGGGGATGCGGCGTGCGCCCCCCG